>JAIBAH010000108.1 GCA_019695295.1 Bacteroidia bacterium | reverse complement strand
CACCGATTCCGCCGAGGATGATAAATGCCCAAAGCCATTTTTTGAGGCGGCCTTTGGGTTTAATACTGATTCTCTGTTCGCATTCGGCAAGCTGTCTTCTTGCATAGGCATCACCGGGGTCTGCGTCGAGCATTTGTTTGTAAAAAACGGCGGCTTCAGAAAACTTCCCTGCCCGAAACAGAGAATCGCCTCTTTGCCTTAACCGGGAATCCGTTACTTTGGGCTTACTTTCAGCGACGGGTTTTTGGGATGATTTATTTTTGATTTCCGGTTCTGCCGGAGGGTCTTTCCTTGGAGGCACAGGAGGCGCAAAAACCGTTGCGTCGTCCTGAATCATGCGGGTTTCAGGTTCTGCGCCTTCGGTATTCAGGCTGAGGTTTGTCATCATCGCCTGAACAGACTGATATCTTTCCTGAGGACGTAAAGCCATCGCTTTCATAATCACGGCATTCATCCGGCCCGAGATAGCAGGATTCAGGGCTTTGGGTTCGGGCATCTGTTCGATGCTTCTGGATGGAGAAGCAGGCGGATTTTTACCGGTAAGTACTTTGTAAAGCGTTGCGCCAACGGCATAAATGTCCGTATAAGCACCTCTTTGTGCATGCAAATCATACTGCTCAACGGGGGCAAATCCAGGGGTGAGCAAAACGCTGTGTTTGCTTGCTTCCTGGCGGATAAACTCTCTTGCCGCCCCGAAATCAATGAGTACAGCCGTTCCTTTTTCGGTAACGATGATATTTTCGGGTTTGATATCCCGATGCAGCACTCCCTGAGCATGAATCTCAATCAGGGCATGAGAAAGCTGCTTAAGAATATCCAGTGCTCCCTTTTCGCTTATTCGTTCATTGGGAGAAGCCTTGGCTATTTGTCCCAGGTTTTTCCCTTTTAAAAGCGGCATTACAAAATAAGCCGTATTTCTCTCTTCAAAATGGTCGGTTACGTCCACGATATTGGGGTTACCTTCAAATTTGGCAAGCATACGGGCTTCATCCAGAAACCGCTCCTTATAATTATTATATTCCTCTTCTCCGATAGACTGTACACCAATCGTGCTGTCGTTGTTCCGAATGGAGTAGCCCTGCATAAAAAACTCCTTTATCACTACATTTTTACCGAGAGAAACATGTGTGGAAAGATAGGTTATACCAAACCCACCCTGACCGAGAATATTCTCAATCCGGTAAGTTCCGTTTTTTAATAAAGTTCCGGAAGGAAGTGCTCCGTTGGAGTTTAGCATTTAAAAAAATCGTTTGGAGTACAAATTTACAAAATTTTATAATGATTCCTAAAAAAAATGCGTTAATTTTGTAAAAAAACATTCGTAAATGCCGTTTACCGCGCTCAAAAAAACCAGAAAGGGGATATTGTATTTTTTGTATCTTTTGGTTATCTGTATCGGAGTTCCGGAAATTCTATACCGTTCCGGTGCGATTGACTTCTACGCCAAAGAATTAAAAAATTATAATCCTGATGCTGTTTTTACTGCTTCCGGGCCATTTTTATCTGTTTTCGGGGATTCCTTTACGGCATACGAGCAATCTTATGTAAATCTGCTCAGAGACAGTATTCAGGATTATACCGTAGTAAATCATTCTGTATCCGGCTCGGGAATCTTTGAGACACTGACACTGGCTCCCGGCCGCCTGAAGCGCTTTCCTTCTCCTGTGGTAGTATATCAGGTGTATGTGGGAAATGACCTCGCCAATATCCACAAGAAGGTAAACTGGCAAAAGCATGTTGTATTAAAAAATATATATTACAGTCTTTCCAATTACCTCCGGATTCTGGAGCTGATGAATTACAAGGCGGGTCAATGGAAGGCATTCAAAAATCTGAAAGCGAAAACCGGGGTTCAACTTATGGGAGATAAGGATGTTTTCAAAGAACCTTTCTCTCCCCTGAAATATTCTCCCTACGAAAAACAATCTCTGATTGCGGATTCTCTTTTAGTAATTGAGTCGGTAAAAGGGGAAGGAGAAAGAGCAAAAGACCTGGAGAAGTTAATCCGGGAAATAGGCACACTCTCTGAGATTACCCGGAAAAATAATGCGACACTTTACATTCTTGTATTTCCGCACTGTACTCAGATTAATCGTTATTACCGGGAAAAATACAAAGCGATGAATCTGGCAGTATCGGAGGATTCTGTTTTTTTGTCTGAGAATTATCCGTTTATTCAGAAACTTTCTGCGGCATTTGAGCCGCAAAGTAATATTAAAATTGTAAACCCCTTATCAGCACTCCGGAGTCAGGACACAGATTCACTGAGAACCTATGGCGAAAATGATTTTCATGCCTCCCCTTTCGGACAGAAAATAGCCGGAGCACTTTTACTGAAAGAAATCAGAAAGTCCTCAAAAAAATAATTTTATTTTTTTGAGGATTTATGCAACCGTTCTGTATAGTACTTCCATCTTTATATCAGTAATCCAAACGACACGAACCAAGAACGAAAAATGTGAATGCTCACTAATATAAAAACATACAGGGAGGAGGATTTAGTCAAGGGTTGTATCCAGCAATTGCCTGTATATGAGCGTGCGCTGTATCAGCAGTATTACCGGAAAATGTATGGAGTTTGTTTGAGGTATTCGGACAATAAAGAAGATGCCTGTGATATTTTACAGGATGGCTTTATTCAGGTATTTAAATATATTCACACATTCAGGGGCGGTTCACTGGAAGGATGGATACGGAGGATTATGGTCAATATGTCTATTGCGCATTACCGGAAAAAATCCAAATATTTCATGACGGATATCGAGGATGCCCACTCCGTTAAACTGGATGAGCAGGTGCTTTCAGGGATGTCGGCAGAGGAAATTCTCAGCGTGATAAAGGAACTACCGGTGGGTTACCGAACGATTTTTAACCTGTATGAGATTGAAGGATATACTCATCCGGAAATTGGTGAAATGCTGAATATTTCTGTGGGTACTTCCAAATCACAACTCTCCAGAGCGAAAGATATGTTAAGAAATAAACTAAAAACGAAATTCCCCGATATGGGGCTTACTTATTCCAAAGATCTTTAAAATTCAAATGATACAATGAGCGAGTTACTTAAAAATAAATTCATGGATTTCGATCCGGAACCGGAGCGGGATGTATGGGCTTCCATAGAGAAAGAGCTTCGTCCTGTGAGCAGGAAGGGATTTATTCCTGTGTGGAGAAAATTAGCGGTAGCGGCTTCTCTTCTCATCCTTTTTGGTTCAGGAATATTCTATATCACAAACCGCACTGAAAATCCGGATACTCAAATCGTTGCTATAGAAAACATCATTCCGGAAGTAAAAACGACTACTCCGCAATTGCCGGAAGAAACAGCGATGACGGCAAGTGAAGGGTCTGCAAATGCACAAACGACACCAATCGTTCCGGTAAGCCGGTCAGCAGCTCAGAAATCAAAATCCGGTACTCACCAAAAAACCAGTACCTATATCGTTCAGGTTACCGAAACCTATAAGGACAATCAGCCTCAACCGGTGGCAACGGAGATTACTCAGCAAAAGGTTACAACGCCTGTGGCTATCGTTTCTGAAAATAATCCTCAGGAAAACAAATCTGTACAAACAGAAGAAGAGCCAGAAACAGAATGGATTGTGTATGAAATCCCTGTACGAAAAAAGAAAGCGGCCCAACCGGTTGCCCCTGCTCCCAAAAATGCTGTGAAAGAATCCCGTAATTCCGGAAACAGCCTGAATCTGAATAATCTGGAGTTTGACAATGTGGCTTCCTTTGCTACACAACAACTGAACAAGGTGATTAATATGCCTTTCAATGTGAAAGAGGAGTACAAAAGTAATCACAAAAATGTTACCTATCAGCTGAATCTGAAAAATGTAAAGGTAGTTCAGAAAAAACAAAAACCGATTGAAAGAGAGTATTAAGCGGAACAATTGGCTGGGTTCTGTAGGCAAAGTAAGGGAGAGTTTAACGCTTTGCTGAAGATAATTATGTAAATCAAACATCATTTTAATTATATTTCTATTGTAAAATTTATACTAAAACTAAAAACTAATATGAAAAAGAAGTGGATTTTTGCAATGCTCCTCATTGGCTCAGTAACCGGAGTCTGGGCACAAAAGAACGACACCACGGTGATAAAAGAAGGAAACCGTGAAGTCAAAATCATCATGAAGGATGGAAAAGACAATAAGAGCAAAGACGTAGTAGTCTATAAAAAGTATGTAATTACTGACTCTACAAACATCGATGAAATTTTGGGTGATACGAAAGAGGGTGAAATCATCACGGACTCTGCCGGAAGAAAAAAAATCATCCGTAAACAGGTGGTTATCGTGGACCAAAATGAAAACGGAAAAATTGTCCGGAAAATCGATGTGAATATTCCGGATATGGACTCTCTGGAGTCTGTAATCGAAAGGGAAATGGAAATAGCACAGATAGAAATTGAGAAGAATGCGGAAAAACTCGAGCGCAAAGGAAAAGAGATTGAGGAAGATGTAGAAGAATGGGTCGAAGAAGAAGGGGAAACTGAGGTAATCGTGGGCGACCGCAAAATCATTATTGAAAGAAAAGACGGGGATATGAAAGTGATAATGAAAAGAAAAAATAAGGATGGAGAATGGATTGAGGAAAAACGCCAGGATGGAGAGGGAGATAGCGGGAATGTCATCGAAGAAAAGGAAATCGAAATTGTAGAAGATAACGATAATGGAAATGAAGGCTGCTGCGAAAGAGAAAAAAGAAAAGCGGTGGATGTGGATTTGTTCGGGCTGGATTTAGGGTGGAATAACTTCATCACGGACGGAAAAGTCGGTAAAAATCCGGTGGAAATGATGGAAATGGATAATCTTCGTTCTATGCACGTTACCTCTCATTTTTTGCCTACCCGGGTTTCGCTCTTCGGGAATGGTGCTGTAAGCCTGAAGTCTGCTATCTCTTTGAATATAAACAACTTCCGTTACAAAAATGATTTTATTCTGAATCCCGACGCAGATTATGTAACGCCGGTAGCTTCCTCAGAGCCTTACAGTAAAAACAAGCTGGTCTCTACTTTTCTTCAGATTCCGCTGTTGCTGAATTTCAAAACCCGTCCGCACAGGGAAAGTTCTGTGGAGCTTTCAATGGGAGGTTATGCCGGTTATTTGCTGGATGCCAAAACCAAAAGAGTGGATATGGAGGGCACAAAACTCAAAGACCATGATGATTACAATCTGAATCCGCTGAAATACGGAGTCACCGCAAGACTGGATTTCAAATGGTTTGATTTTTATGTGAATTACAATCTCAGCAATTTCTTTGCCGACGGGCAAGGTCCAAAAACACAACTAGTTGAAGCGGGTGTGAATCTGCTTAATTATTGATAAACAGGTTAATAGGTGTAAGTATAAAGGTATAAGCCGCTTTTGGGCTTGTACCTTTTGCTTTTTTGGGGATTGGTGTCCTCATTTCATTCCCCCTCATACCCATACTCCGTTTTTCTTTTCATCTGTCCGCATCTGTGATTCAGTTTTGAAAGATAAAGCAAAAAAAGTCCATTCAGCGAGTGAAAGTCAGGGGTTTCCTGACGGTTCAGGAAGGGGGCTAAAGCCGGGAAATGAAGGGCGATTTCCTTTTTGGTATAGAGTTCCTTCCCTTCGTCGAGTGCGAGGGTTTGTCCTATCTGAAAAGCAATGCTTTTGAGTATATTTTTGTCCGGATGATTTTCAGTGAGGAGGGTCGGAAAGTCCCATTGGATTAATACATCATATTTAGCGTCAATGTCCTGTCGCAGTGCCTCTTTGATAGCCACACGGTGACGGGTACGGGTAAACCAGGCGAGAATCATTCTTGCTGAACGGAGAAATTTCAGGTCTGTATCTCTTTTTAGCAGCCTTGAAATTGCATTTTCAAAATCCTGAATATGCAAATCATATGTATAAAACAGGGAGTTATTGAGTTCGTCGGCAGTCCCTTTGAATACCTGAAGGAGAACTCCTTCTTTACAAACCGCCAGATTCCCGTTTACCGGACGTGTCAGCGATTTTTGAGCGGTAAGCCTTTGAGTGAGAGTCATTACAAGTGCGGAACAAAGACGGATTGTATCCGGTATTTCATCCACAAAAAAAACCACATCCACATCGGTAGAATCGGCGGAGCCAAAAAACTGATATCTCAGGGAAGGCATTTCATTCATAATAATTTTTACTTGTAAGGTAAATTTCCTTTTTCATATCTATGGCTTCCTCTTTGCAATAAAGATTTGTTCCCTCAGATGTAAAGGTGCCAAAATCCCGGGTCATTTGCAGCCATTTTTCCAGATAATCCTGTAATACGTACTTATCCTCTTCCAGCAATGGTTTCCGGAGGATGAAGCTGGCTAATGAAGGATGATACTTCAGCAAATCTTTTTTTGTATAAATTTCGATACCCGAGGTAATCAGCGAAAGGTTTTGTCCGATATAAAAAGCAATGGTTTTCCATATATCCGTATTAAGCATATTTCTTTGATGAAAATCCGTTATTTCCGGCAGAAAAACCCGGCTTACCGCCTCCATTTTATCCTCAAAAGGATGTACACCATTTACCACAGGCCGGATAATCCCTCTTAAATGCGTTCGGGTAAGCACACTCATAATCGTTCTGAGCGTTTTGTAGATAGCAAGCAGGCGATTTCTCGGCATTTTTCCGCAAACCGGATTAGAAAAATACTGCTCGTGCAGGGAATAAGTTTCCAGCAAAGCATTATTCAGGGAATCTATCCAGGTTTTAGGGTAAATCGTATCAGAGATATATCCGTTTTCGATTACAGCGAGAATACAATTCCATTCGATTTCATACTGACTTTCAATCAGTTTTAGTTTTACCTTTCTGTCTTCCTGAATCAAAGGCATTTCATCCCGGGGAATCTCAATGATTACATCCGTGTCCAAAGAATCCACTGACCCGTAAAAATACAGTCGGTAAGGAAAATTCAGCGGTATTTGTCTTGTTTCCGTTTTCATAATACAAAGGTATCGATAGATGTACGCAGTTTTTTTGCGTACCTGAAAAAAAATTATTATTTTATAAATAAGCTGTTAACTTTGCAGTTTTTTTACACACAAACTTTATTTTTCCCAGCAAATATGTCACATCAGATTATCAAAAAATTAATGGTAAGCAATCGGGGAGAGATTGCAATCCGCGTATTAAGAGCCGCCAACGAACTGAATATCACCACTGTAGCTGTTTATACCTACGAGGACCGGTATTCACTGCACCGTTACAAAGCCGATGAAGCATATTCTATCGGAGGAGAAAATGAGGCGGTTCGTCCCTATCTGGATATAGAAGAACTGATACGGGTAGCCAAACAAAACGGGGTTGACGCAATTCATCCGGGATACGGATTTTTATCTGAGAATGTACATTTCGCCAGAAGGTGTGCCGAGGAAGGGATTATATTTGTAGGGCCCCGTCCGGATGTAATGGAGAAACTGGGGGATAAAGTAGCAGCCAAACTGGTAGCCAAAGAAGTAGGAGTACCGATGATTCCGGATAGTAATATCCGCCTTGAGAAACTGCTGGACGCTGTTTCGGAAGCAGACAGAATCGGGTATCCGGTAATGCTGAAAGCCGCAGCCGGAGGAGGAGGAAGAGGAATGAGGGTGGTAAATAATGAAGAGGAATTGTCCAGAGCTTTTTTTGAAGCAAGAAACGAAGCCAAAAATGCATTTGGAGACGATACTGTTTTTCTGGAAAAATTCCTTAAAGACCCCAAGCACATAGAAGTACAAATTCTGGGTGACAACGAAGGGAACATCGTTCATCTTTTTGAAAGAGACTGTTCGGTACAAAGGAGATTCCAGAAAGTGATTGAAGTAGCTCCCTCTACCTTACCGGATTTTGCGAGGGAAAAACTCTATGAATACGCACTGAGAATAGCGAAGCATGTAAACTATAATAATGCAGGAACGGTAGAGTTTCTGGTAGATAAAGACCTGAATATATACTTTATAGAGGTAAATCCCCGCATTCAGGTGGAGCATACGATTACAGAGGAAGTGACAGGCATAGATTTGGTGCGCTCCCAGATAATGATTGCAGCCGGTTGTCCGCTCACCCATACACAGATTAAAATCCATTCACAGGATGATATAAAATGCAACGGATTTGCCATTCAGTGCCGGATTACAACGGAAGACCCCGAGAATGACTTTAAACCGGATTACGGCCAGATTATTGCCTACCGGAATGCAGGAGGATTTGGAATCAGGCTGGATGAAGGAAGTTCCTACGCCGGCGTAAAAATCTCTCCGTTTTTTGATTCGATGCTCGTCAAAATCTCTGCCTGGAGCCGTACCCTTAAAGGTGCTACGCAAAGGATGCTGAGAACGCTTGCGGAATTCCGTATCCGCGGGGTAAAAACGAATATCTACTTTCTGATGAATGTAATGAATAATGAATCCTTTCAGAAAGGAGAGGCCACTGTAGGATTTATCGGGCAGAATCCTCAGCTGCTCAAAACCAAAGGCGGACAGGACAGAGGAACAAAACTGATACGTTACCTCGCAGAAATACAGGTAAACGGCAATCCGGATGTGAAGTATTATGATAAAAACAAAACTTTCAGGAAGCCAACCGTACCACAATACGATAAAATTGCCCCTTATCCGGAAGGTACCAAAACGATTCTTGAAAAGTACGGGAGGGACAAACTGATAGAGATGGTAAAAAACGAAAAAAGAGTACTTTACACAGATACTACTTTCCGGGATGCTCATCAGTCCTTACTGGCTACGAGAGTACGTACCCGGGATATGCTTCAGGTGGCAGAAAGTTTTGCGAAGAATCATCCGGAATTATTTTCCATGGAAGTATGGGGAGGGGCTACCTTTGATGTTTCCATGCGTTTCCTGCATGAATGTCCGTGGGAAAGACTTCAGCTTTTTCGTCAGGCAATTCCCAATATCATGTTTCAGATGCTGCTGAGGGGAGCCAATGCCGTAGGCTACGCAGCATATCCTGACAATCTGGTTTCGAAATTCATCGTAGAATCCTGGAAAAACGGAATGGATGTATTCAGAATATTTGACTCCCTGAACTGGGTGGAAGGGATGAAAAATGCCATTCATACCGTAGTAAATCACACCGGAGGAATTGCCGAAGCCTGTATTGGTTATACGGGTGATATCTTTAACCCCAAAAGACCCAAATACAACTTACAGTATTATATTGACCTTGCGAGAAGACTCGAGGATGAGGGGGCGCACATACTTGCCATCAAGGATATGGCAGGGTTGCTTAAACCCTATCAGGCAGCGGTACTTATCAAAGAGCTTAAAAAACATCTTTCGATTCCGATTCATTTACATACGCATGACACCTCCGCAATTCAGTGCGCTACCTATCTGAAAGCAATAGAGGCTGATGTAGATATCATTGATGTAGCCCTTGCTTCCATGTCAGGCCTTACTTCTCAGCCCAACTTTAATTCCATAGTGGCGATGATGCAGGGACATGAGAGAGAAATGCCCATGAATCTCAAAAAATTAAATCAGTTTTCCAACTACTGGGAAATCGTCAGGGAATATTATTATCCATTTGAGTCAGAGTTGAAAGCAGGAACGGCAGAAGTATTTGACCATGAAATTCCGGGCGGACAATATTCCAACTTACTTCCTCAGGCACGTTCGCTGGGGCTGGAATCCCGCTTCGATCAAATAAAGGAAAACTATGAAGTAGTAAACAGGATGTTTGGAGATATTGTGAAGGTTACTCCCTCCTCCAAAGTAGTAGGAGACATGGCGTTATTTATGACCTCCAATAACCTTACTGAGGCTGATGTGATGGAAAAAGGCGAGCAATTATCCTTTCCTGAATCCGTCAAACAGCTTTTCAGAGGAGATTTGGGACAGCCTTTCGGGGGATTTCCGCCCGCACTTCAATCCATTATCCTGAAAGATGAAGTACCTTATACCGATTTGCCCAATGCACACCTCGCTCCTGCGAACTTTGAGGTAGAGTTTGAAGATTTCCACAGAAAATTCGACTCAAAACTTACCTTTCTGGATTTTCTTTCCTATAAAATGTATCCAAAGGTTTTTGAAGAATATTATCAGCATGTAAAAGAGTTTGGAAATATCTCTCAGCTTCCAACCCTTCCGTTTTTCTTCCCCATGAAAAACAATGAAGAAATTATGGTACCGATTGACAAGGGGAAAAATGTACTGATTCGGTATATGTATATGGGCGAAGCCAACGAAGACGGAGAAAGAGACGTATTCTTCAAAATCAACGGACAAACCCGCTCTGTTCATGTAAAAGACAAATCCGTCAAATCCACAAAAGTAGCAAACCGGAAAGTACAGGCAACGAATGAAGTCGGAGTACCGTTACAAGGAAAACTTACAAAAATATTTGTTAAGCCCGGAGATACAGTAGTGAAAAATCAGCCTCTTTTTGTCGTGGAAGCGATGAAGATGGAAACGGGAATCTCTGCTTCAGCTCCCGGAAAAATCAAACAGGTATTATTATCCGAAAATATTATGGTAGAGCAGGAGGATTGTGTGATTGTCATGGAAATGTGATACTATTATCGGATTTTTTTATCCGAAGATAATATTTCACCTGAAGATGTAATATTTTTCCGTAAAAGTTAACGAATTTGGACGTATTTTTGCTATCGGTTTTACGCTGGATTTTTTTTACAGAAATTTCTGGTGTAATTTCAATGAAACACATTAACTTACTCAACGTTTTAATTTATGAATTTAAAATCTTTTTTGGGGATTCTTCTTTTTTCTTCCTCAATCCTGACTACAGAAGCACAGTCTCCTGTATCGGTTGATAGTTTTGCATGGCTTACAGGTGTTTGGGAACTCATGCCGGCGGAGCCTGTGCCGGGAGAAAGGGTTTTTGAAGAGTGGTCTTTGCTGAATGATAATACATTGCTCGGCAAAAGCTTTTCTGTAAATCAAAGATATACGGATATCCCGCCCGATACGCTCGTAAGTGAAAACCTCGTACTTTCTCTTGAAGACAACGATGTATATTACACTCCGACTGTTTACGGCCAAAACGGAGACGAGCCGATTCCTTTTAAAATGGAAGCAACCGCTGAAACCCCCGGTTCTTATACTTTTAAAAATGAAGAACATGATTTTCCAAAGCAAATTATTTATCGTACGGTCGGGAAGGATTCCCTGGTGGTGTCCTTGTCCGGTACTACAGAAGGCACAGAAATGGAGCAGGAGTTTCATTACAAAAAGAGAGAAACTTATATCGGAGACTTGAAACAGTATTTTTTTGTAATGCTTACCAAAGGAGCTAACCGGGAGCAGGATGCCGCTACCGCAGCCGAAATTCAGGCCGGACACCTTGCAAACATTCAAAGACTCTCTGAAGCAGGAGTGTTAAAACTCGCAGGCCCTTTTCTGGAGGATGGAGACTGGCGTGGAGTTTTTGTTTTTAACTGCGTTACAAAAGAAGAAGTAGAGGCTCATCTGCAATCAGATCCCGCAGTTCAGGCAGGAAGACTCTCCTATTCTATCCTTCCCTGGGCAACCGGAATCAATGTGTTCAGATAGTATTTTATCTGAAAATATACACGCATATACAATTGAGCGGCACGAATTAACCCTTTGTGCCGCTCTTTTTTTATCCTTTTTACCGCATCCGGCGTAAAGATATCTATAAACTAAATTTATTTTTAAGGATAAGAAAAAATACAAAAAACCATGAAATCGAAATACTTTTTACCATTCTTGTTTTTGCTGCTCAGTTTTTCCGCTCTCACAGCTCAGACTGCCAAAGGAACTATGTTTGCCGGAAAGCCGGTTTACTTTGAATCATTGAGGCAAATCTCTCCGGGATATGTAACCGGTCAGTTTACGAGCGTCAGTATATTCGGCGGGCGATTCATCAGCAAAGACCTCGCTGTAGGAGCCGGAGTAAAATCCACTCAAAGTATTGTGAGCATGATAAAAAACCCCACACAATCTGCCGGAAGCATGTACGGATTTGTACGTCAGTATGTGCCTGTCAAAGTAAGAAATGTAAAAGCCTACGGACAGGCAGAGGTGGCCTATAATCTGGCTTATATTCCTGGGCTCAATATGGGAACGGGAGAAAATCAGACTACCCTTCAGCAGTCTCTGAGTCTGGGTGTAAGTCCGGGTATCTCTTACTTTGCCGGAAAACACTTCAGCGCAGACGCTTTCGTAAGTGGTGTAAAAGTAGATTTAACCCAACTCAAAAACAGAAACTACTTAAATGTGCTTTCTCAACTGGGAAATGCCGGAGTAGGAGTTTCCGGAACCGTTTACTTCTGACAACGAACCGATTTACTTACATTATATATACTTAAAGCCTGATTAAACCTTACCTTTCAGCCTTTCCTTACAACCACTAACCCCTACTTTTTTTGCTCATACAAATTCACTGACCCTATTACTTTCTAAGTTGAGTTACTATCAAGTGCCGAACATTTTTAACCTTTTTTTCCTTTTTCTGAAGAAGACTAACTCTTATCGGGCTAGTCTTTTTTTTTTATTTACCTGAATTCTGGATTTATGAGAAAATGGCAATCCGGTGCCGTATATTTCACTGAGGGTTTTTGGGTGATGAGGGAGTCTCACGCAAAGTCGCTAAGCTTGTTCGGGAATCTCATTATTCTTTGCGCCCCCCTTCAACTTTGCTTGAGATAAAAAAATCTCTCTTTGCGGCCTCTGCGGCTTTGTCTGCAATCTTAAACGCCCTCATTTTAGTATTCCGAGAAACTCCGTTCAAAAAATGAATTGGGTTTTCATCGAAATCCTGTATCTTTGCACAAGTTTATCTACAATCTATTATCATCATGAAAAATATAATTCTTTTATCTATTTGTGTGACGGCGCTCAGTCTCGTTTTTTTATATGGCTGCAAGACGAAAAAGGGTGCTTCGAATTCAGGCAAAACGAATAATAATAATACTCCCGGAAATATGACAGAAACTCCCCCAAAATGGGCATATCTCATTTCAGGAGCTGTCGGTAACAGAGAAACCGAAGCTCAGTTTATGATAAAATCAGAGGACGAATGGACAAAAGTCTGGAAAGAAACCAATCAGAGCTTTGAGCCCATGCCTCCTAAACCAGCAGTAGATTTCACCAAAAACTGGGTGATTGCCTGTATGATGGGGATGAAACGTTCAGGGGGGCATTCTCTGAAAATCAAAGACCTCACTGTCAATGGCGACGCACTGAAAATCAGTATTGAAAACACGTCCCCGGGTAAAAACTGTATGAGTGTTGATATGATAACGTACCCTTATGCGTTTTATACAATCGAGCACTTCAAACAAAGTAAGGTAACTTTCGAAAGTACCGCTGTATCAAAGGATTGTAATTAATCCGTAAAATAAGAGTAAGGAATTATTCCTTTATAATCAGCAGAATCTGACCCGGCCTTAATTCCGGAGAGGTTATTTCGTTTATTTTTGCAAGCTGAAAGGAGGGCACCCCATAACGTCCGGATATTTTTTCGAGGGTTTCGCCGCTCAGTACCTTATGATAATATCCTTCTCTGTATTCCTGAAAATCGGGTAAAGTGGTAAAAATCCTGAGTTTTTGTCCGGGAGAGAGAGCGTCAGACTTTAAGTCATTTGCTTTTTTTATAATATCTACAGTACTTTTATATTTTTGGGAAATCGCCCATAAGGTTTCGTTGGCTGCAACAGTATGCTCAAGCCAGCGGGATTTAAGAGGACTGGGGTTCGGAAAGATAGTATCTCTGACAATGATTGTATCCATTGCTACTGTAACGCTCTGAGGGGAAACAAGAGTGTTTTTTTTTTCTGGCAAATCCGTTACAGCCGGGGCAGGAAATGGCGAGTCTGTTTGTTGTACGGGGGTATTTACAGCGACGGTTTTCCAAAGGTTGTGTGTCAGAATAATGATTTTATCGTTTTTATTGACGGACTCTTTCAGGTTTAATCTCTGTCCTCTGTAAATTTTAAAGTCATTCTTATCCATTCTGTTTTTCTTTTGAATTTTAGAAACAGAAGTACGGTGCTGTTTGGCAATTGTGACAAGAGACTCCCCCTCTTCAACGATATGAAAGCGGCTCTTTTTCGGCTTTTGTAAATAAACAATACTTCCTTTTTTGGGCTCCTGGTTCACCGATGTTCCGTTCCAGTTCATCAGATTGGTATAGGTAATGCCAAAATACAGCGCCAAATCCTGAAGAGACTGATTACCGTTGTAAAGGATGTATTCCGGACGAACGTCGCTCAGCATAGCCTCCTCCCCGTAATACAAATCATCTTCCAGATTAATTTCCACATACCTTTCCGGCTGCAAATCAATGACAAGACTGGCGTCTTTTTCTTTTGAGACCGGTACAAATGAAGGAGGAATAACAGGGGATGGTTGCACCTCCGGATTTACGGGTGGAGCATTCGGTTCGCTCTTTACTTTCGGTACCACTTTAGTAGAAACGATTTCTTTACCGGCAAAAGCCTTATTGGGATCAGGGGTATGGTTTCTGTATAAATCACTGGTATGAGGGATATAACAGGTAAAGAGTTCGCCGGAAGGAATCTCTTTGGAGAGTATCCATTTATTGTACTCCAGAAAAACCTCTTCTGAAAGATTGTATTTTGACGCAATTTCCTTCGCAGATGCAGGCCCGGTAACGGCAACCGGTTCCAGCCAAAGGTTAGGCTGAAAGGTAATATTGAGTGCGTCTTCGTAAGTAAGTTTATAGGCAATGGTTTTGAGCAGGTACCAGTGGGTATTTTCATCAATCACCATGGTTTTTTTGCCGTAATTTTCCACAGAAGTATAATTTACAGAACCTGTTGTCCCTTCGTAGTAAGAAATGATAGCGTAAAGCCAGTTGTCATAATTTCGGTTTACCCTTGAAATATAGGATGCTGCAGCAATGGAAGAACGGTAAATGTGTTTTCTTTCATCCACCTTCTCATTGATCTTTAGTCCTGCTTCTTTTCCTACGTCCTCCTTGAATTGCCAGAAACCCACAGCATTGGAGGTAGATACAGCGTCTGCCTTCAGATTACTTTCCTGCATTGCAAGGTATTTAAGGTCATCAGGTGCACCAATATCGGCAAGAGCTTCTTCGATAAAAGGCAGATAAGTATCTCCCCTGTCCACAGCAGCATTGAAGTAAACAGGATTTTCGTACAATTTCTTTTTATATTCCCTGATTTTTTCTTTACCTTTTTCCGTTATGGTAATTTCCACTCCGCAAAAGGTGGTTATACCCG
>JAIBAH010000107.1 GCA_019695295.1 Bacteroidia bacterium | reverse complement strand
TCAATGCACCTGCTCTTCTTCCAAGGGCTACGTTTCCGATTCCCGCAAGGTTGGCAGTCAAAGAAGAATCTCCGACAGCGGTATTTCTGCCACCGGTAGTTCCGGCTCTCATCGCATACGTTCCCAAAGCCACATTACTTGCTCCGGAGGTATTCGCATTCATGCTGTTTTGCCCCATACTTACGTTGTTGTTTCCGTCAATCGTGTTTTGCTGAGACTGATACCCGATTGCTACATTACGAAGTGCGACTGTCTGAGATTTCAATGCCTGACCTCCGATTGCCACGCTTGTCGCTCCGGTAGTATTGGCAGTAAGGGCAGATTCACCCATTGCTACATTATTGCTACCGGAAATATTCCCTTTCAGGGTATTGGCTCCCACCGCTACGTTATTCGCGCCGGTGGTGTTGCTTTGCATGGAAGTGTATCCCATCGCAACGTTCAGCCCTGCGGTAGTATTATTCTGCAATGCACGGAAACCGATTGCCATATTGTTGGAGCCGGAAGTATTCACCTGCATAGCCTGATACCCCATCGCCATATTGTTGGAGGTAGTATTCGCATTCAAAGCCTGATAGCCAATCGCCATATTTAGATTACCTAAGGCATTGGAAGCAAGGGCCTGATACCCTAAGGCAAGATTACCGTTTCCCGTATTATTGGATTTCATTGCTTCATATCCGATTGCGGAGTTCCCTGCTCCTGTCGAATTTGTATAGAGCGCATTGGTTCCTATTGCCATATTGAGGTTTCCGGTAGTATTGCTTCTCAAAGCAGAACGCCCGATTGCGATAGCATTACTCGGGGTTGTAGCACTAAATGCAGCGGAATCCCCGATTGCGATATTTCCGCTGCCGGAAGTAGCACTTCTCATGGCCATTCTTCCTACCGCTACATTATTGCTACCATTGGTTACGCTGTACATCGCACTATCTCCGATTGCGGTATTGCCGCGTCCGGTGCTCCCCGCCCCATCTCCATAGCCACTATAAACGCCCAGATAGGTATTCCCATATCCTGTACTATTATACATTCCGGAATAACTCCCCATAAAAGCGTTCAGGGTTCCAGTACTTCCCAAAAAACCGGAAAGATTCCCAACGTATGTATTATTACTGGCAGTAGTATTACCCTGACCCGCCTGATTTCCTAAAAAGGTATTATCACTCCCCGTAGTATTACCTCTGCCTGCGGAACCTCCAAAAAAGCAATTCTCATTTCCCGTAGTATTATAGTAACCGGCATCGCTTCCCATTATGTTATTATTGATACCCGCAGTATTTGAAAATCCACTACCCTGGCCGATAAAAGCGTTACTGTAGCCGGTGGTATTATTCAAGCCACTACTTTTCCCCAAAAACACATTACCGTAGCCACTCGTATTAAAATAACCGCTATAGTGTCCTATAAATAGGTTTCCCCCTCCGTTTGTAGTAGAGTAACCGCTTTGATAACCCAGAAAAGTATTGTTTGTACCGGTAGTATTGCTTCTTCCGGACTGAAAGCCATAAAAACTATTGCCGCTTGCATTAGTATTGGCTGTACCGGATTGATACCCCACAAAGGTATTACCCGATGCCGTATTGTTAAAACCTGCAGAATCGCCCACCATTACGTTGGAGTTTCCTGTCGTGTTCGCATAATTACTATAAACACCTACCGATACATTCCCTTTTCCGGTTGTATTTAAAAAACCGGAATACATTCCTGAAAAAACATTACTACTACCTGTGGTATTGAAACGCCCGCTGAAAATACCCGAAAAAGTATTTGCGGAACCAATGGTATTAGCATATCCACTAAAATGACCTAAAAAGACATTGGAAGAGCCCGTTGTATTGGAATATCCGCTGGATGTCCCCACAAAGGTATTCGAGATACTGGTTGTATTGGAATAACCACTCTGATAGCCCAAAAAAGTATTGTAATTCCCGGAGGTATTGGAATAGCCACTTTGGTAGCCCGAAAAATGATTACCACTTCCTGTATTATTTAATGCCCCGCTTCCTTCTCCGATAAAAGTATTGGAACTACCCGTTGTATTATTATAGCCACAACTTTCACCCACGAAAGTATTGGAGAAGCCAACCGTATTATAATATCCGCTATTCGTGCCTATAAAAGTATTGAAATATCCGTTAGTATTGGTATATCCACTAAACAGGCCCATAAATACATTATCGTAACCGCTTGTATTATTATAGCCACTGCTACGTCCCACAAAGGTATTCTGCTCGCCTGTTGTATTAAAGTATCCACTTCTGCGGCCAATAAAGGTATTGAGTGAGCCGGTAGTATTCGAAAAACCACTTGTATGCCCGATAAAGGTATTATCGGTACCCGAAGTATTGGCTTTTCCGGCCTGATTTCCTACAAAAACACAGGCAGAACCCGCATTCACCAAACCAGCCTGAAATCCAATCCCTACACAATTTGCCCCTCCCATTGGAATGGTATTGGCATCATAACTGGTAGTTTGAGCATTCAGATAAGTAGAAAACAAAAGCATTAATGTAACAAATGATAACTTTTTCATTGGAATAATCTGTAAAGATAATTAAAGGTAAAATAAATGCCTACTCATGGATGTTAAGGCTTTTCGGCAACCGCCTTGCGGGAGAATCCGTATTTTCTCCCGGATTAAAAAAAATTCGTGAAATACCTGCAAACTGAAAAGGAGAATGCCAGAGACGGCTCTGTACAATCAGTAACCTGAGGCATCACCGGTATTATGACAACGCAATGAATGCTTTGATTTTTGGAGTATTAATAAACTTAAATCCGGATTGTGCTGAAACTGCAGTCCCGAGAGCACTCACAAGGCATTGATAAAAAACCGCATTTTCATGAGGTGTACCAATGGAAACCCTGACAGTATTTTTCAACAGAGGAGCACCGGAGGTATTCAGCACCCTGATTCCTTCCAAACTCAGGATTTTTATCAAAGCCTCAAACATCTCATCATTGTGAATACGAAGCATCAGAAAATTGCCTTCCGAAGGATACACCTTTAATACACTGGGGGCAAAACCTTTTTTGATAGAGGCATAAAGCATCTCCCGTTCAATAATAATATCTGCTATTGTCTGCTCTGCCTCAGCGATAAAATCAGGCTCAAACAAAACCTCCTGCGCAAAAGCAAGGGTAAAGTGATTCAGCGAAAATGGCAAAACCAGCTTTTTAATCAGAGAGGCCATAGAAGGAGCGGCACATAAATATCCTAATCTTACTCCTGCCATCGGGAAAGCCTTGGAAAATGAACGGATTACCAATAAATTCTCATACCGGTTTACCCAATGTGTAAAATCAATATTGGCAAATTCTGCATAAACGGCATCTACCACTATCAGTGACTGTGGATAAGCCTCTAAAATACCACGTAACTCTTTGGCAGCAATGGCATTACCGGTTGGATTATTCGGGCTGGTAATAATCAGCACTGAATGATCATTAAGTTCAGGCAAATTCTCAACATCATATTCCAGGCCTTCTGTCAGATACCAGGGAGTATAGGGAATATTATAAGTCTTGCAATGATAGTCAAACAAAGAATAAGAAGGTTGAACGATATGGATATCTTTCCGGTTAATCGCAAAATAGTTCAGCAAAGTCGTAATCATTGCAGCAGACCCCGCACTTAGCACGATATTTTCAGGGAGTAAACCACAATACGCTGCTACCTTACTTTCAATTTCCGCAAGATTGGCTGAGGGATACCGGTTCCAGTCTGCATTGGATAAAGCGGATAGTACTTTCCTTTTTGCAACAGAATCCACATCCTCCGTTTGTTCGTTTTTGTCTAAATAAAAACGACTGTTTCCGGTTTGGGTATTGATTCGGCTTTGTGTTGTCTGTAAAAAGGGGTTAAAAAATTGAGGAGACATGATTAAAAGAATTATATATATTAAAGTTAAAAAGAGAAAGATTAATTTGCATAAATAATGGAAAGAACCGTTTCCTTATCATAAGTGAGACCTAAAAAACCTTCCGAATGAAAACCGACCCTGAGACACGTATTGTTTTCAAATGACTCCCTCAAAAAGTCCGTTTTTAGCTGAAATCCCGTATCCTTCAGTTTCTCAATCCAGTGTGTTGCGGGCTCATGCTTTTCATATCTGTCAGAGTCCGGATTTCCGATTATGTCATCTATTTCACGTCCGAAAAAAAGCTTCAGCGCATTTTTATCTTTGGATTCGATTTCGATTTGGTCTATAACCTGAAAAATATGGTAAAAATGGGAATAGCAGTTTTGAAACCTTTGATAAAAATCTGCCTCAAAATGATTGCTGTTGGGTTCTGTAAGAATAAAAGCAAGGGGATTAAGCCGTTTGATTTTTTCGATAATGGCCACTCTCTGCTCCTGAGCAGGAATATGATGCAGCGCAAGAGAAGCATTCACAATCAGGGGGGAAGATAAATGAGCAATTTCATTAAAATCCACATTTTCAGAAAAATCATGAATTGCCACAAACTCTATTTCAAATGGCATATTTTTGCGGTAACTCTCTATCATCGAACCGGCCTTTTCCAGTGCATCTGCAAAAGGTTCAATTCCCACAATTGTCATTTTTCTAAGGTTGGGTAAATTTTTTGCCAGCTCAATGATATTTTTCATCTGTGTACCCAGGCCAATCCCAATATCCATAATCGTAACTTCAGTCAGGCCCTTGATTTCCTCAATAATTGCTTCATTGATAATCTGCTGACTTATTTTTACAAACGGAAACTTATCAATCAGGATATCAAACAATTCTATCTGAGGAATTTCATACTTTTGCAGATAAATATGCTCCCGGGTCGAGTCTGTTCCCAGCCTTTTCTTCAGAGCTTTGATAAAAAGAGTCACTAAAAACTTCTCCGAATCCTTATCCATACCTTCTAAACAGTAAGAAAGCAAGTCCTCCATTTCGGTTTTTGCATGAGGGCTAAGCCTTGTTGAATACTGCTGAGTCAGGTTGCTTAAGGCATCATAAACATTCATTTTACTTAAAGCTGTCATAATTTCTAACGGGTTAAATTTTATGACACAAAGATAGGGCGTGGCAGTAGCGGCTTTTTAAAAAACTGTGCAGATTACCTGTTTTTTGAGTAGATGGCAGATTTTTTGAGTATCTGACATAAATGAATCTTCAGAAAAATACTTTTCCTTTCCATCAGACACGGGGTTAAAAGGTTTTTTTGGGATTAAAACTTCGTAAACAACTGAAAGAACTCCTCCTTTTTGCTTCTTGAAATCGTGATTTGCGTATTGTCTGGCATTACGATATACCCCCCATCTCCCCTGACAAATTTAATAATATGATTCAGATTAACAAGATAGGAGTTATGTACTCTGAAAAAATCGCTGCCCGACAGAATATCATTTATCTCCTTGAGTGTTTTTGCCACCAGTACCTTTTTTCCATCCACCATTACTACAAAAGTATAATTACTATCGGCATGAAAATAGCAGATATCTTTCGTATTCACAAAAACCAGTCCGTCACCAATAGACAGAGCAATTCTTTCTATGGGAAGATTACGGTTGGCTATATTCTGAAAGAGCATATCCATCTGCGTTTTGGAAGGCGCCGACATTTTGTCTTTCAAACGCTGAATCGTTACCGTCAAATCATCCGGATCTATGGGTTTGAGTAAATAATTGAGGGCAGCGTATTTAAAAGCCTTAATCGCAAATGTATCATAAGCGGTAGTAAAAACAATCTGAAAATCAATATTTCCTATTTTTTCCAGCATATCAAACCCATTCATTTTCGGCATTTCTATATCCAGAAATACCACATCCGGTTTTAGCTTAGGAATTGTTTTCAGCCCCATTTCAGCAGAATCACATAATGCCACTATGCTTACTTCCGGACAATAGTTTTCCAGCAACCACACCAGCATCTCAATGCAGTTGCTTTCATCGTCCACAATAATAGCTTTAATAATGTTTTCCATTCCAAATGGGGTTAAATTACTGGCAATATTACACTTTTTTTTTAAAGTAAGCAAATTAAACAGATAAAGTAATTACGACCTGAGTACCGCATGCATTTCCTCCATCATCCATCAGGTCAATGATTTTTTGAGTACCCCCAGAAAATTCGTCTTTACCTGAAATTTTCAACCTTTCCTCTGTCAGTTTCATTCCCAAAGACTTACGGGTATTCGAGGTCTTGCTTTTATACTCCATTGCCTTCTCTCTGCCAATGCCATTATCGGTAATGGAACATGTCAGAATATCGTCTGACTGAGAGAGATGTATCCATATATTGCCTTGGGTAGCTTTATGGAGTAACCCATGCCAGATAGCATTTTCCACATAAGGCTGAAAGAGTAAGGGAGGCACTTCAATACTGTCTGCATCTACATTATTGTCCACTTTAACTTCAAAATCAAATTTCTTATCGAACCGAAAAGCTTCAAGTTCCATATACAATTTCAGGGAGGTCAGTTCATCTGATAGCGGAATACTTTTGTGCTGAGAGTTATCCAGAATCAATCGTATGAGTTTGGAAAACCGGGTTAAATACAAAGACGCTGTTTTTATATCGCTTTTGATGATATACCGGTTGATAGAATTGAGACAGTTAAAAATAAAATGCGGATTCATCTGAGCACGGAGTGCCTGCATACGAGTTTCTGCAAGCTTGCTGTTAAACTCGGTTTTGATTCGTTCTGTCTCCTGAATTTGTCTTACCCGGTAAAGATAAAGTCCGTATAATCCAGCCATAAACAGCAAAATACATATAATCTGAAATGCTGTTTTTTTATAAAAAGGAGTTTCTACAAAAACCGGAATGCTGACAGTATTTCCCCAGACTCCTTCCCCGTTTTTCCCTTTCACCCTGAAAGTATAATGCCCGCCATTTAGGTTGGTATATCCAACATAACGCCTCTTGCCCGATGTAACCCAGTCTTTATCCCATCCTTCCAGCATGTACGCAAATTCGTGGTGGCTCTGATTGGTATAATCTATACAACTAAAATCAAAGGAAAAAAAATTTTCCTGCGGAGATAAAATCACAGTTTGAGAACCATCCAGGGCTACCCTTCTTTCTGCATTCAGCACCTTGAAACTGGCAATATAGGTTTTGGGAGGAGGGATATACTGATTGATTTCACTGTAATTCACTTTGCAGTACCTGCCCGGAGAGGTGATATAAAAACACTGATTCTCTCCTCTGATAAAACGAATCCCTCTTGTAAATTTATCCATTCCCACTGATTCATTAAAAATTTTAATCTGATAAGTATTTGTATTCATGCATACGACCCCTGACAACGTAGAAGCCCATACATTTCCCATAAAATCGGTACCCATCACATTCATATTCACGGAGGGCAAACCCTCTTCGGTCGTAATGAAGCAATAACTAAGATGTTTCATATCCTGACAATCTATCTTTAGAAAACCCCTGTCACTTACTCCTATCCAAATATTGCCATTGGTATCAGCCTTCATTCCTTTTACCTCCCCTTTTAGCCATTCCAGTGCCTGCTTATCTGTGACAAATGTGCAGTTATCTTCTCCTTTGGGATAAAACGCCAAGGATTTATTGCCTTGTATCCATAAATTATCCTGTTTATCAAAACAAGTAGTATATACATTTTCAATCGTTTTTTGTCCGTTTTTCGCCCGGTTGATTCGTGTCAGCAGCTTTCTTTTTTGGGGAGAAAACGGATAAACCCCTCCTTCGTTTGAAGATACCCAAAGATTATTTTCTGAATCCATGATAAAATATCGAAAACTGATATTCTTTTCGTCCGCTTCATTTTCAAAAGGCTGTTCGATTTTGATTAATTTTTTATGCACATAGTCAAATTCGTATAAATAATCTCTCGAAAGCAGCCACATCTTCCCTTCCTTATCAGTTACCAAATCATAAACCCTCATCTTTTTATCCCTTAACTGATTAACCTCGACAGGCAAAGCCACAAGCTCCTGCGTTTCTGTATTAAGGATATTTAAACCATTTCCAAAATCCGTAGCAAAGTAAATTTCCTTTCGTTCAGGATTTTCTATAATTTTGCGAATGCCAAAAAGGTCACCATGCTGACTTTCCTCAATCGCTAACTTTTTGAAGTTAAAGATTTGGGTAAAAGGATTGTATTTCATCAAAGCGGTTTCATCTGTTAAGAAAAAAGCCTTGTTGGGTAATTTCAATAATTTATGCGGAAAAAAAAGCTTTTGCAGATTGTTTTCTTTTGAAACCTTTTGAAACTCAAATATTCCGGTCTCTTTTTCAAATATCCCTAAACCATTATCGGATGAAACAATCCACAAAGTTTTCTCATCCTTAGTGGCTATATCATCAATCAAATTACTAAAACTAAAGCTACCTTCCTTCCTCACCTTTAGCGGAAAATGCCTAAAAGATTCCGATTTCAAATCAAAATAACTCATAAAACCCGACCAAGAAGAAAGCCAAAATCCCTGATTCCCCTCAGGAATGAGTTTATGGAATCCATATTGAAAGCCGGGAGCAGACTTAATTTCAAACTTTTTGGTTTTTTTATTAAAACGATAAAAACCATTCTGGGTACAAAGCCATAAAATATCCCCCTCTCCGGCATAGATGGAATTAACCGTATTGGGCACTCTGTCCTCTTTCTCATTCTGTTTGTCTGCCAAAAAAGGTAAGTCAATGTGTTCTATTTTGTTTTCTTCAGGATAAAAAATATTCAAACCCAAGCCATTCCCGCTAAACCACAGATTTCCGTCTGTGTCAATATACTGAATCCCAAAATAGTCATCTACTTTCAGTTTCTCATTGATTTTGGGCTTTTCGTAATGAGTAAAACACTGGAAATCAGGATTAAACAAACTAATTCCCCCTTTTGAATAACTTATCCAGATATCTCCGTTTCTATTCACATAAATCTTTTGCCCGTAATCGCTAAGCAAAGAGGCAGAGTCCTTTTCCGAATGTTTAAAGATTTTAAAACCATAGCCATCATAACGATTCAGTCCATTTAAGGTACCCACCCAAATATAGCCCCCGGAATCAAGGGCTACATCCTGAATCCAGTGACTCGAAAGCCCATCCTCTTCATCTAATATTTCCAGAGTGATTTCATTAAGGTTTTGAGCATTCGCTACACTAAGTATACAGATAAAAGAAAAAAGGACAAATATTTTTTTCAACCAAAAATTATTAATCAAAAACATGAAATAATACTCAGAATATAATAACTCAAGGACACAAAGGTTATAAAATATTCTGATATAATCAAGAAAAATAATCTGACGGCCGGGAAACCTTTCAACGGAAGGTAGGCCAGGGTGTAGCGATTTATTATTTTTTAACCCTAAAAGTAACCCCTCCAGTCATTAGCTCCGCTGAATCTTACGATTTCAGAAAGAATTTTAGCACCTCCCGCTTAACAACTCCCGTTACCCACCCCGCCTAAGATTCCTACGGAATGACAGTAAAGGGTAACGTCATTCATTAACAGTAACGTCATTAGCTCCGCTGAATCTTACGATTTCAGAAAGAATCTTAGCACCTCCCGCCTAACCACTCCCATTACCCACCCCGCCTAAGATTCCTCCGAAATGACAGTAAAGGGTAACGCCAATCATTAACAGTAACGTCATTAGCTCCGCTGAATCTTACGATTTCAGAAAGAATCTTAGCACCTGCCGCCTAACCACTCCCGTTACCCACCCCGCCTAAGATTCCTCCGAAATGACAGTAAAGGGTAACGCCAATCATTAACAGTAACGTCATTAGCTCCGCTGAATCTTACGATTTCAGAAAGAATCTTAGCACCTCCCGGCTACCCACTCCCCGTAACCCCTCCAGTCTAAAAATAACCGGAAGGGGGAAGGTACTCCCGGACAACCGAAAAAGGAGGCCTTCGCTTTAACCATTCCGGTTAAAGCGAAGGCCTCCTTAATCTAAAACAAGCCGCCGGCTGTGTCCTCACAGCCGGCAGTCAGCCCTTACCGATTCGATACAATCATCTTCTTCGTTTCAAACACCTTTCCATCCAGAATCAAAGAATAAAAATAAGTTCCCCAACTCAAATCCCCAGTTTGAATCACGACACTATCCGCTCCCCTTGCCGTAATCTCCGTCGTTTGAATCACATTTCCGTTTACATCCGTAATTCTCAGAGCAGCAGAATTCACACTATTAGGAATATAATACTGAATCGTAGTGGACTGAGAAAAAGGATTCGGAATATTCTGCTCCAGCACCGGGTTTTCTCCCGTTAAAACCATCGTCTGAGGGGTTTTGGCGTTGGTTTCTTTCAGACAGCAAGACTGTAAATCCTGTCCGTATTGGGCTAACACTTTTTCAATGGTTTCCAGACGGGTTTTCATCTCTTT
This sequence comes from Bacteroidia bacterium, assembly GCA_019695295.1. GTDB lineage: Bacteria > Bacteroidota > Bacteroidia > J057 > J057 > JAAFHL01. The sequence continues at coordinate 4,923 of JAIBAH010000107.1, read as the reverse complement.
ATTCTCAGCAATAATTACCTCATTCTGAGTTTTTAACTCCTCATTCCCAATTCTTAATTCTTCATTCTTAATTGTTAATTCCTTCACCGCACTAACCAAAGGCACAGTCAATTCCGCATAGCGAATTCCCATATACTCTCCATTTTTATCCACACCGGAGAAAGTACCGTTAGCAGCAGCATCTACTTCCTGCGCAATCAGCCCCGTATAACGAATCCCCTTTTGTCCTTCAACAGTGTACTCATACGTTACCGGATTCAACGCATTGATAAATTCAAGTCCCAATTCCGACGGACGAATGTCCATTTTCAGTCTTCTGTCGGAATAGGTTGTCCAGCCTACCTGACCACCGATAGAAGTCACTGAGGTATTGCCTACTACTACTTTGTTGCTTACGTCCACACTTGCGCCGCTACCGAGTGCCATTACATTGGTCAGAGCCGTTGTGGTTGCGTCAGCATTCGCACCTACAAAAGTTGCATCGTTGTATCCCGTTCTGAGGCTTCCGGTTTTGTAACCGAGGGCTACATTATTACTTCCTGCCACATTGCTTCTCAAGGCAGAATCCCCGATTGCGGTATTGGCGTTTCCGGTGGTACCGTTATTGGCAGCACGGTAACCGAAGGCCGTATTCCCGTTGCCCGTTGTCGCTGTGGTCAGTGCATACGCTCCTGCTGCGGAATTGTAGCTTCCGGTAGTGTTTGCTCTGAGGGCGGCTGAGCCAAGGGCTACGTTTTCTTGTCCGGTCGTGTTGAGGTACATGGACTGATATCCGATACCGATATTCCGGATTGCAGTAGTATTGGCATTGAGAGCCTGATACCCGATTGCGATATTATTGCCGCCTGAGGTATTCGCCACAAGTGCAGCACCTCCCAACGCTACGTTGAAAGAACCGGAAGTATTATTCGTCATAGAGGTGGCCCCAATCGAAATATTATTGCTTCCGTCTATATTATTCAACATCGCCGAACCCCCGATTGCTACGTTACTTCCTCCAATTGTATTGGACTGAAGAGCCTGATAACCCATTGCCGTATTCCCCAGTCCGGTAGTGTTGTTTCTCAGTGACCGAAAGCCCAAAGCCATATTGTTGTTTCCGGTAGTGTTGAATACCATCGCCTGGTACCCTACTGCCATATTACTTGAGCCCGTAGTATTGGCACTCAAGGATTGATAGCCAAGGGCTGTATTATTCTGACCCGAGGTATTTACAGTCATAGACTGAAAACCTACTGCCATATTTCCCCCTGCGGTATTGAGTTTTAAGGCTCCTTTTCCGATAGCAACCAGGCCGGAGCCCGTTGTATTCGCGGAAAGCGTAGAGTCCCCCACCGCTACATTGCTTCCTCCGGTTGTATTGCTTCCCAGTGCTCTTTTTCCCAAGGCCACATTGAAAGAACCGGTGGTATTGGTTCTCATCGCTGAGTCTCCTACGGCTACGTTGGATCTTGCAGAACCGGCAGAAGCGGAACCCGCCAATCTTCCGACGTAGGTATTGGCGGAATAAATATTCAGGGTTTTGTTGTCCAGTCTCATCATTTCCGTTCCGTTGATATTGAAACGGATGAGGTTGTCGTTAGGAGTGAATTCTGTCTCTACGAAGGTGTTGTTGTCCGCGTCGTTGATTCGGGTAGAAGTACCTCCGCCTGTACCGGTATTGATAACCGTCCATGCAGAGCCATTGTAAAAATAAAATTTATTCAAGGAATTATCATAGACCATCAAGCCCGTTTCAGGAGAGGCGATTGCGGTTCTTTGAGCCGTAGTCATACGAGGAATAAGGATTCCTTTTGTAGTGGAAGTAATATCAAGCACTGCGGAATTTGCCGTTGTCGTTGCACCGATTGCAACAGCGACCGCACTTCCTCCGGTTCCTCCCAATACAATTTTATTGGAAGCGGATACCTTTGCGTTAGAGCCTATTACTGTAGAATTAGATAGAGTATCATAAACACAATCTGCTTTATATCCTAAAAACAAATTCCCTGAACCGGAAGAATTACTATAACCGGAAGAATCCCCCAGGGCAGTATTGAAATTACCTGCAACATTATTAAGGCCACTATGATGCCCCATAAACGTATTGTGAGAGCCATTCGTATTGTAATATCCCGAATAGACACCATTAAAAGTATTATTGTAACCGGTAGCATTATTATAGCCCGATTCAAAACCTGAAAACACATTGGAATGTCCCGAAATACTGCTGTATCCCGAGTAGGTTCCCAAAAAAGTATTATAATCCCCCCCGTTATTTAACATACCGGAGTAGGTTCCCATAAACACATTGTAATTGCCATCTGTATTCCATTTTCCTGCATCTCCTCCAATAAAGACATTATTTGTTCCCAAAGTATTGGCATATCCGCTCTGATTTCCTACAAAAACATTTACTGAACCCGAGGTATTGCTATAACCGCTTAAAGTCCCCAAAAAGGTATTAAAGTTCCCTCCTGTATTTGAGTAACCACTGGAACTTCCGGAGAAAAGATTCTGGATTCCGGTTGAATTACTGTACCCACTTCCTCTACCCATAAACACGTTTTCATACCCTGTGGTATTACTATATCCACACTGAAAGCCTGTAAATACGTTGTTGTTACCTGTAGTGTTTTGCCGACCGCTATAAGAGCCTGAAAATACATTATTATTCCCGGAAGTATTATTGTTTCCAGACTGATATCCTGTAAATACATTTTCAACTCCGGAAATATTGGAATAACCACTATAAGTGCCCAGGAATACATTATTATCAGCGATTGTATTTGCCTGCCCACTAAAGGCTCCGTAAAAAGTATTATTTACCCCTGTTGTATTAGAAAACCCACTAATATGCCCTGTAAATGAATTATTTGCACCAGTACTATTCCTTCCGGAACGGTACCCATAAAAACTATTACCCGAAGCGGATGTATTGGCTGCCCCCGACTCGTATCCGGTAAATACGTTGCCGGATGCTGTATTGCTAAAACCGGCAGAGTCTCCTATTACTACATTTCTGCTCCCTGATACATTCTGAGACAATGATAATACGCCAACCGCCACGTTTGCACTCCCTGTTGTATTCTCGCCTCCACTTCCTGAGCCGGAAAATACATTATAAAAACCGGTAGTGTTTTTTTTACCACTCCCTGAGCCTGTAAAGGTATTTGCCCCCCCGGTTGTGTTAAAGCGTCCGCTTTCATAACCACTAAATACATTGGATAACCCTGTAGTGTTTGCTCTTCCACTAAAAGCACCATTGAAAACATTATAAGAGCCTGTGGTATTAAATTTTCCGCTTTCAGTTCCGGCAAAAACATTGTAATAGCCTGAAGTATTAGTGCTTCCGCTCTGATAACCCGTAAATACATTATTATCTCCTGTGGTATTGGCATATCCGCTTTGATATCCTGAGAATACATTATTGTAGCCTGTGGAGTTATTATTTCCACTCTGATAACCGGTAAATACATTATTATACCCTGTAAAATTATTATAACCACTCGACCTTCCCAAAAACACATTATAATTTCCGGTAGAGTTGACATACCCGCTCTGAAACCCAACAAATACATTGCTGTTACCAGAAGTATTGGACAGTCCGCAATTCGTACCCAAAAAAGTATTTTCTATCCCGGTAGTATTAGAGTATCCGCTCTGAGAACCCATAAAACTATTGGATGAACCTGTTGTATTAGACCGACCGCTTTGATATCCGGTAAATACATTTTCATTTCCGGTTGTATTGGAATAGCCGCTTTGACTTCCCGTAAAAACATTTTGTGTACCTACCGAATTTAAATATCCACTCCGATAACCGGTAAATACATTATCGGAACCCGAACTATTCGAATGTCCGCTATTGTATCCGGTAAATACGTTATAATTCCCCGTCCCATTGGTATATCCGCTTCTGTATCCCGAAAAATTATTTCCGAATCCCGAGGTATTGGAAAATCCGCTTCCCCAACCGAAAAATGTATTTTCTGAAGTTACACTATTATAACCAGCCGAATCTCCAACCATAGTATTTCGATTTCCCGTCTGATTGAGTCTGCCCGCACTTAATCCTATTGCAACATTCCCGTAACCAGTCGTATTTTGGTATCCGCTATTATTTCCGGTAAAAGTATTACCGCTACCTGTAGTTGTAAAATAACCTGTATAATACCCCAAAAAAACATTATCATTGGCATTATTATAATATCCGCTCCGATATCCGTAAAAAGCGTTCCGGTTACCGGTAGTATTAGTAAAACCACTCTGATATCCAGAAAACACATTGTAAAAACCCGTATTATTAAACCCTGCCTGAACCCCGATTGCCACTGACTGAGTGCCTCCTATCGGGATAGTATTTGCATTATAACTTGTATTGTTTTGCGCTATAACCACAATTACAACCAAAATTAAAGAAAAGAGTAAAATTGTTTTTTTCATTTTCTTTGAATATTAAGAGATTGCCTACTCTGTTTAAAAAATGGCTTTTCGGCTGCGGCCAGTTTGATAAAACATAATCATTTAACATCTTTTAGATTTCATTAATCCGCCCTCTCCAAAGTCGTTGACAAAGGAAAGAGCGGATTATATTAAAAAATGTCGTTTAATTTACCGGTTCGATACAATCATTTTCTTCGTTTCAAACACCTTTCCATCCAAAATCAAAGAATAGAAATACGTACCCCAACTCAAATCCCCCGTTTGGATAACGATACTATCCGCACCTCTTGAAGGAAGTTCAGCGGTTTGCAATACATTTCCGTTTACATCGGTGATTTGCATTACCGCAGTCTTTACACTTCTCGGTACATAATACTGAATCGTAGTGGACTGAGAAAAAGGATTGGGAATATTTTGCTCCAGCACTGGGTTTTCTCCCGTTAAAACCATCGTCTGAGGCGTTCTGGCATTCGTTTCCTTCAGACAACAGGATTGTAA
>JAIBAH010000015.1 GCA_019695295.1 Bacteroidia bacterium | reverse complement strand
TGCCAAATAAGTAGTGACTAATCCGCCCACTATCAAAAAGAAAACTTGAATAATATCTGTATAGCCGATTACTTTCATACCCCCCAACGTGATTAGAACTGCAAAAATACCCAATCCATACATGGCAATAGTATGATTGATACCGGAAATACTATTGATAGCTAATGCCCCTAAGTATAAAATAGCGGTCAAATTGACTACTACATATAATAAGAGCCAAAATATTGCCATTACAAATGCTACTCGCTCGTTGTATCTTTTTGCTAAAAACTGCGGCATCGTGAAAATGCCATTTTGCAGATAAACCGGTATGAAAAATACTGCTACAATAATCAATGTAGCCGCAGCCATCCATTCATACGCTGAGATTGCAAGCCCAAGCGCAAACCCGGAGCCTGACATCCCGATAAATTGTTCGGCTGAGATATTGGAAGCAATCAGAGAGGAACCGATTGCCCACCAGGTAAGGGCACCTTCTGCAAGGAAAAAGTCAGCCGCACTGCCTTTTTGGGATTTACGGTAAATAGAATATCCTATACCGGATACCAGAATGAAGTACAGAAAAAATACAAGATAATCGAGTGTTTGCATATAAAATTCTGTTTAATAATATCAGTGATGAGTTAATTTTGTCATGCGTTTAATCGTCGTCCATAATACCCATATTCCGGTTTTGAACCAGATTTCTTAATTCTGAAAGAGCGTGTGTATCTTTTTTCTGTTCCGCCGCCTTTATGCCTTCCAGAAATATTTTCATCCCTTCTTCGGGATTTCCTGCCTGCTCATACATTTTCCCCAGATGGAAGTATAAACCCGTATAATCCGGATGAATACTTCTGAGTTTTTCAAAATAAATAATAGCCAACTCACTGTTTTTTAGCAACATATATTCATAAGCAATAGAATACAGGCTAAATGCATCCGTTTCGTCCATTTTCAGAAAAAGGTATAGCTTATGGAGTTTTTCGAATAATAAACAATGCAGTTCCTCTTCTTTTTCATGCCCTCTGACGATAAGGGTTTTTTCAGGAGTCCTCACTACAGGCCTTTCTATCAGCACCGGATTTTGGGATAAAATTGCAATCCATTCATTTTCGCTAAAGTTTTTTCCTTCGAATTGCTCCTGAAACAGAGGCTCTTTTTTACGGATAATCTCAGAGGCTGAAATCTGTAACTCCTTCAGGATTTCCCCGATTTCCTTTTCAGTCAGCGGGTTATTGATGTAATCCACCGCCTTAAACTGATTCCCGCTCAGTATTAAAAGGTTATAAATTTTCTTGCTTTTACTGCAATCAGAATGATGATACAGAGTAATCATAATTTTTATTTGTAAACTTTACCCCCATTTTTTGCAAATGTAAGGGATATCTGATAATTTCGCTCAAATTTTAAAGAAATTTTATTCAGATATGATTTACTCACTGGAAAATAAAAATGCACTGGTCTGTGGAAGTACTTCCGGAATAGGCCGGGCAACCGCTAAAACACTGGCTGAAATGGGTGCTAATGTAATTCTGCTCGCAAGGAGCGAAGCAAAACTGAAAGAAACGCTCAGCGAACTTCCCTGTAAAGAAGGTCAATCCCATCAGTATCTGATAGCAGATTTTACAGACCCTCAGAATGTTTCGGATACTGTGCTTGGTTTTTTATCCCGGGGAAATCTCATTCATATACTCGTTAATAATACCGGCGGTCCGGCGGCAGGCCCTGTCTCTACTGCGGAGGCTCATGCTTTTGTGGCTGCTTTTCAACAACATCTGGTGGTGAATCACTTACTCACTCAGGCGGTGATTCCGGGAATGAAGCAGGTAAATTACGGAAGAATCATCAACATTATCTCTACCTCCGTAAAGCAACCTCTTGCCAATCTTGGCGTTTCTAACACCATCAGGGCTGCCGTAGCAAACTGGGCAAAAACCATGGCGAATGAGCTTGCTTCTTTTGGTATTACGGTAAATAATGTATTGCCGGGAGCCACAGAAACCGAAAGATTAACGGCCATTATAGCCGCAAAAGTAATCAAAACCGGGAAGTCCGAAGAGGAAGTAGCCAAAGAAATGATTGCGGAAATTCCGGCCGGAAGATTTGGAAGGCCCGAAGAGATTGCACAGGCAGTTGGGTTTCTTGCATCCGCAGGTGCGGCATATATCACGGGAATAAACCTTCCAGTTGACGGAGGAAGGACGGGCTGTCTTTAAAATTTTTTCTCAGGATTTACGCATTCTTTGTGTAAATCCTGATTGATAGAAATCATTTGATTGAATACGAATCTTTAACTTTTTTTCCTCATATTCCTTCTTTTATTACGAAATGAAAACCAAAAATCATGCTTTTGATTTTATTGTTATCAGGATTTTTCCTTTTCTTTTATTCCTCTTACTATTTCCGGTTTTTACCCTTTCGAAGGAGATAGATTTTTCTAAAATACCCTATCCGAGGAATATTTTTGTGATTGATTCCGTAATCAGAATGCGTCACTGGCAACAAACCCCCTCTTTTGATATAAAAACCCCCTATCTTGAAATACTGGAAGAAGCAAATAAACAGAATGACGCAAGAATGAAGTTTTTTGCGGGGTATTACCGATTTAGCTACTCATTAATCCAAAATTCAGAGGCTTATTCGGAAGCAGATATGCTTAGGATTATAGATTCTTTAAGAATAGAGGCAGACAAAGTAAATTTTCCGGATATTCAACCCTATCTCACCAATATCATAGGCAATTATTATATCAAGATAAAAAAAAATGGATTAGGGTTATATTATCTAATGAAAGGGCTGGAAGAAAGAAATGAAAAGAATCAGTCCGCCTTTAAGCTTTACCCGGGCTATGCCACCTATCGTCTTGCTTTATTGTTTTATGAGTTTGGAGACTATACTAAAGCCATTCAGCTTGCTAAGGAAGTAGAAAAAGAAAAGGTAGAACTACATGTATCTGTTTTTAATAAAAACTTATTAGGAATGTGTTATCTGAAATCCGGGTTTAGTGATACCGCACTTTCCTATTTTGACGGAACGATGAAAGTACTTCAGGAAATAGGTCCGGGCAGAATGAAGGGTTGGCGGGGGATTGTGAACGGAAATAAAGGGTTTTGCTATCAGGCTATGAATCAACTGGAGCAAGCCATTCTTTATTATCAAAATGGAATATCCGTAACGGATTCTTTCAATCTTTATAGCAACAGAACTGGATTTACCTTGGCTTTGGCTTCTGTTTATTATCAACGGAATGAATTAGCGAAACTAAAGGAGGCGTTAATCAAAGCAAAAAGCGGGGTTTTTAAGAGCGGAAGTGAAGAGCACTTCTTTAAGTACTATAAAATGCTTACTCAGTATCATGCCTCTGTGGGTGATTATAAGACTGCGTTAATGTATTCGGATAGCGTTAGATTATGGGCAGATAGCCTCAATACACTTTCCGACAAAAATATACAAGTGAATGCGGAGCTTATGTATGAGATTGAAAAAGGCAATATCCGACAAAATCTTTATTTAACCGAGATTCACAGAAATCGTTACCGCCTTGGATTATTTGTGGCTATAGGGTTAATGATAGGCCTAACCTTTTCCTTTCTCTTTATCCGTCAGAGGGCTTTTATCCGTTCTGATAGGGCCAAAATAAAAAGAGAAATACTCCGGTCTGAAAGTAAGTTAAAGGAGTTTACAGATATAATCCTGGAAAAAAATAAGCTGATTGAAAAAATGGAACAACAATTAGGTGAAAAGTTGGATGAAGAAGCAAAACTAAAACTTAGGGATTCTGTGATTTTGACTGAAGAGGACTGGAGCAATTTCAGAAAGTTATTCGAAAAGGTACATCCTGGTTTTTTTGCCAGACTGAAGGAGAAAGTACCGGATTTGAGTCAGGCAGAAGTGCGTTATATTGCCCTTTGTAAATTACAGTTATCCGGGAAAGAAATGTCTGCAATGCTTGGGGTAGGGGATACCGCTATTCGGCAATACCGATACAGAATCCGTAAAAAACTAAACGTGGAGGACGAGGAGGAGAGCATCGCATTACTGGTACAATCCATCTGATGTTTTTGGTGGATAAACAACCCTTTCTGTTTAGAATAAAAAAGTAGGGTTGCAAGTAATTTACTATAAGGCTTTTATGTACTATAACGATTTTGTAACGCAGTTGTAACGGTATTAAAACGGCCTTTTTTTGGGATTTCGGTATTTTGTTTTAATATTTGTGGTAATACTTATTAACAGAGAGCGTAAGTAAGACCTCACTTTTTATTCCTTTTCGCTTTCTCAAAATTTCTTGTTTAATTAATCAAAGATTATCCTGATTTTTCATCATATATTTAAGAAATAGATTACCCTTATTTACCTTTACTTTTTACCATAATCCTGCTTTTATCCAAGCAGGATTTCTTTTGATTGAATCCCAATCAAAGAGAAAAATGCTTCCTTGGAAGATTACCGGAAAATGTAATCTACGCCGCTTACCTGAGACAGGAGAGTGTCCGGTGCGTCCAGGATTTTTGCATTTCCGGGAGGAGTAGGAGTTACCGGAGAGTGTAGGGTTAGATACTCCTTCATAACTGCATGAAGCGTTAAAGGAGAAGATTTTGGGTTGGAAACCTCCCTGATTCTGCAAATCATATCGGCAGGGTCTCCGTCTCTTTCGCAAGCCAGAATGCTGTAAAAAGTACTGTCTTCTATGGCTTTCCCTTTTACCGTGAAGCTTTTTATGCGGCTACCCGATTCTCCAAAGGCATTGAAACTGACTTCCATCCCCTGAAATTTTACCAACCATCCCCCAAAGCGTTTGGATGCGTCTTTGGAAAATACATTATTGAGTTCTTTTTCCATCCATTCCCTTAACTGTTTACCGGTAACCTTTCCATAGCGAACAGGGCTGTCCACGGGCAGCATATCAAAAATATAACCGTTTGTAATCGGAATATTTCCTGTATTATCTGGTGTACTCCGAGGGGGACAAAACCGGAATCCATTGGACAAAACGATATCTATCTCAGGGAATTTGAAATGCAGTGCATTTAAAACCATAGTATCTATCGTATTTTCTACTACAAAATAACGATAAAGCGGTATTGTACTATACCCCACAATTTCACCAATCTGAGAAAGATACTCTGACTCCGTTTTAGAGAGTAAAGCCTGTATCGTTTTATCAGGCCTGGTTTTAGAACTATTTACTTCCAGCAGTTCGTATTTTTCACGGGTAATTTTTCCGTTTTCAATGACTAAATCCAGTTTTCCGATAAAAGACCCGAATGCACCCGGTTCCACTACCTTTGCATATTTGCAGACAATGGGCTTACGGACTCTTTCGTGCGTATCTCCTCCCAGAATATAATTTACTCCCTCACATTCGGGCATATTTGCCAGCGCAATTTGCTGAGAGAGACCGAGGTGCGCAATGAGAATTATAAAACCACACTGCTCCTGATTTTTCAACACATCTACATAATGCGCCAAATTTTCTTCCGGCTTTGCATACAGAATTCCTTTGCTGTAACTGGGGCTTTGCCTTATCGGAACGAGCGGATCTGTATAACCCAGAAAACCGATTTTTATGCCCGCAATATGCCATATATGATAAGGTTGAAAAATCAACTCCCCTCGCTTACCCTCACCCAGATCATGGTACATATTGGTACAGATTTTAGGCGCATTGAGCGAACCGAGCAGCGTCTGCATATTTCTTTTCCCATAAATCACCTCCCAGTTTCCGGGTAAAAATAAATCATAATTCAGTGCATTTAAAATCGGGACAAAAGCCTTACCGGTCGTTTTAATACTTAACTGACTTCCCTGAAACATATCACCGGTATCTATCACAAAAGTATTTGGGTTTTTCTTTCGTAGCTGATGCATCATCGCTGCCATATTTGCATAGCCTCCTGTTTTACGAAAAGTAATTTTCTCCTCTTCCCAGAAAAGCTCATCGTGAGGATGTATCTGGCAGTGAACGTCCGTTGTCTGAAGAATACTAATCGTCGTTACCGTATTTTCATTTACGATATCGTCTGATTGAACCTGCTCCTCTTCTGGTTTTTTAGCCATTAAGGAATAAGGATTGAGGACAGAGCCTAATCCCAATAGTCCCGCTGATTTCAGGAAGTTTCTTCGGTTTGAGTTTTGCATAGTATTTACCAATTAAAATCCGCCTTTAATGTAACTCCAGCCCTTTTCTTGTTTTTCTACGATTTCAGCAATGCCTGCCGGAACGGTTTCAGCCTCAGGAATCAAATCCTCTTTGGTGATTTTTCTTTGCTTCATTGTGTTTTCGCAGGCGACAAAACGTACTCCTTTGCTTTTTAGCTCCCGGATTGCTTCAATATGTTTGGATTTGGAAGTCATGAGGTATTCTATCCCATGATTATAAGCTACCACCTCAATTTGTGCATCAGGCCAGTGTGTCGTAATGTTTTTAAGTTGATTGGTAAATGCTTTTTGTTGCATTGTGTCCTGAGCATTCGTAAACTGAAATACGATTTTATGCTTTTTCTTTTGTGCAAAAGAAGAAACAGAAAAAACCATCAGGAGAATGAAAATGAAAAAGGAAATTTGTTTCATAAAAATGTTTATAAATTGATAGATAAAAAAATTATTTAGGCTTCTTTTTCGATTTTGCATCTGTAATGGGCTTAAATGGGCCTAGTTTATGTTGTTTTTCAGGAAAAGAATCCGCAAAAGGGCCAAAAGGATGATCCGCCGGCTTTTCTTCTATTTTAGGCCAATCTTTACTGAGGTCTTTGGAAGGCCTGGGTTGCGAATTGACAAAAGCTGCCAGATCCCAAGCTTCTTGTTCACTCAATAGCGGATTTTGAAAGGTTGCACCCAAAGGCATATTAAATCTGACAAAACCGGCAAAGCGACTGACCCTGAATAGTCCTGCACCGGAATTATAGGCATTTTTCCCCCACAAAGGCGGATAAATATACGCTGTCTTGTCCTCAGTCAATTGCCCCTCTCCGTTTTCCTGATGACAACTTTTGCATTTTGTAAGATAAATGATTTTACCGTTTTCAGGCTTGAGCACACTATCAGGAAAGGGCAAATCAAAAATTCCGGAGCCTTTCGCTTTTGTTCCTGAAGGTACGTTTTTGCCGATATACTGAATATAAGCTGCCATTGCCTGCATTTCTTTATTTTCAACAGGCAGCGATTTCCCGTTCAGGCTACGCTCTAAACAATCGTTGATTCTTTTGAAAATATCTTCCGTTTTCCCACTTCGTGCCCTGTATTTGGGATAAGTAGAAAAAACAGAGCCATAATTATTCCCAAAGGCCTTGGTTCCGGCTTCCAGATGACAATTCTGACAATTCATCCCGTTTGTAATTCGAAGGACGCTTCCCCGTGGACCTAAATATTTTGAAGTATGGGTAATCAGTTCTTTTCCGTATAAAAGCTGTTTTTGTAAAACGGAATCTTTACAATCCAGGATAGATTCCGCTACCCAGAATTTATTCATTTCCTTTTTGATTTTTTGCGCCTCTGCCCATTGTGAAAAAGAGGAATCTCTGTTTTCCTTTTTTTCGCGCTTTTGTGTATGAAAGTCAGGTTTATAGATTTGTACAAAAAGAAAAATACTAAAAAGTAGAATTAAGACCACTAATAATAAAAGTAAGCCCAGGATATAATAAGCCACCCACTTGTCATAGGAAGAAGGATTATTATTTTTGGTACTTTTCTCCATATACAATTAAAAGTAATCTCTTGCAAATGTAAGGATTATTCGGATATATTCTGTGTGAGAAAAGTTACAAAGGGAAAAAATATGGATGAATTTCTAAGCAATCAATTTCTTTTTTCGGTAGCCTAAAATTAAAATGGAACATTTATATCCTCTCCTGCAAGGTCGTCATTCAGTTTTGAAGGTATAGTGATGATTCCTGAATTCTGAGAGCCAGAGTCTTTGAAGAAATTCTGTAAGGAATCCGCAGGATTGGAGGTTACAGAATTGTTCAGGCTACTTCCAAGGATCAAATTCCCTCCGCTGAACATGTTCAAATCCGTAAACTTACCATATTTACCAATAAAGTTCAGCCTTGCGGTTCCTGTCGGACCATTTCTTTGTTTCAGAATGATTACCTCGGCAAGTCCTGCGGTAGAGTTTCCTTCTTCGTCAGTTTCAAAGCCATAATATTCCGGACGGTAAAGTGCCATTACCATATCCGCGTCCTGCTCAATGGAGCCGGATTCCCTTAAATCTGAAAGTTGAGGTTTTTTATCTCCTCCCCTTGTTTCTACAGCACGGCTAAGCTGAGAGAGGGCAATGACACACACGTCCAGTTCCTTGGCCAGTTCTTTTAAAGCCCGGGAGATTCCGGCGATTTCCTGTTCCCGGTTTCCTCCTTTTGCACTGCTGCCCGTCATCAGCTGCAGGTAGTCAATGATGACCATTTCTATTTTTTTCTCTGCTTTCAGTCTCCTGCATTTGGCCCGTAAATCCATAATGGAAATACCGGGTGTATCATCTATATATAAAGGAGCATTGCTCAGAGAGCCAATTCTGGTAATTAACTGCTGCCACTCGTAATCTTCCAGTTTACCGGTACGTACCCTTTGTGCGTCGAGTTCCGCCTCCGCACAGATCAACCTTTGTACCAACTGTACGCTTGCCATCTCCAGCGAAAAGAAAGCCACAGGCGATTTTTTTCCGAGTGCTGCATTCCGGGCAACCGTAAGCGTAAAAGCGGTTTTACCCATTGCGGGTCTTGCTGCAATAATCACAAGATCCGATTTTTGCCATCCGGAAGTAAGTTTATCCAATTCCGTAAATCCGGAGGAAATTCCGGTAATGGATTCATCTTTATTCTTCAGCTCTTGGAGACGGTCAATCGTTTTCTTTACCAGTTCAGTCATTCCCTGATAGTTTTTACGGAGGTGAGTTTCAGATACTTCAAATAGTCCTTGCTCTGTTTTGTCGAGCAACTCAAACACATCCGTGGTTTCATCAAATGCGTCTTTGATTACGTTATCCGAAATACGAATCAACTCTCTCAAAATGAATTTTTCGGCGATTACCCTTGCATGATATTCAATATTGGCAGCGGAGGCTACTCTCGAAGTAAGTTCTGCAATGTAAAACGCCCCGCCCGTTTTCTCGAGGTGACCTTCCTTTCGAAGATAGTCTTTTACGGTAAGCATATCTACCGGAGCCGAGTTTTGAAACAGTCCGAGGATAGCCTCAAAAATGATTCTATGAGACTCTTTGTAAAACATGTCCGCTCGCAGTACATCCATGATTCGGTGTAAAGCATTTTTTTCGAGGAGCAAAGCTCCCAAAACGGCTTGCTCCATATCCAAAGCCTGAGGCGGAATTCGCCCTAACTGCGTGAGAAGACTTCCCGCTTTTTCTTTTTCACCGGAGGAATTTCCAAAATTTTTGAGAGGCTCTGCCATAAAATAAACTACGTTTTAAACAATGAAGACGAAAGATACGAAATTCTTTTTTCTTTTACGAAAAAAAGGAATCAAAATTATGAAAAATACTGCACCCTGACAAATGCCACCTTTCTTTTTTGCCGGTTTCTCCCTGTTTTTTATTTTACTAAAAATTATCCACAATTGAATATAGGCAGAAACCCGTTTTACAGACACTATGTGGATAACTGCAAATGCCGGTGTGGATAATTTGCGTTACCTGAAAAAGTGCTTTAGTGGTTTTCAAATCCGGAAAGGGGAGAGTCCGTGTATTTTGTGAAAAATTTGCAGAAAAGACCGGAAATAGTTACTTTTGCAGTCTAAATTTAGGATTCGTGAATACTGTTGCATTTCATACATTGGGTTGTAAACTCAATTTTTCAGAAACTTCCACTATTGGCCGGGAGTTTTTGAATGCGGGTTTTGAGAAAGTTGCTTTTGAGGAAAAAGCAGATGTGTATGTCATTAATACCTGCTCTGTGACGGAGGAAGCCAATAAAAAATGCCGCTATACGGTAAGAAATGCACTGAGCCGTAATCCCGGAGCCTACATCGTGGTAATGGGATGCTATGCTCAGCTCAAACCCTATGAAATCGCAGAAATACCGGGAGTAGATTTGGTTGTAGGGGCAAAAGATAAATTCAGGGTAGTGGAACTGATTGGAGACATGACAAAACACGAAAATCCCTGTGTCTTTAATTCCGGAATCCAGGAAGTAAATGTGTTTAAGGACGCTTTTTCGATGGGAGACCGAACGCGTTCTTACCTGAAAATTCAGGATGGGTGTGATTATAAATGTACGTTTTGTACGATTCCGCTGGCAAGAGGAAAAAGCAGAAGCGATTCTCTTGAAAATATTATCCGGAATGCAAAAGAAATTGCGAAAAATGGGATAAAGGAAATCGTGATTGCCGGAGTGAATATCGGGGACTACGGAAAAGATCAGCCTCACACTTTTATGGACGTAATCCGTGAACTGGACAAGGTGGAGGGAATTGAACGAATTCGTATTTCTTCCATCGAACCCAATTTGCTGACGGCTGAAATTATCCGTTTTGTTGCAGAATCCCGGCGATTTATGCCCCATTTTCATATCCCCCTTCAAAGTGGTAATGACGAAATTCTGGGGAATATGCGCAGAAGGTATAAAAGAGCTTTGTATGCAGAAAGAGTGGAGATGATAAAAAAAGTAATGCCGCATGCCTGTATCGGGGTAGATGTAATCGTAGGATTTCCGGGTGAGACAAAGGCACATTTTCTGGATACCTATCAGTTTCTGAATGAACTGGATATCGCTTATCTTCATGTGTTTCCCTATTCTGAGCGGGAAAATACTCCTGCCGCTGAGATGGAAGGCGTTGTCCCCCGTCATGAACGCGCCGAAAGAAATAAAATGCTGCGGATTTTGTCCGATAAAAAAAGAATGGAATTTTACCGTAAGTTCGAAAATACAGCCGGAACGGTTCTTTGGGAGGCGGAAAAAGAAGGAAGCCTGATGTTTGGCTTTACAGAGAATTACATAAAAGTAATGACTCCTTATCGGGAAGACTGGGTCAATCAGACAATGGAAGTTGTACTGGATAAAGTCACTGCGGATGGGTGGGTTACTGTAACCCCTGAAATTGTAGCGGGCTGAATTCCGCAGTTTACCGGTCAGGAAAAAATATTACTGTACTGTATCGTTTAATATTTACATTCATGCATCCAATAGAAATAAAATACAATGAGTTGCGCTCCAGGGGAATCCGTTTTGGAAGCCGGGAAGGAAAGTTCATTGAGTTGCCGGATACCGGTAGTAAACAGGCTTTTGAGTTGCTGACGATATATCATGCACCCAATAGCGAAATGGCCTTTGAAGTAAGCGGTTTTATCCGTGAAAAGTACGAATCGATGGGAGAACAGGACTCTGTACTGGGATATCCCGTAAGTGACGCCGTCAAAGACTCAGAAGTGAAAAAAGGCGTCAAACAAAAGTTTCAGTTTGGGTGGATGGGCTGGTCTCCCGTAAACGGAGTATATTATTGCGAAGAAAACGCTTCAGGTGAAAGAGGATTCTGGGGAGTAGATGTGCTTACCCGCTTCTCTAAAGAAACCGATTTTTTTAAAAAATACTACGATTATGCGTCCCTAATCGAAAAGGAGTTTAGGGTTCCTGCTTTATTTACGATTGCTCAGTCGGCACTGGAAACCGGATGGGGCAAAAAAGCACCTGCCAATAATATGTTTGGCGTAAAAGCAAATAAAACTTGGACCGGCCAGAAAGTACTAGTGGAAACCGATGAATATCACCCTACCGCAGATATTCAGTATCCTGAAATTATCAGTATAGAATATATCCCGGCATTGAAACTCTATAAATACCGGGTAAAAGACTGGTTCAGAGCGTATGATTCTCCCCTCAATTCTTTCTTTGACAGAACGCAGTTTTTGTTGAAAAAACGGTATGAAAAAGCGTTTTTATACAACGACCCTTATAATTTTGCAAGGGAAATTGCCGCAGCAGGGTATGCAACCGCCACAAACTATTATCCAATGCTTGCTTCAATTATCTTTAAGTTGGATGCGATTAAAACGGCAATTCAAAATCAGATGATGGAAACCGGTAATTGGATGGATGCTGAGGATATCGCTTAGTCTGTAATTTTTTGAAAATAGCTTTAACATAAAATAAAGTACTGAATCTAAATTAGTTCTAAATAAAACGAGCCGTTCTGTAAGAATCCAAAAAAGTTAAATTATTTAATATCAGTGGTTTATATTCTTACGGAGTTGAAATAAATAATATAAAGAAATTCTTACGAAGTACTTGTTTGCAGCGTTTTTAGGATTATATTCGTTATCATTTATAAAAAGAGAAAAACTTAAATGCGTAAGTTTTTTCTCGATTGATTTCTTTAATTATCTTTGTAAAAAAATTTTATTCATCTATTTTTTATTTTCAAATTTTATGAGAAAAATAAGTTTACTATTAGGCCTTTTCGTTGCATGGGCAGGTTCTCAGGCACAGTGTACCCCTGACCCACTCGCATTCCTGCCACTTAATCCAACACCGGTGGATACTTTGATTGGATATGTTAATGTGCCTTTTACCCAAACGATTACTATCAATGTTCCGGCAGATACTACGGTGAATGTTCCTGCAGTACCTCCTTTCTTCCCCGGTGGGCTATACACCCTGAACATTATCAAACAACAGCTTATAAGTATTGACGGGATGCCCAATGGGTTTACCTACTCCTGTAATAACGCAGGTTGTGTTTGGGGGGGAGGAGACGCAGGCTGCTGGAAAATAACAGGAACGCCTGACCAGCCCGGAGTGTTTGCATTAGCTTGCAACATCTCTACCACAATTGCTGACCCGGCACCGGGTATTTCATTGCCTACAACTCCTGTTCCATTTACCTATACCCTAAAAGTGTTAGAGGCGAATGCAATCGAAGATCAATTGAACGAGAACGCATTCCGCTTTGCCGCTTGTAAGCCTTCACCTGCATCCGGAATGACTATGCTGAATTTCAGCTATCCTTCCAATACTCAACTGGCGCTTTCTGTGCTGGATATGGCTGGAAGAACTATTAAAACAGAAAATATCCGCACTTTTGCAGGGATTAATTCTTTTATACTTAACCTAAGCGGAATTCAGCCCGGAATTTACCTCCTCAATCTTTCTGACGGTAAAAAAATGCTCCAGCAAAAACTGGTAATTCAGTAACAGGAGCGGATAAAATATTATAACTGGCGGCCGGCTTTTCTGAAAACGGAAAGCCGGCCATTTTTTTGAGGAACGCTTACTTTTTCCGGTTTTTTACCTATCTTTGAAAAATGTAAATTCTATTTATGTCTATAATTCAAAAAATAGTGGCTCTCTTTATTCTTTCCGGATTGAGTCAGGGGGCTTTCTCCCAGAAAACTGTAACGAATTGGCCTTATCCGACCGGGGTTTTTAGATATAAATTCGAAAAAAAGCTCAAAGAAGATACCTCCCGTCTTTATTATTTTATTTCTCCCTTCAAACTGGAAGATAAACCGGGCTCCCCGGACTTTGTAGTACCCAAACCCATAATTCTGGATGAAAATGGATTTGTGGTTTGGTATTTCCCCGGTGCTACAGGAAAATTAAATACCGATTTTAAGTATTTTGAAAATAAAAATCAGTTTGGGTGGATAAACAGACTGAATGAGGAAAGAACAAACTATATCCTCATGAACAGCAAGTTGGAAATATTCGATACCATCACCAATCCACCCGGAGTCTTTGTCGATGCTCATGAGTTCAGCGTATCAGAAGACGGACATTTCCTTATTGGCGGAAAAAGTATAAAAACCTATGATACCCTGAATCATGTTTTTACTCAAAATCTTTCCGACTCAAAAACGACTTTCAAAACAGCAGGATACATGATTCAGGAGTTCAATGAAAAAAAAAGAGATTGTATTTCAGTGGGATAGTAACGATTTTCTTTCTCCGGATGATTTTATCCCGGAATACAAATTCAATCCGAAAGAGTTTGACTATTGTCACGGCAACGCCATAGCAAAAGATTCTGGTTTATATAAAAGAGGATGATTGGAAAAAATAAGATAGAAAAGGAATGAAATATAAGGTCATATTATTGTTTTTATCGTTATTACCCGGCTTATTACTGGCACAGACCCCGGTAGTTTCTTCGGGAAAAATAGTGCATATTCCTGATTTTTCCTCCCGGTACGTACAAGCCCGGAATATAGATATCTGGTTACCCGAGGGCTATAATCCGGAGCATCGGTATCCGGTATTGTATATGCAGGATGGCCAAATGCTTTTTGACGGTGGTATTACCTGGAATCATCAGGAGTGGGCAGTGGATGAAACGGCGACAACCCTGATTGCAAATGGAGAAACGGAGCCTTTTATTGTCGTGGGAATATGGAATGGCGGAATTGTTCGCCACAGCGAATATTGTCCCCAAAAGCCTTTTGAATCCTTAAGCCCTGCTGAACAGGATACTTTATTCAGGGCAACCCGTTCCAATGGTCAGATTGTATTTTCGGCCTCAGTACAGTCTGATTCTTACCTGAAATTTATCGTTACAGAACTAAAACCTTATATCGAAACGCATTATTCGGTGGATAACCGCCCTTCCCGTACATGGATTGCCGGTTCGAGTATGGGAGGATTGATTTCCCTGTATGCAATCTGCGAATACCCGGAAGTTTTTGGCGGGGCAGCCTGCATTTCAACCCATTGGCCCCTGGTTTTTCGTAAGGAAAACAATCCTTATCCGGATGCTATGATGAAATACCTCAGACAAAATCTTCCTTCTCCCCAAAATCACCGCCTGTATTTTGATCATGGTACTGCAACGCTTGACGCAATGTATGCACCTTTTCAGAAAAAAGTGGATAAAATCCTGAGAAAAAAAGGATTCAAAAAAAATAAAAACTGGCAGACACGGGTTTTCCCGGGAGAAGAACATTCAGAAAAAGCCTGGAACAAAAGGTTGAAAATTCCCTTACTGTTTTTAATGCAGGGAGAAAAATAAAAAACGGAGAAAAGATAACAATCCCTTCTCCGCTCACATTCAAATCATATCTATTGAAAACCTACTGCTTTATCCATTGCTTTACCAGGGTTCCTGCTTCTGTATAAACCATCATCAGGTACATTCCCGCAGCCTGATTCCGTACATCCCACAGGAAATGATGGATTTCGGTGGGAGCGGAAGATGCCTGAGATAAAATTTCCTTTCCATGAATATCGGTTAGTTTTACCATGATTTTTTCCGGTTTCAGCAGTTGAATTTCAGTATTCCAGTAATCGTATGCCGGATTGGGATACATTCTGATATCTTTTACCGAAAGCAGAGGATTGGTAATGGAAGTAAGACACTCAACCCCGGGCCAGATATTTTCCACGATTTCCTGAACCGAAATACTGCACTGATTGCTGTCTGATATCACAATCGTAACCACTCCGCAGGGAATTCCCCCCTGAAATGATGCCCCTCCGGGATTATTGGCGAATGGTACACTGACTGAGCCGGAGGTCATCGCCCATGAATACAATAAACCATTGGTACCCCCGGAAGCATTCACTGTGCAGGTTCCTGTCCACGGAGGAGTAAGTGAACTGTTGGGAGTAGAAGAGGTAGTTGCCGTAATAGCAGGAGGCTCTGTTACGGTGAGTGTATCTGATATCTCGCATCCTAAAGCATCGGTCAGGATACATAAATAGATTCCGGCGGTAAGGTTCTCCGAGCAGGGGAAGGCGGGAAGCCCTGAGTAGGAGTATAGGGGAGTTCCACCGGTAAAAGAGACACATATTTCTCCATCATTACCACCGTTACAGGATACCGGAGTAATACTGGCTGTAATTGCTAAAGGAGCAACTCCCGTTAGCGTCAGGTTGCCGGGGGTAACGCACTGATTTGCATCTGTAAGCAGATAAGTATAATTCCCCGGACAAAGTTGTGTCTGATTAAAGGAGGTACTGCCCGAAGGATACCATACGATAGAACTGCCGGTAGGCGGGCTGGAGATGATTACTTCCCCATTACACAGCCCGCAGGTAGGGTTTGTAGCATCAGGGAAAACAACCGCTCCGTTATTATTGATTAAATAATTGGTGAAATTAAGGGTGCAGCCCATGCTGTCCTGAAGGGTAATTTCATAAATTCCTGCCGCAAGCCCGGTAATGAGATTGTTATTTACGGGAAAGTTATTACCGTTTATATCTGATACCGTTACACTCACAGGTCCTGTGCCTCCGCTTATCTGTAAATCTATCATTCCATTGGAAGCACCGCAGCCCGGCTCCGTATTGGTTACCGAAATTGAAAGCGGATTGGATTTACAGTTATGAAACCAGGGAGCCGTTAAAGTGGAACTTGCGCAGGAATAGGCGATATCCTTGAAATAATGAATATTGTGAGGAACTGTAATATCGTTGGGAACAATAGGGTCTATCGTTACTACCGGTACAGTAAAATTTCTCTGACATGGAGAAGTTTCAGGGGTTTCAAAAACCCACTGAGCTGTTTTTGCCATTAAAACTCTGGTTGTCCAGACAGGGTCATTCGTAGTCCAGTTGATGGCGGGGGAAATCATATCATTTTCTACATCATAGAAAGAGCCCCATAAGTCAGGAGTAAAACCCGAATTTCCAGTAGTGTCTGAATCTGTCCAGGTATAAAAAATAAATTTTCCATCTTCTGTTCTTGAAATTTGAGTACTTACTTCTACCTGAGCAACATTTGTCCCGGTTCCAAACATACCGGCAAAATCCATCATCGGGCTGATGGTAATCATATTCCAGTCTCCCCATTCATCTTTGCTGATATCCATCATCTGCATACCAAAACCCGTAGAAATAGCATAAGCCTGTGGACTACCCGTTCCGACCGACGCTGCTCCTACAAGTGTGATGATGTGTGGATTCCCGTTCACGTCAACGGTTACATCAAAAGAAAAACCGGTAGTGGCAAGCCCGTTGCTTATGGGTACTCCGGCAGTATCTACCCATTGCTGAAGATAATCCGAAAGCTGAGGGAAAACATTGATATCAATCTCTGACGCATTTCCCCACGAATCAGTAGCCAGATTATATTCCCACACCACCGGCTGAAAAATGGAGTCGTGACCTCCGGCAATATCTCCAAGAGCAACAATGTAGCCCGTATTTCCATCAGGACTGAATGCCGCAACCGCCCCGATTTTTTGTGCATCTCCATTGGAGTCTTCATTCCAGTTTGCGGAAAGGACAGAATGCTGTACCCAGTCTGTTTTCTGTGTGCCGCCATTAAATGAGCCTTTGAATACATAATAATTATCATCATTCAGGCTATTGTCTATCCTCCAGAAAACGCCCGAACGATTGCCTTGCTCAGTGATTCCCAGGGTAGAGAATAACCCCGATGACTGATTTACATAGTCTTCCTGTGTAACGATAAAATTGGTATTCGTCAGGTCACTGGTGATGGAATTATACAAATGCCCATTCCAGTTTACTCCGCTTGCATCCAGAACCGGGCATACCGCAGTAAGTTTTAAATCATTCAGCGTATTGCCTCCGTTGGCGAAAAGGTAGGATTCCGGGTACCTCGCCTGCCCCAGTGTCTGAGCATCTGCATTGGTAACGCCCAGTCCTTTTGTCCAGCTTATCCCTTTGTCTGTAGAGATAGAATACCGTAAGTGACCGCTGTTTCCTCCTCCATAAGTGGCAGGGTCCTGTCGGTTAATAAAGGTAACCGCATTGAGGGAAGGATAAGAAGCAAGTTGTTTTTGCAGAGAGTTCAGCATGTACCCAAAAGCGTTTGGGAGTACAAGAATCTGCTCTGATAGTACAGTAACCTCCTCAATTCCTCCTGTGGAAAGCGAAGGCCCCGTTCTTGCATTACTGTAAACCGGCTCTTCCCGTTTGTTTTCCGGTACGTAATGTTTCAGATTTCCTTTGAATACTTTTTTTTCTGCTGACTGAGCCAGCATAAAAGATGTACTAAAATAAAAAGACAGCCATAGTAAAATAAATAATTTCTTCATAGTAAATCGATTGTTAAAAATGATACATTTAAGATTATGAATGCAATTTACTATGATAATGAGCGACTGCCGGAGGGAAAATAGTATTCTATTACATATTTTTTGGGCAAATTTTGGGGTATTTCCGGAAAAAGCAGCATGAATAATTTAAAAAAAAACATTTATACAGGCTTTTGGAGCTGATAAATATCCGGAATAAAAAAAGGAATGGATTACTCAAAATCCATCCCTTTTATTTTTTAAGGTTTTTTGTTTTCTCCTTTTTTCAGAGATTTTTATTTCTCAATCAGATAAAGTGAGCAGGTGCCGAAAGTGAGGGGTTTATACACCCCGTTCTTAAACCCTACCGATTTACAGATATCCAGAAACTCCTGACCGTTTGGAAAAGCACCGACCGATTCAGGAAGGTATTTATACGCAGCGTTGTCTCCGGAAATAATTTTACCAAAAAAGGGAGTCAGTACTTTAAAATGAAGGTTGAAAAGTTGCTTGAGGGGAAACTGAGTAGGAAAAGAAGGTTCCAGTACCAAAGCGGCTCCTCCCGGACGCAATACTCTCAGGATTTCGCCCATTCCCTTTTTCAGGTTTTCAAAATTCCGGACCCCGAAACCAATGGTAATCACATCCACCGAATTATCCTCCAGAACGAGATGCTCAGAGTCACCCAAACGCATTTCAATAATATGGTCAACTTTTAGTTTCTCCATTTTTTTTCTGCCCACTTCCAGCATACCCGGAGAAATATCAATGCCGATTACTTTTTCCGGATTCAACCGGAGCGCTTCGATTGCAAAATCTCCTGTTCCAGTAGCAATATCTGCCACAATTTTCGGATTGTATTTCTTCAGCATATCAATGGCTTTTCTTCTCCATGTAATATCAATGCCCGCCGTCATAATCCGGTTGAGCCTGTCATAGGTCGGAGCAATATTATCAAACATTTCCGTTACCTGCTTTTTCTTTGATTCTTCTTTATTATAAGGAGTTACTGCCATAAGTATTGATTTTAAGTTGTGCCTTTGGCCGGCATTAAAAGAAATTTCAGTCTAAACGTATTTTATATTATATTTGTTCAGAATTTTCAAAAAACTTCCGGAAGGCCAAAAAAGACCTGAGGATTTTTTATTTGCGGTATAAACCGGGATATTTTAACGGATTTTTGTTTTCAAAACCTGAGAGGAATTATGTTTCGAAAAATCAAAATATACGTACTGCGTTTATTTTTGTTTTTTATTATTTTTATGGTTTGTAATACAGCCTGGATAATCTATGACGGCACCCGGGAGCCTGAGGGGAATGCGCAGTTGGGAGTGATACCCGGAAGCACTGTATTTCCGGACGGAAGCCTTTCTCCCCGATTACAAAAAAGACTGGAAGAAGGGCTGAAACGGTATCAGAATCATCAGGTCGGGAAACTCATGGTAAGCGGAGGCCTAGGTAAAGAAGGGCATTGGGAGGGAACCAAAATGCAGGAATTTCTGATTGCCAAAGGCGTAAAACCGGAAGATATTTTCACCGACAATGAGGGATATACCACCCAGCTGACCGCCATCAACGCAAAGAAAATCGCAGACAGTCTCCAGATTCACTCGGTGATGGTGATTTCCCAGTATTTTCACATCACCCGGACCAAGATGCTTTTCCGGCAGCAGGGTTTTAAGGAGGTAGCCGGAGCCGGAGCAAAATATACAGAGTGGCGGGATTTATACAGCATTCCGAGAGAAATTGCAGCGTTTTACCGATATCTGCCCGGATTCTAAAATAAAAAAAGCCGGACTTTGGGTGGTGTCCGGCATGATTCTTATTGTGAGAACCTGTGATATTTCAGGCAATGAAAAAAACTATATTTTTATTTGTTCAGATGAAACTCCCAGCCTTTGTACATTTTGCTTGTTGGATTGAATTTCTGGTGAATATCAAAACTGTCTGTTGTGATTTCCAGATTGGAAACATCGTCAATAGGCAACGTTCTGAAATTCGGAACTTTTTTACTCGCTGAATGACCTTCTTCCTGCCAGCAAATCAGCATTTGTTTTCCAGCCGGATTTTTCAGTAACCCATACGGATGCAAACGACGGGTCGCCGGTTCATGCTTCAGTTTTACATTACACACTGCCTGATGCGTCACGGCAGCCTGCAACACATTCTTCATTACTGCTTTCATACGTTTAATGATTTTGGTGTTTTGAATATATATAATTATACGTAAAAAAAGCAGCTTCGTTGCGTTTTTTTGAAAAAAAATGAAAAAATATTAAAATTTAATAAATTGAATATCAGTATTTTATGATGTATTTTTAAATCTTTTTCAAACTTTTTTCAGGAAAATAAACCGGTGTTTTTATCTTGTTATTTTATGTAAAAAAGCCACTTTTCCCTGAGTTACAAAAAAGTTGAAAATAACCATAATCAGCTTCCCGGATTGTCTTTTTCGGCTTGTTTGCCTTCGAGTTCTTCCTGACCTTTGAACGGATGGCGGGGCACAAAAACCTCCTGACGGATATTTCGGATTACGGGGCCACCCAGAAAATTAAATACAGGATTCGTGAGTTTAAGGTACAGATTGGCCGGATTGGGTACTGCACCCACTGTGGTTTTGATTTCCATTGCAGTTCTCCCAAAGGAAATACGGGAGAAATTTTCCTCGATACCGGTTTTAATCATGTCATAAAGCATTCTCATATACATTTTACACTGATGATTCTGGTTTTCATCATATCCGAGAAAATGGGCTTCCAGATGATTTCCGGCACGGATTACCGTCATAAATCCAACAAGTTCTTCCTTGTCAAAATAGGCAGTGATTTTAATATCCTCTTTCAGGTGCTTTTTGAGCGCAATAAAATATTCCCTGGGAGTATCCTTCAGATTAAAGGAAGATTTGCGGACTACATTTTCAAATAAAGGAAATAACTGATTGTTGAGGGCAATTACGTCTTCCAGTGAGAGTTCTCTTGTCGTCAGATGCTGGCTTTTTTTGTAGGCACCCTTGAGTCTCTGACGGTATTTCGAAGACAAAAGATTGGAGTAATCTTCAAACGTATTCCATTCTTTGGGAATATCCATCAGCATAATCGGGTCGGCATGGAACAGATGAAACCCATCCTGATCAAAAATCTCCACAGGATGTTCACTTTCCGTATAAAAATCTTTAATCAGAATAGCAGATACTTTTTTATGGTCCTGTTTTATGAGGGTTTGCATTGCTTCCAGTAGGTATTGATAGGCTTTTTTCTCAGAAATTGCAGGGTGAACCGCAAAACCATACTCCCCGGAGAGATATACATTGCCACAAACCAGAAGATTAACTTCCATGTTGGACATAATTCTGTTAAAAATCCCGGAGGCGAAAGATTTAAAGCTAAAACCGGGGTTTTCGGTGGAGGATTGTGTGTAATTACCGGTTTTGCCTACATCAAATGGAATAATCTGGCAATAAGCTGCAATCAGCGGCTGTTCCTTTTGGGTAATCAGTATATACCGGAACTGCTGATCTTCTTTTGCGCATGTTTCCAGTGCTTTCAGATAATTCCGGTTCAGGTAATAATGAGAGGCCTGAAGAAGGCTATCCCAGGCATCGGCCGGAATTTCTCCGATTGTATTATATATATGTGTTTGGATTGAGTCCAGAACCAGAGCACCGGAGCTGCTGAGCCCTCTTTTCCCTAAAACCTGTTGTACAGAACAAACCGAAGCATTCATGTGGTAATTAATCTGCTGACTTATGATTTATTTATTTTATATAATTTAACCTGTCTGTGAAATTGTCCGGAATAATCCCCGGTTGCAATCATTTCAAGTCGGAATTATAGGCTTTACAAAGCAGAATCTTTTGTTTTTTCAATCCCCCCAAAAAACAAGGATTCTGCAAGACTATACATAACGAAAAAACCTCAAATAAGTTTATCGTTTTTTAAATACATTAAATTTATTTTTCGGATGATTATTTTCAATAAACTTACATGAATCGTAATTGATGGATTTTGTCAGAGAGCATGGATAAAATACTAAGCAATAAAACAGAATAGTTTGTACAATTTTAAAGAAAAAAGTCCATGAAAATTTACAGTTCGGAAAAAATAATACCCGAATAATTCGGTGAAACGCTGATTATTAGCCCTGTTTACCCTCAGAAAAATGCGGAATCATAAAGTTATCCGGATAATTATTCTTTAATTGCTTCATGTGTACAAATACTTTATGAGTTCTTCTGAAAAGACGAATGCTGTAATTTTTTTTATTTTTATGATGATAATTATATTTTTTCGTATCTTTGTCACTTCGAACAGGGTTTAATTTAAAATGCAAAAGCAAAAAATTATACAATAAAATATTATTTTTTTTTAAAAACTTACATTCAGGTATGGTTTTTGCGAAGGTTCTGTATAAGTTTAATATTAATGGGTTAATGGAGTAATAATTTTTTCCCGTATGAATAGAAGTGTAATACAAAAAATAATCATTGGGGTAGCTGCCTTGTTTATTACAGGGGCATTGAGTTCTGTTTCAGCACAGGGCTTATGGAAACCTCAGCTTTATGACGGAATTGCTGCGGAAGGCAAAAAAACGATTTTTTCTGAGAGGTTTGAAGATAACCATAATCACTGGGAAGAAAAAAATCAAAATTTCCAGACGCTTATTTCCGATCAGCAGCACGTTTTACTGGTAAAGCTGAATGCAGAAAACAGTAATTCGTTTACAAAGTTGTATCCTGTAAGTTTTGATACCAGAAAATCTTTCGAACTGGAAACCTCTGTAAAATGGGTAAGAAGCAGTGGTAAAATCGGAATGTGCTTCGGTGCAAAAGATAATAATAATTATTATGCTCTCTGGATTTCTCTGGACCAGAACTTCTCCATTACACAGGTTGAGCAGGGAGTTGAGAAATTCCTTCTGTTTAATACCAACTCCAGCAGCATCATGACCGGAAGCCACAATAAACTTACCTTTCGTCAGGCAGGGAATAAGTGGTACTTCTTTATTAACGGAGTGAATGTGTATGAATGTGAGGCCAGAGCAATACGCGGTACTCAGATTGGCTATAATTTCAGTAATAAGGCGATGTTTATTTCCCCTTCTCTTGATTTGTACGAGTTGAAAGCAAATGATAACCAAAGCCCGCTGATTTCTTTCGTTAAGCCGGATACCAAAGAGTTGATTTCTGTATCTGAATCCCGTTCCTACAGCGGTGACCACTTTATGTTCCATTCCAAACAGAGAGAACTGCAAATCAGTTCCAAAGTGGGTGATGCTTTTGGCGTGAGAGAAGTAAGGGTTAATAATGAAATCGTGACCCTGCAGGCCGGACTGCTGAATTATAAAACCGTTTTACTGAAGGATACTACCCGGGTGTTGATAGAGGCAACTGATAATAATGAAAATATTTCCCAGACTATTCTGGATATCGTTTATCTCGGAAAGCAGGAACCGGTTTCAGCTGTGGTGGCTTCCGCTAATTTTACTCCCTCTGCTTCCATGAAAGGCTCCGGGCTGAATGAAAGAGGCGGGAAAAACTATGTTTTCTTTATCGGTATCAATAAATATGATTTCTGGCCTGATTTGTCAAACCCTACGGTCGATTGTAAACTCGTAGGAAAAACACTGGCAGAAAATTATCAGTTTGATTTCAGTAATATGATGTTTCTCTTCGATGAAAAAGCGACCCGCAGAAATATTCTGAAAAAACTCGATAGTCTTGCAAGAAGCCTTACTCCGGACGATAACCTTGTCGTTTATTATGCCGGACACGGATATTATGACGAACTTTCTGAAATCGGCTACTGGATTCCTTCGGATGCTGAAAAAGGCGATATCTCAAGCTATATCCCTAACTCTACCGTGAGAGATATGGTACGTTTTATTCCTTCTTTTCATACACTGCTGATTGCAGACGCCTGCTTTGCGGGTTCACTGCTGGTACGTTCAGGATATGAGCCTCTGGAAAATAAAAAATCAAGATGGGTAATTACTTCGGGTGACTTTGAAAATGTGGAAGACGGTATCCCCGGTAAAAACAGCCCGTTTGCCAAAGCACTTTCAGAAGGATTAACTGAAAATAAAACTTCTGCAGTAAGAGCTGACGCGCTTTTTCAGACAATCAAATCCAAAATGCTCAACAATGCCGACCAACATCCTCAGGGAACTGCTTTAAGGGATGTAGGAGATGAAGGAGGCGTTTTTGTGTTCAAAAGAAAAAAGTAATTTAAAAAATATTTGAGTAATTCCCTCTGGCTTAATCAGGTCGGGGGGAATTTTATTTATATGCTGAGGTAAATCATCCCGTAAAGCCTGAAGAGGCAATCAGTAAGTCGGACAGGGCAGTAATTTTTCCCTTTTGGAAGCGTCAAATAAAATTCCTTATTTTGCAGTTTATATTGGAGTGATATTTTTAAATAAACTGCTATTCGTAAATATATGAAGAAATCTTTTTTTCAGGGAATTGCCTTTATGGCTGTATTTTTTTTGTTTGCCTGTAATGGGGATAAAAAAGAACTGGTAAAAAATGCACCTCCTGTTACCAATCAGTGGAAAGATGATACCGGAAAAGAAATTAAACTTGATCATGCCGTTCAAAAAGCCGTTTCGCTGGCTCCGAGCGTAACGGAAATGATTTTTGCCATCGGAGGAGAGAAGAAACTGATAGCCCGGTCTCAGGCCTGTAACTACCCCGAAAAAGCAAATGCTTTACCGGTAATCACTACTTTTCCTGCTTTGGATGTCGAAAAACTAAAATCCCTGAATCCCGATATTGTAATTACTACAAACGAAATATTTTCCCCGGATGCCATTGCTTTGCTGGAAAAACAAAATATCAAGGTTTATCAGCAGTCTTACAGTAATATGAAAGACATTTACCGGTGTATGAAAGAAACCGGTAAACTGCTCGATTGTGAAGCAAATGCAATAAAAGCAGCGGACTCTCTGGAAAATATTGAGAAGAAGGTCTGGTCTATGACACAAAATCTCGCCAAATACCGTACGATGATTCTCGTCAGCGACGAACCCCTGAAAGTAATCGGAGGAACCGGTTACCTCAATGAACTCATTGTAAAGTCCGGAGGAACCAATATATTTAAAGATAAAAATGACCCCTATCCTACTACCACCGTAGAGGAAATCATGAGCCTTCAGCCTGAGTATATCATTATTCCCACCAATGATACGGAGGCCTATACCAAGCTGATTATGAAATATCCTCCTTTGTACAATACGGTTGCTGATATGCAAAAACACATTTTTATTACGGACCCGGATGTGTATTACAGACCCGGGCCCCGCACGACAATGGCTTTGCTGGATTTAACCCATATTTTACATTCACAGCTTACTCCGGATAAGTTCACTACCGAAAAATGAAACGAAAGGTTTTCATGATTTGCATGATTCTGAGTGTATTGCTCCTCCTTGCGCTTGCCTGGAATCTATCCATTGGAAGCATGCAGATTTCTTTCCGCGAGGTACTTTCTGTTTTGGCGGGCAATCCGCATCCGCATAGAGATATTATTACAGACATTCGCCTGCCAAGGGCTTTACTTGCCCTTACTGCGGGGGGAATTCTCAGTCTCTCCGGATTATGTATGCAAACCCTCGTGCGGAATCCGCTCGCCGACCCTTACATTATGGGAATAACGGCCGGAGCGGGGCTAGGGGTGAATATATTATTGTTTGGTCTGATTCCTGTAACCCTGTTTTCCTACTTTACCCTGCCGGTTTTTGCATGGATTGGAGCCATGATGAGCCTGGTTTTGGTTTTACTCCTCAGTTACTACACGCTGCAATCCGACAAAGAACATTTTTTGATGGCAGGAGTAGCTACAAGTGCAATCTGTACTGCACTTACCGGTTTTTTTATCTACCGGTTTGCTGAGCAGGATAAAATACATAAACTGATTTTCTGGACCTTCGGGAGTTTTGAAAAGGCTACTCCGGAAAGCATATATATAACCGGATTTTTATCGGTTTTTCTGATTGTTTTTTGCTGGGTTTTTTCCGGCAGAATGGATTTGCTGCTGATGGGGGAAGTTACTGCTCAGTCTTTAGGGCTATCCGTAAAAAAATGGAAAACCGGAATATTTCTCGTAGTATCTTGCGCAATCGGCGGGCTTGTGGCTTTTACAGGTCCGATTGGGTTTGTCGGGATGATAATTCCTCATGTATGCCGCCGGTTTTCAGGAGCACTTCACGCAAATCTGATTCTTCCTTCCTATTTGACAGGGGCTGTTTATCTCGTTTTGTGCGATAGCTTTACGAGAGTATTGCTGCCTCCTGCAGGAATGCCAATAGGGATAATTACAGCCCTTCTGGGAGTGCCATTTTTTATCTATTTACTGAAAAAATAATTCTGAAGTGCAGCTACTTTATTATAATTATTTCGTTAGAAGGGGTATTCTTTTAAATATCTGTATATTTGCAGACTCTATATTATATTTAATAATTCAAAATCAAGTAAAATGACAAGAAAATTACTATTTCTGTTTTTTATTGTTTCTATTTTTGGCATTCAGGCGCAAACCTCCGGTTCCCTCAATGTTACTTTCTTGGGGCAGGTGTCCTATCCCGGTAATCAGCTATCCAATCTTTGGGGGTACGTGGCACCTGATGGCACCGAATACGCAGTGGTGGGTACTGAAAATGGCGTATCTATTGTGAGTCTTGCCAACCCTGCCAACCCTGTGGAAGTTCAATTTTTACCCGGTATTCAAACAATCTGGAGAGAAGTAAAAGTTTATGGAGATTATGCTTATATCGGCAATGAAGGCGGAGATGGTTTGAGGATTGTGGATTTATCAGGCTTACCCGGAAGTGCACCTTACAAGGATACGATTATTCACGGCAACGAAACAATCCACACTGTTTCTGAAACGGACGGATACCTTTATCTGAACGGAACCAATGTAGGAAACGGAGGATTTCAGGTGCTGGACCTTCACAATGACCCCTGGAGACCGGAATACATCGGGGAATATACAACCCGTTATGTACATGACTGTTATGTAAGAGGAAATACCATGTACGCCGGACAGATTAATGACGGATTGCTCGCCATTATCGATGTGACCAATAAAAATGCGCCGGTGGATGTAAATACACATTCCTATATCAATTCCTTTACACACAATGCATGGTTAAATGACGCAAGCACTGCCTGTTTCACTACAGATGAGAAAAATGCAGCCTATGTGTATGCGTGGGATATCACTGACCCAATGAATATTCAGGAACTCGACAAAATCCGCTCAAGCCTGAGTGCAGGGGCTTCTATTCCGCATAATATTCACGTAATCAATGATTATGGCGTTACAAGTTATTACAGGGATGGAGTAGTGATTTTTGACGTAGCTCACCCCAACAATATGATTGAGGTGGGATATTATGATACAAGCCCTATGAGCGGAGGCGGATTTAATGGCGCATGGGGGGTATTCAATTATTTCCCGTCCGGCAATATCATCGTATCTGATATGGAAGAAGGCCTTTTTGTATTAAGACCCAATTATATCAGAGGGTGTTACCTTGAAGGGCTGATAACTGACGCCAATACTTCAGCCCCGATTTCCGGAGCGACTATCGCCCTCGCTTCTTTAGCATCCGATAATTCTCTTACAAACGGAAATTATGCTACCGGAACCGCTACCGCAGGCAGTTATCAGGTTACTTACTCCAAACCAGGATATATTTCTCAGACGATTACCGTAAATCTTTCCAACGGAGTTACTACCACTCAGAATATTCAGTTGGTGCCGGCCGGCGTTGTCAGTGCTTCGGTAAATGTGGTAGAATCCTGGTATCCTTACAATCCGGTATCTGCTGCTACTGTATTTATGACAGACAATAACGGCCTTGATTACAATTATTCTACTGCTGCCAACGGTACCGTTGCGGGCTCAATCGTTGCCGGAAATTATGACCTTGTGGTTGGAAAATGGGGATATATCACCCAAAAAATTAATGTAAGTGCTATTACCGGCCTGAATGATACGATTTATCTGGATCAGGGATATTATGATGACGCCTATTTCGATTTTGGGTGGACTGAAAGCGGAACTGCTCCCCGTGGCAACTGGGAAAGAGGAGAACCGGCAGGAACTTCTCTTCAAAATGGCAGTGCTTCCAACCCGGATGATGATGCTGCAAACGACATTGGCGTGAATGCCTTTGTAACGGGTAACGGCGGAGGAAATGTCGGAGATGATGATGTGGATAATGGCTATACAGAACTCACTTCCCCTGAGTTTGATCTTACTGCTTACAATAATCCCGTTATCACTTATTCCTGGTGGTTCTTTAATGCAGACCTGGCCAATCAGGGAGCGATTAACGATCATTTTATTCTATCCCTTACGGACGGTACTCAAACGGTACAGGTCAAGGATTATTCGGGGGTACACAATTCATGGAATTATGACAGTATTGTCGTATCTAATTTTATTACGCCTTCTGCCAGTATGAAAATGATTTTGAAAGTAGAAGACGCTACTCCCGGACATATTACCGAAGGGGCTTTTGACTATTTCTTTGTAAAAGGAGCACCCAATCAAAACAGCGTGGACATTACAGATTTTGCGCAGAATGTTTCCTTTGCTGTGTATCCGAATCCCTTTACCCACTCCCTGACACTTTCTCTGGGAAGTGCAGATTTTGACAAAGCGGAACTGTCGGTATATGATATTCAGGGAAAACAATTGAAATCGATTCCGGTTTTTGAAGGGCAGCGTAATTACTCACTGGATTTGCCACAGGGAATCTATACAGGTTACCTGAAACTGGACAATAAAGTGGTAAAAGCAATCAAACTCATCAGAGAATAGTCTTTTTATCAAAAAAGTCATAAAAAATCCCCTGAATCCAGTCGTTCAGGGGATTTTTATTTGAAGAGGATTCATAAAAGCAGTAAAGGTACCGCTTTTTGGTGTTATATGCCACAAAATCTTTTCATATCCGGGTAAATTCGCTTTACAATTTTCCGGATTTCTCCTATCTTTGTAAAAAAAACAAAAATGAAAATTCTGCATACTGCCGATTGGCATTTAGGAAAGAAACTGGACATGCTTTCAAGGCTGGAAGAACAAAGGGCGGTGCTGGAGGAAATTTGTCAGCTATCGGGGAAAGAAGAACCCAATGCCGTAATTATTGCGGGGGATATTTTTGATACACCCAATCCGCCGATAGAAGCCCTCGAGCTTTTTTATAAAACCGCCAAAAGACTGACCCGTAACGGAAAGTGTGCCGTGATTGGTATCGCAGGAAATCATGACTCGCCGGACAGAATCGAAGCCCCTGACCCGCTTGCCAGGGAATGTGGCATTATCCTTACGGGGTATCCGGATTCAGTCGTTACTCCCTTTACCCTCGATACCGGACTTGCCGTTACACACAGTGAGCCTGGATTTATCAGCCTTCGGTTGCCGGGTTGTGATGAGCCTTTACGGGTAATTCTGACTCCCTACGCAAATGAATCCCGATTAAAAACGTATTTATCCAAGGAGAAAGAAGAGGAAAATCTCCGGGTGCTGATGGAGGAGAAATGGAGAAATCTTTCGGAAAAATACTGCTCTGACAATAAAGGGGTAAATCTTCTGGTGACTCATTTGTTTGTGATGAAAAAAGGAGAAGCCCGTCCTGAAGAGGGAGACGAGGAGCGCTCTGTACTTACGGTAGGAGGAGCGCAGGAATTCTATTCGGATAATTTCCCGACTCACATCCATTATGTAGCCCTCGGGCATATTCACCGTCCTCAGACGATTTCCAAAATCCCCTGCCCGATTGTTTACAGCGGCAGCCCGATTGCATACAGTATGGCAGAATCCGGTCAGCAAAAAAATGTAGTAATCATAGAAGCATCGCCTGAAAGTGAAACACTCTACCGGTTTTTCCCGCTTAATGCAGGAAAAAAACTCTATAAAAAATCTTTCACCTCTGTTGAAGAAGCTGAAACGTGGCTGCTCGAAAATCCGGACTCTATTGTTGAAGTGACCATCATAACAGATACCGCATTGACACCGGCGCAGCGCAAAAAACTCTATCAGGCCAATCCGGCCATTTTTTTAAGGCTGGAACTCAGGTCTGCGGCTGCTGCTGCCAATCAAAGAGAGAGTATCTACACCCTCGATAAATCTATGGAAGAACTGTTTCGCGAATATTATCAGTATAAATATCAGCAACAGCCTGCTTCTGAATTAATGTCTCTGTTTATGGAAGTACTGCACTCCACCGAAAATGAAGAATAATCCATGATTCTACCCATAGAAACCCGTATTTATCTGGCGGTTGATATTGGAAATACCCGTACCAAAGTAGCGTATTTTGATAGCCGTGAATCTATTCTTTCCAACAGTAAGCCGCAGCAATTCTGGTTTTTTTTTACGGATACGCTGGAAGAATCTCTGGCAGAGACGCTCAGTCATTTTGCCCCCTCTTCCGTTTTATCGGTCGGATATATCAGTACTTCAAGGGTGATAAATCCGGAAGAAATGCAATGCTGGAACCGCTTTGAGGAACCTCCCGTTTTTCACAGAATTCATTCACTGACTCCTTTTCCGCTTAATAACCGATATACAACCCCTCACACTCTGGGGACAGACAGAATTGTAGCGATTACCGGTGCACTCACTCAGGTACACAACACCCCTGTACTCGTAGTAGATGCCGGGACTGCCATCACTTACGATTTTGCTACCTCACGGTCTGAATACCTTGGGGGAGGCATTTCGGCGGGAATCCGGATGCGTTTCAGGGCTTTGCATGAGTTTACAGCCCGTCTTCCGCTGATAGAAGAAGCCCGCCACACTCCACTTATCGGGGACAGCACCCTGAACAGCATGATGTCCGGAGTGATTAATGGTACAATCGCCGAAATAGGGGGAATAATCAGGCAGTACAGGCAAAAATTCGGGGAGGAAGTACGGGTATTTCTGACCGGAGGGGACGCTGTATTTATAAGTGAAAAACTACCTGAAGAGCATGTTATGGATGAGTGTCTGGTACTGAAAGGGATTGCTGTTTTGCTGCTTTAAGAAGAAATCGTTACCTTTGTATTGTCATAGTAAGAATTAATAAAATGAATGTAGCGAAAGCGATAGATAAGGAGGAGGTATTCCGGATAATAGGAAAGTGCGGGGAAAAACTCGGGTTAAGAACGTACGTTATTGGCGGGTATGTCAGAGATTTTCTGATGAATAAAAAAAGTAAAGATATAGATATTGTCGTATTAGGCAAAGGAACTACTTTGGCAGAAGCCTTTGCAAAGGCAGTAAACAGTAAAGAAATAACGGTGTATGAAGGGTTTGGTACTGCCCTTGTCAAAACAAAAGACTTAGAGGTAGAATTTGTAGGGGCGAGAAAAGAAAACTACGAAAGACATTCCCGTAAACCGAAAGTAGAGGACGGAACACTGGAGGACGATCAGCTTAGAAGAGATTTTACCATCAACGCTCTTTCGGTCTCTTTAAACTCCGATGACTGGGGTACATTATTTGACCCCTTTGGAGGGCTGAATGATCTGGAGAATAAAATTATCAGAACGCCTCTGGACCCGGAAATTACTTTTTCGGATGACCCGCTCAGAATGCTGAGAGCAGTCAGGTTTGCTACCCGGTTTGGGTTTACGATTGAAGAGAAAACCTATAAAGCGATTTCAGCGACAAGGCAAAGAATATCGATTGTCAGCCCGGAAAGAATCAGCGACGAACTTAATAAAATGATTATGCTTCCTGTTCCTTCCCAGGCATTTCTTCATTTGTTTAAGACCGGACTTTTACACATAATTTTACCGGAACTTGCTGCAATGCAGGGAGTAAGTGTACATAACGGAATCGCACACAAGGATAATTTTTATCATACACTGAAGGTGCTGGACAACGTTGCCGCACTTTCGGATAATATTTGGTTACGGTGGGTGGCTATTCTGCATGATATAGCAAAGCCGCTGACCAGACGGTTCGAAGAAGGGATTGGCTGGACGTTTCACGGGCATGAAGACAGAGGTTCAAAGATGGTTCCGGCTATTTTTTCGAGACTCAAGCTTCCTTTGCATGACAAAATGCAGTATGTAAAAAAACTCGTTGCCCTTCATCAAAGACCCATCGCACTGGTAAATACTGAGGTATCTGATAGTGCTATCCGCCGGATTGTCGTAGATGCAGGAGAGGACCTTAACGATTTACTTTTGTTTTGCAAATGTGATATTACCTCCCGCAATGAGGAGAAAGTGAAACAATACATCAGAAATTATACTTTATTGCAAGAGCGGATTATCTTTATTGAGTCAAGAGATAATCTTAAAAACTGGCAACCGCCTGTGTCCGGAGAAGTAATCATGCAGTCTCTTGGAATCAAGCCGGGAAAATTAGTGGGAGAAATCAAGAATAAAGTAAGGGAAGCGATTCTTGACGGGATTATCCCCAACGAATACGAACCTGCGTATGAATATATGCTGAAAGTGAGCAAAGAAATTTTGAATCAATAAAATCCGGTACACTTTACCCGAATTGTGTCCCCATAAATCGTCAGAAAATCAGTGCGCCTATACCCAAAGAAAAAGAGATTGCCTGAAAACCTCTGATTCTGCGTGCTATGATGGGGCTGAGGTATTCGTCATGATAGCTTTTGTGAATCTCAGGAAATACATACCGGAAGTTCATTCCATAGGAAAGAATAATGGATTTATAAATAGCTCTTTGCTCACCGATAGAAGTACCAATTGCGATTCCTCCCTGATCGCCGATTCTGTAATTGGGAATATCATTGGGCTTGGGATAATATCTTCCGTATTTATCATAAATAGTGGCATGCTGATAGGATACCTGAATCTCCTGATAGGAACCTATCGGAGCAATTGTACCCCAGCTAAAGAAATAATACCACCTGGCATTAATTCCTGCTCCCCATCCGTTGATTAATCCTCTTCCGAAGCGTTGAGTTAACTCACTTTTGTATCCGAACTGAGTCGAAAATTGCTGATAGGTGATGCCTGTGCTGAAATTTCGTGACCATATATGAGAAAATCCACCGATTAATACAAGATTGATAGTGCTGTTTGAATCTCTCAGGGAAGGCATGAAAAATACATTTCCGTAGATATGATTTCTCATCCCCAAATATCCGGAAGTTTGGGTATATAAATTTTTAGAAATAAAAAATAATAAAATAATTATTCCCGAACGGAACAGATATTCTTTGCTTTTCATTCTACAAAGATAGATTTTTATAATGAAAAAAGAAAATAATATTTACAATTTCACTCATTTTCTTACAGAAGCAAATATTCCTGTTTTGGGAATAATTTAGATGTTAAGTTCACTTTTGGTCTTTATTATTTTTTGAACTAACATGTTTTCTCTTCCTGTTTTTGGTGTTTTTTGAAACATTTAGCGGTTTTTAACGATTATAATGATGGTTTTTAAATCAAGTGACTTTGGGTATAAAACCACTTCATATATAATAATTTACTTAAGAATTGATTTATAAGAATTAATTCCTGGGTTTATTTTGGGATTTTACGAAAATAGATATGTGAATACTTTTCATTATTAATAATTTCTGATTTGTAATAAATTGGATTTATACAGGTTTCCTGTATTTTTATGTATTAAAATGCTATAAATTTTGCTTAGGGTTAAAAAAAAGAATATCTTTATATTTTCAATTAACGTATAATATTTTTTTATGTAAGAAAGTATAAAAAGTATGATGTTTTTAATGTAGTTTGAATGGGACTGAAATTTGCAATATCCTCATTTATACGGAACAGAGGATTATTGAAGGTGAAAGGAAAGAATTACTGAATATAGCTTAATATGTAAGAATAATCGTTAAAATGACATAAAGACATATTATTGAAAATAAATAAATAAAAAAAATGTATATTAATGTAAACACTATTGTTTATATTAATATACAAAATGAAATACAGATTCTGTAATTTAAAAAATTTCTTTAAAAATAAATTTCTTCGGTTAAATAATTTATACAGGTTTCATGGATAATCAATGTTTTACAAATCACAAAAAAAAGTCAGTATTCATACAGGAATATCTGATGGTTTTCTTTATTATGTTTTCTTTCTCGTCTTTAAGTGCTCAAAGTGCTTATACAAGTCATCTCATTCAAAAAGGCGAAACCCTTTACAGTATTTCTCTTAAATATGGTATTCAGGCAGATAGTCTGAAAAAATGGAATCATATGAAAAATAATACTGTAATTGTAGGAGAAAGACTCAAGGTACATCAAAAACCCAACTCTTCGGAAATGAACGGGGAGTTATCCGGATTGAGAGGGCAGGGCGCACCCCTTAAAAGTAAAGCACTTAAAGGGAATCTTTACTGTATAGCGATTGGTGTTTCGGAGCATTATGACAAAAATATCCCTACCCTGAGGTACACAAAAAATGACGCAAAAGATATTTGCAAGACCTTTAAGGCTCAGGAAGGAGTACTCTACAAACAGGTATTCACCTATGAAATTACCAATAATCCCATCAGGGATACCATTATCCGGAATATCAACAATATCTCTTTTCTTGCGGATACCAATGATGTCATTATGGTTTTTTGTTCTTCTCATGCGGTAGTGGATGATAACAATATGCTTTGCCTGATCCCCAAGGACTTTGATATGCTGGAAACCAATAATGCAATTGTGGTAGCGGACTTCCTGAGAACGCTCGAGAGAGCTCCTTGTCCTAAAATTCTCGCATTGGATGTTTGTTTTGCCGAAGCAGCTGCATTTAATATTGTGGATGCAATTAACTTCCTCGGCTCCAATTTTACCCGTAATCTTGCCATTCTGGTAGGAGCTTCGAGTAATGAGTTCAGTAAAGAATCCAGCCGTTTTGACCACGGGATTTTTACTCAGTCTGTACTGGACGGATGTAAAAAAGGAGAAGCAGACTCCCGTTACGACAATGGCGCAATTTCTCTCCCGGAACTGGGGGCTTACGTTTCTAATTATGTTGCAGAAGCCAGTAATTATTCTCAAAATGCAACCATGCCCATTAAC
Organism: Bacteroidia bacterium; assembly: GCA_019695295.1. Classification (GTDB taxonomy): domain Bacteria; phylum Bacteroidota; class Bacteroidia; order J057; family J057; genus JAAFHL01. Next base: position 29,417 of record JAIBAH010000015.1, on the reverse strand, counting down.
TTTTTCGGGAACGGCGTAATCTATGTGTACAATCCCCAGAAATATGATTCTTTAATGAATTTCGGACAGGCAACGATTGAAAAATAAGTGGTTTTAATAACCGGCTCATGCGTATGTTTTGCAAATAAGAAGCAACTTGCATGAAAAGGATTGTAATCCCCCCAATATATATATACTGGCAATTTCCTGAAGAAAGAATGTGCCGTAAAACTATCTCCGTGGATGATAAATACTGATTATCTCCCGGAGATAGTTTGTATCCAGATGAGTATAAATCTCAGTCGTAATAATGGATTCGTGCCCCAGCATTTCCTGCACCGCTCTCAGGTCTGCCCCGCCTTCTACCAAATGCGTAGCAAATGAATGTCGGAATGTATGCGGGCTTACGTTTTTGGTAATGCCTGCGAGCGCACAGAGTTTTTTTACGATTTTAAAAACCGCAATCCGGGATAAAGACTTGCCGGAAGGATTCAGAAATACAAAAGACTCATAACCGGGTTTCGGTGTTTTTTTTACCCTGACTTCTGTCCAGTATTGTTGCAAAAATTCCAGTGCGGGTTCGCCTACCGGTACGTACCGCTCCTTATTTCCTTTTCCGGTAATCCTCAGAAATTCTTCTTTAAAATAAATCTGAGAATAGGTAAGTTGCGTAAGTTCTGATACCCTGAGTCCTGAAGAATACAATAACTCAAGCATTGCCCTGTTCCGGATTCCCGTATCCTTCTTCAGCGGGATAATCTCAAATACAGCCTCAATTTCTTCTGTCGATAAAACTACCGGCAAATAAGACAAAAACCGGGGAGTGCCCGTTTCGGCAGCCGGACTGTATGCGAGATATTGTTCCTGAGTTAGAAAATCATAAAAGGCTTTGACGGAGGAAATATTGCGGGCGATACTTCTTTCCGATAAAAAACAATCGTCTGAAAGAAATACCATGAACCGGAGAATATGCTCCTGAGTTACCTCATCGGGGAACATTATCTCCAGTGTCTTGCTGCAGTATTCCGCGTGCCGTTCAACGTCGTGTATATAGGCAGAAAGGGAATGAGACGCCAAAGCCCTTTCCATTCTAAGAAACATATCAAACTCCTTTAATGCCTGCTCCCAGTTGATTTTTACTTCGTTCATGGTATTTTTATGCCCAAAATTAACAAAATTGCAGGGTTTTACAAAATAAAAATTGCCAGCTGCTTTTCATTACCGGAAAAGAGCAATGGTTTTATCATAAAAAACGCCGCTGGAAATCACTTCCCAACGGCCTTAACGAATGAAATTAAACGGTCATTAATTTTTATTCAATACAAACTGAGCTGCTTCATGAATAGCTTTCGCAAACTCATCCATGTTTTCTTCGAATACCATGACCCAACGACGGGTAGCGTTTCCATCCTGTAAGCCACTTTCAGTAATTGTCATGTACTTGTTGCCATTTTTGGCAACCTTTACAGTAGTGTAGTAGGTTTTCCCTTTGGCTGAAATCTTTTTGCTGAATAATGTGGGAGTTGTTGTTGTTGTTGAATTTTCCATTTCTTTTATCAAAAGTTAAATTGTTACAAATTGAATGATAGTAAAGAGTAAATTGAATTATGCAATTGCTACGATATCCGATTTTACATCAGAAATATACAGTCTGCACATACGAAGCGTTTCATAATCAAGACCTAACGTTTCATAAGCTGTTTTTAGCTTTGGATTATTGGTTTGACGGAAAAACTCTGTGGCCTTGTGTAAATCCTTTGGTTTAATATTTTTTTCAATGAAAGGCTTTACATCCATTTCTCCGGTTTCATGGAGATCTTTCATGATTTTGAGGATTCTGTCTTTACTGAATCCGGTTTTTTCTATTACCCGCTCAATTTTTTTCTCCTCATTAATCAATTCTTTTACAGACTGATAATCAACGCCCTTGACTTTTTCAATTCTTTTTTCACGGATTTCCATTTCTGCCTGCTTTTTGGCATTGGTAATCGTTCTCAGAATGAGATGTCCGTATTTGTCGCACAATCCCTCATTCATTCCCTGTATGGATTTCAGGTCTGTCATTGTCTCAGGCATAGTATTGAGCAGCATTTGAAGCGTGTAATCGGTAAAAACCTGAAAAACCGGTTTTTTCTCCGAAACGGAAAGGGACTTGCGCAGTGCTTTGAGTGAATCAAGGGTAATTCTTCTTTCGGTATGCATGGAAAGTTCCCAGTTGGAAACCCATAAAGCGTCTTCTGTTTCCATTGTCTGATGTGCTTTTTCTGATAGCCCTAATGTACCGTACTCCAGATTCGTTGTGCAAAGGTAGTGGTTCATCATCAGCCAGTTAATGATATTCTTGATTTTATAATCCGGAAAGTTTCTCAGGACTCCAAAGGTTTCCAACTGCGTATGAATTTCCTCTTTCCATTCAAACCGGTTATCTCCTTTTACAATACGGGTAATGTAGTTGATACCATAATTCCTTTTCAGTAATGTGATAGTTTTAAAAACTGCAACCGCTACGGGTTTGATGTTCATGTTGTAGTAAAAAGTTTTCGTTTCCATTTTTTTGATTAATTATTTGATGATACTTAGTGATTGATAAATTTTGATGGTACAAAGGTCAGGGTATTTTTTGAGGGGTGGATGGAAAAAAAAACGGGTTTGGTAAATGGAAAACACTGTTTATTATTGAAGGACTACCGACTATAGATTGGGATTAAGTGTTTTATTTTCAGGTTTTTAACTATAATTTTTTTGGCCCCGTTCCGGTAACTGAATTTGGTTTTTTTTACCGGATAAATAGATAAAAAAATCGTTAAAAAGTGGTATTTTAAACAAAATCAACTATATTTACGCACAAATATTAAATAAATTAATAAATAATCAATAATATGATGCACAGCACTTTTACCTGGAATTCCAAAGACGGAGTAGAGATATTTGGACAAAGCTGGAAACCGGAAGGTCCGGCTATTGCTGCGGTATGCCTGATTCACGGAATGGGAGAGCACTCTTCCCGCTATGAACATGTAGCAGAGTATCTTTGTAAAAATCAGATTGGTGTATTCAGCTTTGATCATCGCGGGCACGGAAAATCAGGGGGCAAAAAGGGACATTCTCCCTCCTATGACGCCTTGCTGAATGATGTGGGAATGGCCCTGGAAGAGACTAAAGCTTCTTTCTCCGGAGTGCCGGTATTTTTGTACGGACATAGTATGGGGGGCAATGTAGTACTGAATTTTGCATTGAGAAGGTCTCCGGATATAAAAGGCGTAATCGCCTCAGCGCCCTGGCTCCGGCTTGCCTTTCAGCCTTCAAAGGTAGATATTTTCCTTGCCAAAATGATGATAAAAATTTTCCCGTCTTTTTCTCAGCGTACCAAACTGGATACTAAAGCTATCTCCCGCGATCCGGAAGTAGTAAAAAAATATGAAAATGACCCGCTTGTGCACGATAAAATATCTGCTTCCATGTTTTTAGGCTGTCATCTTGCAGGGCAGTTCGCGCTCGACAATGCCGAAAATTTCAAATATCCTTTACTGATTTTTCACGGAACCGAAGACCGCCTAACCAATTACGAAGCAAGCAAAGAATTTGGATTTATGGTAAAAGGGGATGTCACATGGAAATCCTTTCAGGGCTTTTTTCATGAATCCCATAATGAGCCGGAAAAAGCTCAGGTGCTGGATATGATAAAAACATGGATTAAGGAACATTTGTGATTTTTTTGCGTGTGATACATTATAAATAAAAGCACATAAAAAACAGAAGCAAAAGGGATACATTACAGGTACTAAAAGGGATTAATATTTTTATGAATAAGAAAAAAGTGATAGTACTGACCGGGGCAGGAATAAGTCAGGAAAGCGGTATTTCTACTTTCAGGGATGCCAATGGATTATGGGAAAATCACGATATTCAGGAGGTTGCTTCTCCTTTGGGGTGGAAAAAAAATCCGGAGCTGGTCCTGAAATTTTACAATCAGCGAAGGGCTCAGCTCAAAGAAGTGGAACCGAATGCTGCACATTTTGCCCTGAAAAAACTGGAAGAAAAATATGAGGTGTATATCGTTACCCAAAATGTAGATGATTTACATGAGCGGGCCGGCTCTTCCCGTATTATTCATTTACACGGAGAACTAAAAAAAGCAAGAAGTGAAAAGGATACCGGCCTGATATATGAGATTGACGGAGACATTAATCCCGGAGATAAAGCCGGAGACGGTGCTCAGCTCAGGCCGCATATTGTATGGTTCGGGGAGGAGGTTCCGCTGATATCACAGGCTTATGATTTAATTCAGGACGCAGACATTGTACTGATTATCGGCACTTCCATGGTGGTTTATCCAGCCGCCGGCCTGATAGATTTTGCCCCTAAGAATGCAACGATTTATATCATAGACCCCAATAAACCGGGAGTGCATTCCCGTAGGAATCTTTCATTCATTACAGAAAAAGCAACGACAGGAGTGGTAGCTGTGGTGGACAAACTCATGAATGAAGCCTGAGAATTGCACTTTGCAAGCAGCAAACCTCATTTTAAAGCGGATAATTTCAAAATCCTTTAGTTTATAGATATGTATATTTTTGGCTCAGAATCCGTAATTCCTGTAAGAAAAGAAGCCTCTGAGGCATCTGAAATGGTTACGCAACTGCTCTTTGGAGATATCGCAGAATTGCTGGAAGAAAAAGAAAACTGGTATTATGTACGGAATGTAGAAGACGGATACAAGGGCTGGGTGACCTCATACATGGTAATCCCAATCAGTGAAGAGGAAGTGTTTTCTATCAGAAGCTGGCAGTATGTACATTCTTATGATACCTGTCTGGAACTGGAAAATGGCTCTTTGATGTTTTTGCCATTAGGCTCCCGGATTCCGGTTTTTAACAGGGACGAGAACGAAATCGGAAAAATGATAGAAATCAGCGGCCGGAAATGGCAATTGAGAAACAATGGTACCTTCAGGGTTTTACCGGTTGAACTGCTCCATGTGACTGCCAGAAAATTTTTGAATACTCCTTATTTATGGGGAGGAAAATCTTCTTTCGGGATGGACTGTTCCGGCTTCACCCAAATGCTTTTCAGAATGCATGGGATTTTAATAATGAGAGACGCGTCACAACAGGCAAAAGAAGGTACAGAAGTAGCCTTTGAAGAGCGACGGGCCGGAGATCTGGCTTTTTTTAGTAAACCCGAAAAGCCGGATAAAATTACGCATGTTGGCTTTTTGCTTTCTCCTGATGATATAATTCATTGCTCCGGAAAAGTAAAAATAGAAAACTTAAACAAAAACGGAATTTACTCGTATGAGTATCAAAAACATAGCCATTCTATCGTTTTGATAAAAAGATATTTCTAATGGGTCCTTTAAGCAGAAGTAAAGTACTTGTGTTAAATCAGGATTATCAGGCTATCGGGATTTGTTCAGCGGAAAGAGCGTTTGTATTGGTTTACCTTAATAAAGCAGAATTACTGAAAGAGCATCCTTCCTTACGCCTGAGAACCCCAACGAGTAGCTACTGCTACCCGTCCATTATCCGTTTGCGCAGATTTATTTCCATGCCCTATAAAAAAGTGCAGCTTACTCGCCTGAATATTTTCAGAAGAGATAATAACCGCTGCCTCTATTGCAATAGTCATAAAAACCTGACGATAGACCACGTAGTACCCAAAGCCATGGGAGGCAAAGACTCATGGGAAAATCTGGCTACCGCCTGTCAGACCTGCAACTCCAAAAAGGGAAACAGAACCCCGGAAGAAGCAGAAATGCCACTTCGTCAGATTCCTTTCCGTCCCAGCTTTGTAATGTTTCTCAGTAATTTTTCGGGAAATATTACCGAAGACTGGAAACCTTATCTCTATATGACCTGATTGTCAGGGAAATACTAATGGGTTAGGGTTTCCCTGAGGAAAGGCAGGAATAAATCAAAAATCGAATCCGGAAATTTTTTTTAAAAAAGTTAAAAAAAAGTTAAGAAAAATTTTGCTGATTTTAAAAAAAGCTATACCTTTGCAGCGTCTTTCAGAAAAAGATAAAGGAAAACAGAAATTGGTCTATGGTGTAATGGTAACACTACTGATTTTGGTTCAGTCATTTAAGGTTCGAGTCCTTATAGACCAACAAATAATCGCCAAATGAATACGCAGGTAAAAATTTTTTCAGGAACATCTTCGCAATATTTGGCAAAAAAAATAGCGAGTCATTATGGCATGCCTTTGGGTAAATCTACTATCCATCGGTTCAGCGACGGAGAAATGCAGCCCTCATTTGACGAATCAGTCAGGGGCTGCAATGTTTTTATAGTACAATCCACATTTACTCCCGGGGACAATATCATAGAACTTCTCCTGATGATTGATGCCGCAAAACGCGCTTCTGCCAACCAGGTTATTGTCGTAACTCCTTACTTTGGATATGCCCGCCAGGACAGAAAGGTAGCATCAAGGGTTTCTTTGGGCGCAAAACTCATCGCCAATATTCTTACGGCTTCCGGTGCCGACCGGGTGGTTACCATGGATTTGCACGCAGGTCAGATTCAGGGATTTTTTGATATCCCGCTGGACCACCTTGACGCGTCAAGTATTTTTATCCCCTACTTAAAAAGCCTTAAATTAGATAATCTGTGTATCGCTTCTCCGGATATGGGGGGCTCACCCAGAGCGAGAAAGTATGCAAGATTTCTGGACTCCGCTGACCTCGCCGTGATTGATAAACACAGAGAAAAAGCCAATGTGGTTTCTTCTATGAAGGTAATCGGAAATGTACAGGGAAAAAATGTTGTTTTGGTGGATGACCTTGTGGATACAGCCGGTACCTTGACCAAGGCCGCAGAGGTTTTGCTCGACGAAGGTGCAATTTCAGTAAGAGCAGTTTGTACACATGCTGTACTTTCCGGCTCAGCATACGAAACGATTGCCAAATCCAAATTAGAGGAACTTGTAGTTACGGATACTATTCCGATTAAACAGCCCGCTGAAAAAATTAAGGTACTGACCGTTGCTACTTTGCTCGCTCAGGCCATCTTTAAAATCCATAATCTGGAATCAGTCAGTTCATTATTTATTTAATATATCACAACGAAATGAAAACTATTGAGATTCAAGCAAACAGAAGAAATGATGCAGAATTGGGGAAAACGGGTAGTAAAGCCATCCGCAAAAGCGATACGGTTCCCTGCGTTGTGTATTTCAACAGCGTAGCTACTCCCGTAAAAATTTCCACCAAGGACATTAAACGCATCCTTAACACTCCTGAAACGTATCTGATCAATTTAAATATTGACGGACAAATCGCTCAGGTTGTGACCAAGCATGCGGATTTCCATCCCGTTACCGACAAGGTACTCCATGTCGAGTTTATTCAGGTATCCAATGACAGAAAAGTGGAAGTTTCTTTACCCGTTAAACTTACCGGCAATGCTGTAGGGGTAACAAAAGGGGGGAAATTAATGCTGAAGTTAAGAAAAATTAAAGTGAAAGGTTTTGTAGATAAGCTTCCTTCTGAAGTTGAAGTCAATATCTCCTCTCTTGATTTGGGCGGTACTATCCTTATCAAAGACGTAGTATTTGATGAAATTGAGGTTACTTCTCCTCCTACCTCAGCGGTTGCGAGCGTCGAAATCCCAAGAAGCTTGAGAAGTGCAATGAAAGGAAAATAATTTTTTTCTTTTACAATACCTCCAAAATTTTAAAAAAAATTAAAAACTCCGTTCCGAAAGGACGGAGTTTTTATATTTTTGTCATCAATATGAAAAAGAAAGTACTTTTTGTCTGTTTAGGGAATACCTGCCGAAGCCCGATGGCGGAATATTTGGCAAGAAGACGTTTTGATCCCGGTCAGTATCATTTTGAAAGTGCCGGAATCTATGCTAAAACCGGGGGAGAAATGGCACTCAATGCTTCTGAAGTTCTGGCTACCCATTTTTTCATCAATACTTCCGGATTTGTTTCAAGAAATCTGAACGATGTGGATGTTAAAAAATTTGATATTCTGGTGGCAGTCGATTTCAGTGTAGTGGCTGACCTTAAGAATGCAGCCAAATCAGGTGCTGAGATTATCGCGCTGAATGTAGAGGACCCTTTCGGGGAGAGTAGCAGAGTGTATCTGGATTGTGCATTTGAGATTATCCGCCAACTGGATAATTGTTTTGTATGATACCTGTTTTTCAATAGATAATCTTCATCGTGGCGGTTTCCTTTGCTTTCTGAGGGATGATACAGGCTTCGCTGAAGGGTTTAATCTGCCAGAAAGCCCCTACCGCATTCCGGGACACTCCAAATCCTTCTGCGGGCATTCCCAGCATATTGGTATTCATTTTGGCATCGCCGTTTTCATCATGCAGTACTACGAATGCATATCCTTTGCCCGGAGTCAGTCCGGTACACGTAAAAGTCGCTTTCTGGTTCCTGATAGGAATTGCTTTGAAGGTAAACGATTTGCTCCTGTCATCATAATATCCTTCCGGAGAGTCAAAGACTACAATATTGGCGGTACCTTTATTATTTCTGAAATTTGTGATTTCTAACTGAATTTCACAGGTTTGTGCTTTTATATCCAGGAAAATCAGGCAAAACAGGGGCAGAAGAAGGCTTACTAATATTGATTTTTTCGTTGTCATGATATTCAATTTTTTATTCTGGATAGAACGTTTTGTGGGGAAATTGGTTTCGAAAAAAAGATATTCCCGTAAATTTTCTTTAATGTTTAAACATATTCTTTTCTTATTTCGTTAAAAGGGATAATATCACTTAGAAAAGTACATGCAAGCAACCCCTGAAGCTGATAAAAAAGCAGGTAATATTTTTGACAAAAAGGCTTTTGCCCGGCTTTTTTCCTACACCCGGCCTTATAGAAAATGGTTTTTTCTGGGCGTTTTTTTTACAATTCTTACAGCTCTGGTTGCTCCCGTGCGCCCGATAATGTATCAGTACATCATTGATAATTTTGTCGTAAGACTGGATATCAAAGGGGTTCGGTTGTTTGTTTTTCTGACTTTTCTGATACTGATTTTTGAAACGATTCTTGCCTATACCAATACCATTCTTACCAATTGGCTGGGACAAAGTATTATCCGGGATATGCGCAATCAGGTTTTCAGGCATATCCTTCATCTTCGCTCAGCATTTTATGATAAAACCCCGATAGGACAATTACAAACCCGTACTATCAGCGATGTAGAATCTATCAATGAGGTGTTTACTTCCGGATTTGTGAAAATCGCAGGAGATTTACTACAGTTGATTGTGATTTTTGGGATTATGCTATACCTGAATTGGGAGCTTACCCTTGTCGTGTGCCTTACTGTACCGCTGATGATTGTTTCTACCCGTATTTTTCAGAAAAAAATCAAATCCTCCTTTCAAAGCGTAAGGAAAGAAGTCGCAGCGATGAATAGTTTTCTTCAGGAGCATATTACAGGAATGAGCATCGTTCAGGTGTTTAACCGTGAGAAAACAGAACTGAAAAGATTTAATGATATCAACAATAAGTTACTGAAAGCCAATGTAGATTCGGTTTTGTATTATAGTATTTTTTTTCCGGTCATTGAGTTGATTATTTCTCTTGCACTCGCCTTAATTGTGTGGTACGGAGCCGGAAGTGTAATAAAAGAAAAAATGTTATTTGGGGAGGTTGTCGCTTTTATTTCCCTCATTCAGATGTTTTTTCGTCCGATTCGTATGCTCGCCGATCAGATTAATACGCTTCAGCTTGGCATGGTGAGTGCAGAAAGGGTGTTTAAACTGATAGATACGGATGAGTATATTCCCCAAACCGGAACGGATAAGCCTGAAATACTGGATAATGAATTATTTACGATTGAATTCAAATCGGTTTGGTTTGCGTACAATGAGCCGGACTGGATTTTAAAAGGGGTGAGTTTTAAGGTAACTCAGGGAGAAAAAGTCGCTTTTGTGGGGGCGACAGGGTCCGGAAAATCAACAATCATTAGTTTATTAGGCCGGTTCTATGAAATCCAGAAAGGAGAAATTCTCCTGAATGGAAAGGATATCCGCCAATATTCTCTTCCGGATTTAAGGAAACTGATGGGTGTGGTTTTGCAGGATGTATTTTTGTTTTCAGGTACGGTTGCTGAAAATATCACGCTCAATAATCCGGATATTCCCCTCCGTAAGGTAGAAGAAGCCGCAAGACATGTAGGGGCGGATGGATTCATTCAGCAGCTTCCCGGAAAATATGATTATATTGTACAGGAGAGAGGCGCAACCCTTTCTCTCGGGCAGCGGCAGTTGATTTCCTTTGCAAGGGTATGGATATACAACCCGATGATTTTGATTCTCGATGAAGCTACGGCAAACATTGATACGGAATCAGAGCAGGTGATTCAGCGTGCAATAGATACAATCATGGCCGGAAGAACGTGTTTTATCATTGCCCACCGTTTGTCCACTATTCAGAAAGCAGATAAAATCATCGTACTCGAAAAGGGAGAAATCATAGAAAGTGGCACGCATCAGTCTTTGCTGGAGCAGCAGGGTAAATACTATCAGCTTTCACAGATTCAGTTTGCCGCCAATCCTTTGAATGAAAAAGTAAAGGTCTAAAGATATGAAAAGTGTAATTATTTTTGACGGAGTATGTAATTTCTGCAATTCTTCGGTGAACTTTATCATGAAAAGAGATCCTGAAGCAAAATTTCTTTTTACCGCCAATCAAAATGAAGCCGGTCAGAAGATATTGAAGGAGCATAATGTAGATGTATTGAATATCTCTACTTTTTTTCTGTATGAAAACGGCAAAATCTACAGCAAGTCCACCGCGGCCCTCAGGGTTGCCCGTCAAATGTCTTTCCCATGGAATTTATTGTACGGATTTATCATCATACCGGCTTTTATCAGGGATATTATCTATGATTTTATCGCCAAAAACCGCTATAACTGGTTCGGCAAAAAGGAATCCTGCCGTTTACCCAAACCGGAAGAAAGAGCCCGCTTTCTGAGTTAATACCGGTGTTTTTGGGGAGGACGATTGTTCTTTTTTGGGAAAAACTCAGGAAAGTCTCGTCCTCCGGAAAATATAAAAAACTGCCGGCTTGATTTTTATAGTCATCATGCGGTTGTCTGTAAGACCTGAAGAATCGAAAATAAATCCCAACCCCCAACCAGTTTGAGAATAAAATTTTTTGCAAATTTTTATTATCTATTCAGGAGGTTTTTATATTTTTGACAACAAAACGGAACGTAAATCATCGGGACGTTTGAGAACCACTCAATTCATTTTATTGCTTCAAAAACAATGACAAACAAAGACCTTTCAGAATTAACCAACGAGGAATTACTGGCCGAAGCGAAAAAGTTGAAGACCTTTTCCATTACCAATGCTTTATTCATTGGGTTCCTGGGCGGGATTGTATTTTACAGTGTAATTAAAAACAGTTGGGTGATGTTCACTTTAATCCCGCTGTATTTTATTTACAGAATGATAAATGACCCAAGGAATAAAAGAAAGGAAGAGCTGGAGGCACTGTTAAAAGAACGGAATCTGAAATAATCGGGTTTCAGTACGAGGCCAAAAATACCAGCATACTTACAGAAAAAACCGGACTGTTTGTGACTCCTGATTAGCGGAAAGTGCAGATTTATTCTGTAGCTTCACAGCACTCCTTATTCAGTTTCCGGAACCACTCCGAGAATTTCAGGCGGTCGGTTTTATAGGTTTTTTCTGTCGTGATTCCCTCTTTGGTAACGGCAAATACTTCAATAATCAGCACTTCGTTTTCGTGTCGGGTGCCTTTCCGTGCATAGTTCACGAGGTATAATTTTGCATTGAGTGCCTGAGCCGCTTTGAATAAAGCGATAAATTTCTGACTGTTTTTGTGCCAGTAACGATTGGGGTGAGAAGTATAAGGCGTTACACTCTGACTTTCTTCGCAGAGCAAAAACTCAAAAATGATGTATCCCTGTACAGGATGAAATTGCAGGCGGTCAAAATTTATGGCGCAGGTCGGGTCGCCCTTCAGGGTTTCCTGCACAAATTCAAAGCCGCTGCTGTCGTCTCCGGAAAGTGGTTTACTGTGAAGCATACGATTGAATACGAATAAACCCCCCGAAAATCAGCAGTTTCTGTTTTTCGGGGCGTGTGATTTTTCGCTTATTCCCAACCCTGAGTTTCGTTACCCTGAACGGTTTTTCCGGTATTGTCTTTTTTGATTTCAGAAGCTGCACCGCTCGACATTTTTCCGTCGGAAGTTGCGGTAAATGGCGTTTCGAAATCGCAATCCAGATAAGGAATAAATCCTGAGGGCTTTGGGAAAGAAGAAATCGGAATTCCCAATGATCTGTCTGACTGTATTTTTTTATAGAACTTACCAAAAATAGGCATTGCCATTTTGGCACCCTGACCGTACTGCATACTGGTAAAGCGCATTTTTCTTTCGGCACAGCCTACCCACGTTCCTACTACGAGGTCAGAAGTAACCCCCATAAACCAACCGTCAGACTGATCCTGAGTAGTACCGGTTTTTCCTCCGATTTCTCCGGAAAGGCCATACTGAGGTTTCAGGGCGGCCCCCGTTCCGTAGAAGTCTTCGATTACTCCTTTGAGCATACTGACCATTACATAAGCGGTTTGCTCAGAGATTGCGGGGCGGCGGTCCGGGGCAAATTCTGCGATGATGTTTCCGTCTTTGTCTTCAATACGGGAAATATACATCGGTTCTGTAAACACCCCTTTATTGGCAAAGGTAGCATAAGCACCGGTCATTTCTTTTACACTGAGGTCGGCGGTACCCAAACAGGCGGCGGGATGTGCCTCAATTTCCGATTTGATTCCGAGGAGGTGGGCATAGTCCAGTATTACGTGAATCCCAAACTGTTTTGTAAGCCTTGCCGTAACCACGTTAAGGGAGTATTCCAGTGCTTTTTTCAGGGTGATATATCCACCAAAATCATCGCCGGCATTGTCCGGTTTCCAGAATACTCTTCCGTTTTTATCATAAAAATAAACTGCCTGATTGAGTTCCCTTTCGCAGGGGCCTTTTCCATTATCTACCGCAGCACAATAAACGAAAGGCTTAAAGGTAGAACCCACCTGACGTTTTCCTAAATCCACATGGTCATATTTGAAATGTTTATAGTTGATTCCACCGACCCATGCTTTGATTTGGCCGGTCTTGGGGTCCATTGCACACATTCCGGACTCCAGATAGCGGCTGTGATGCCTGATAGAATCCATGGGGGTCATAGTAGTATCAACTTCTCCTTTCCAGGAAAAAATCTGCATTTTTATGGGTTTTTCAAACTCAGCAGCAATTTCAGACTCACTCTTTTTGGCAGCGATACCGTTTCTCCATCTTTCTGATTGTTTCATCAGCCTTTTGAGCATGTCCGGGTCACTTTTCCAGGGCTCTCTTCCTCTTACATTTCCCTCAAAAGCAACCTGAAGGGAGGAGAGATGTTCTTTTACAGCCTGTTCGGCATAGCCCTGAATCCGGGTGTCAATCGTAGTATAAATTTTCAGACCGTCTTTATATACATCATATCCACCGTTCATCGGTCCCCATTCTTCCATAAAAAGGCGGACTCTTTCTTTCAGGTAAGGAGCCAGGTCCACTTCCACATCGGGGAGTTCATCCGCAAGGAGAATACGGGCGTTTTTCAGGCTGTCCAGCCTTTCTTTGGGAATCATATTGTTATTAGCCATCAAATCCATGACAATATTTCTCCGCTTTTTGGCTTCGCTTGTTTCTTTGTCCCTGTCCTTGAAGGGATTATATACTCCCTGACCTTTCAGCATTCCCACAATCAAAGCGGCTTCTGCTTCATTGAGGTCTTTTGCATCTTTTTTGAAAAGTCTTTTGGAGGCAGTCTGAATCCCGTAAGTGTTCCCATAGATATTAACGGTATTGAGATAAGCACGGATGATTTCCTGTTTTGTGAATTTCTTCTCCAGCAGCATAGCCACCATCGCTTCTTTCAGTTTCCGGCTGAGCTTGATTTCTCTTCCAATATTCTTATATAGGTTACGGGCAAGCTGCATCGTGATGGTACTTGCTCCCCGGATTTCACCGCCTGTAATCCAGTTATAAAGAATTGCAGGATAAGACCATCCGTCGAGTCCCGAATGCTCATAAAAACGCTGATCCTCGGTTACAATCAGGGCGTTGATAACGTGAGGAGAAATCTGGTCGAGATCTACGGTAATCCGGTTTTCTCCTTTGTGAATGTATCCCAGAATTTTCCCATCTGCGGAATACATTTCCGAAGAAATGATGGGTTTGGGTCTTTCTATCTCTTCAAGAGAAGGTAAAGTTCCGCTTACATTGACGTATAAAGAGAATAAATACAGAAAAGGAGCGAATGCAGCTCCCCAGAAAAGTAGCCTTGGTATCCAGTATAAAATTTTGTTATTGTTCTTTTTGGGCGTTTCCGGAGGCGTTACGACCGGCTTTTGAACTGGATTGTTTTCTGTAATATTATGATTGTCCATAATTTTAAATTGAGCGTTTATTTTTAACGGTACAAATTTAACAAGAATTGTGCAAAAACCGGCACAGAGCAGCATATTTTTAATAATCCCTCTTTTTATTTTTTTAAAATTGCCAGAAAAGGTTGATACAAGGAAAAATAAATACAATGAAAACGGATTTTTTGTCTTGATTGTGTGTCCAGACTACCGGTGAAATCCACTCAGGAAGTAAAGCAGCAATGATTGCAGGAGGTTGCTGAAATTTAAAAAAATGTAATATTTTTGCCGGAAATACGACAAAAACAGGTAAGTTTGCTGATTAAGATAAAAGACTCAACGGATATAAAATTTATATGCAACATTTCTGGACGGTTTTTGAAAGAGAATACTTTAATATAGTAAAGAAAAAAGCTTTTTGGCTGACGACCCTTCTGCTTCCATTAGGAATGCTGTTAGTGATTGGTATTCAGGTTGTTTCGATGATGTCTGTTACTACTTCCGATACAACCGTCTGGGTCTCCGGCAACGGGACTTCTCCGCTTCAGCCCAATCTTGTGTCCGGCGACGGTATCCGCTATAAGTTTACCAACCTTCCGATTGATTCGCTCAAATCCATGATTGAGATTAATAAATCGGATATTGCCATACAGTTTCCGGATTCTCTGCTGCTGACCAAAAAGGAGATTTCATTTCCTGTGTATCACGGAACGGGGAGTGTAAGTGAATCGGTGCTGAGAGAATTGAAAAAACAGATGAAAGACGCAGTCTATGCCTATAAACGGGACAGGCTGGGATTTTCACAGGAACAGCTGGATCAGCTGAAATTTAATCTCGACGCCAATACGCAAAGGGTGACCAAAGAAGGCAATCAGCAATCGAGCACTGCTATGGCATACGGCCTGGGTTTTCTGATGAATATCCTGATGTATATGCTTGTGGTAATGTATGGTTCTATCATGATGCAAAGCGTAATCGAGGAGAAAAATAACCGGATTGTAGAAATTATTCTTTCCTCGATAGAGCCTTTTAAATTACTGATGGGCAAAATCCTCGCAGTTGCGTTAGCCGGTCTTACTCAGTTTGTGCTTTGGATACTGCTTTCCGGAGTCGTTACGGTAGTGGCAGGAATTGTCATGGGGATTACCATCAATCCCGAAGAAATTGCCGTTAATGCTCAGGCTCCCGGAGTGAATACCGCTGAGCAGGAAGCTCTTGCAAGAGAGCTTGTTGCTGGCCTTCAGAACTTCAACTGGAATATTCTGTGGCTTTTTCCGGTATATTTTCTGGGTGGCTTTTTGCTGATGGGTTCCCTGTACGCAGCGCTTGGTTCCGCAGTGGATAATGTACAGGACGGACAACAGTTTGCTTTACCCCTTACTTTTATATCGGTTTTGCCAATGCTTTTTATCAGCAATATTCTTCAAAACCCCAACAGTACATTCGCCGTTTTTGCGTCCATTTTTCCATTCTTTTCTCCTATGGTAATGATGGCAAGACTATCACTTACGGATGTTCCGTTGTATCAGATTATTGTGTCCGTGGCTTCTCTGATCGTTAGCTTTGTGCTGAGTGTGTGGATTGCAGGGAAAATATACAGAACCGGAATTCTGATGTATGGAAAGAAAGCTTCTTTTAAAGAAATGCTTCGCTGGATACGCTATTGATGAGCCCCAAAAGAACGTTTTTTTGCATCCGCTACTTTAAAAAAACGAAGATTATTCAGAACCATTTTGGATAAAATCAGTATAAAAACTATCACAGTTCGATTATTTCATTATGATAGAAAACTATTTTCAGGGTATCGGTTATTATTCGCAGAGTATTCCCTTGGCCTTTGACCGCCGTTTTGTACGTTATTTTGTTTATGTCGGAATCATAGGGTTGCTTCTGGGTTTGGTTCTGGTCGGTGGGGTAGGGTACACCGGTTGGGATGCCTATCAAGATATTTACACCAAATGGGGGCAATCAGAGGGCATACTCAGCAAGGCCGGGCTGATGATGAAAGAGATATTACCCCTTTTTCTGATGCTGCTGATTGCATTTGTAATGTATAAAAATATTGTATTGATTGTCAGCGGACCCATTTTGTCTTTTCTTTCTGCGAAAGTAGATCAAAGTGTCACCGGCAGAGCCGAAGATTTATCGGGTTCTATTCCCCGTCAGATTCAGCGTACAATCCGGTTTAGTATATGGAGTTCTTTAAGGGAGATACTTTTTACTTTATTGTGCCTGCCGCTGAACTTCATTCCCGGAATTGGCAGTATTGCCGCCACGATTTTGATTTTTGCCATTCAGTCCTATTATGCAGGCGCCAACTATATGGATTTTATTCTTGAAAGAAGAGGGTTCGGCGCGAAAGAAGGGATTGCACTGATTCGTTCCAATAAAGTTTTTGTAACCGGTATCGGCTCCGGATTTATCCTTTTGCTGATGATTCCGTTTCTGGGATTTATTCTTGCGCCTACAGCGGCTGTAATTGCTGCGACCTTAGGCTTTATTCAGAAAATAAAGGAATAAAAACGAAATAGTTACCGATTGAAAAGGATAAAAAAAGGAGGAATTTTACTCCCTCCTTTTTTGTTTTTATAACTGACTTAGTTCCATTTTGATACTTTCCCTGATCTGATCGGTAGTAGTGGAGCCATCCGGGTCCACATAAGGAAGAGGAATTAACTCGTCTGCACTGATTTTCTGATAAGAATATTTCGGAAGTTGAATCTCGTAGGTTTTCCCTTCCTTTACCCATAATTTATCCGAAATCAGCCATGGATTCATGATTTTCAGTGTAGCATAATCCACATTACAGTCACTGGCGTATTCTTTTAAATCAGGAATATGGTTTTTTACTTTTTCTACAACGTGGGGAATGGGCTGATAATTACTGTTTCTTCCGATTCCGTAGCTCCGGGCATTTTCCATGAGAATTTTCATCGAAAGAATTCTGTACACATATTCTCCGGTTTCGGGATTCAGGTTCATATGATAATAAGACCTTGTACCCTGAGAGGAAGCCGTCGCCTCAACCGCCCCAACGCCCATATTGTAAGCCGCAGCGGCAAGCGTCCAGCTACCCAAAGCACTCCGGAGATTTCTGAGATACCGGCTTGCGGCTTCAGCCGATTTTACGGGGTGCAATCTTTCATCTACGGTGTATGAAACCTCGAGGTCATAGTCTCTTGCAGTTTCTTCCATAAACTGAAAAAATCCTTTTGCTCCCTTGCTGGAAGTAAGATTGGCAAAGCCGCTTTCTGCACATACGATGTAATACAAATCGGCAGGAATCCCATTCCGGCGCATGGAAGCCTGAAATTCTTTTTTATACCGGTTTCCGATACTCATATAATAGCTTAGCAAGCCTTTGGCATTTGCATATCGCTGAAAAATCTGATTGAATTTCTCGGCAATCGCAAGATTGTCCACCGGTACTTTCTCGCCACAAAAAGCGGCATTTTTCGGTAATCCGGGGAATTTGGCTGCGACCTGCGCCACTAATGATTTTGCTTGTTTGATACTGTCTTTTTTGGCCTTTTCCTTTTTCATCTGGGCATAATCCATCTTTTCCGCTTTTTTCTTTACAGAATCCGGGGCCGCTTTTGCTGACTTTGGCTTGGAAAAAGAGAAAGGAAGGTCTTTGGGGGAAGTAGAGCCGGAACTCTGAGCCAATACAATCCCTTCAAAGGAAATGAAAATCACACAAAGCCATACAATTACAAAATATCTTTTTTTCATATTTAAATAAACACTGGCAGTTATTCGGTTAAAACTCAATGATTCGATTTACAGCAATTCTTTTACCAAAAAAATTATTTCAGGAAACTTAGTTATTCAATATGATGAAAACAACCTCTTTTCTATCTATTTTTGCTAAAATTTACTACTCGTTTATGTAGGTTGGTTTTTCTAAAACACAAAAGTAATCACTTTTTGTAAAAAGACCAAATTTTTTTGGAAATTATTCAGGCTTTGAAGTCAGGGAGCCTGTAAATTACTTTTTATGGGATATAAGTCAAAAAATACCCCTCGATTTTCTTTTTATGACACAGAAAAGCCAAAAACCCAAAGCCATCATCTCAGGGAATCATACAATTTCAGATATTCTGCTGTGATTTTTTCTTCGGTGAAATGATTCAGGTGGCGTTTTCCTTTTTCGATAAGGGAAGCGGCGAGTGTGGGATTGTGGAGAATATCGAGGATTGCAGCGGCGATTTCTCCGGGATTTGTCTGATGTACATAGAGTCCGCCTTCGCCTCCGGCCTCCTGAAAACAGCTATTGTTGCCTGCAATGACGGGAACGCCTGAAAGCAGTGCTTCCTGAATGGGCAATCCAAAACCTTCGAATACCGACGGATAGACAAATACGGATGCTTTCCGGTAAAAATACGGAATTTCTGCCTGAGTTACTCCTGAAATAATCCGTACCCGGCTCTGAAGATTTAGCTCCCGGATTTGTTTTTGTACCTCTTTTTTCAGGTTTCCGTTTCCGGCGATAATCAGGGGGATATTTTCAGGCAGGAGTTTCATGGCCTGTATCAGGGAAGAAACATTTTTGCGGAGGGCAATGCTTCCAACGTAGAGGATATACCTTTCGGGGAGGTTGTATTTTTGGTTTATCTGGTCTGAAATGCCGGAGTCAAAGCGAAATTCCCGGAAAGACCGGGGAGCAATGGGGGGAATTACCTGTACTTTTCCCTTAGACTCCGGGAAAAAATGATGGATGTCTTCTTCACTTTGCTTGCTCATCGTGATAATGACATCGGCATGTCTGCACACAAAACGGGCTTTATGATAATGGATATTTCTGTCCCAGAAAGGATAGGATTCGGGGTATCTCAGAAAAATCAGGTCATGAAGGGTTACTACTTTCCGGATTTTCATCCCGGCGAGTGAAAAAGGCATTTCGTTGCTGAGTCCGTGAAAAATATCCAGCTTATCCCGTTTTATATCTCGGGCTATGCCCCAGCTTCTCCAGTAAGCAGACCACGGTCCGGAGGAGAAAGAAGGAAAACGGAGGTGAAGGTGAGGATATTCATGAAAGGGGAGGTCAAAAACTTCGTGCCTGTCAGGTACAGGAGAGTAAGCAAAATACTCATTGTGTTTTCCATACTTTATGATAGTCTCAATCACGGTCCGGCTGTAATTTCCGAGTCCGGTAGTATTGAAAAATGCTCTTTTCGCGTCAAATCCGATTCTTATCATTTTTCAACCTTTGAACTTACAGACCCGTCCGAAAATAAAGTAGCGATTATGTCATTTTTTTTCAACTCACTGATGCTGTTTACCACTTTGCCATTCTTCAGGGTTAGGGTATATCCCTGCTTGAGCAGTTGCATGATGTCCAGTCCCTGAAGACGGGTTTCCAGTAAACCCAGAGCGTTTTTCTGATAGTTCAGGGAATCGGCGAGGAGTGTTTTTGTTATATTGTTAAGGTCACTCAGTTGCGTTTTTCGGTTTTGAATGGCCTGAAGCATCGCCTGTTGCAGATGGAGTTCCTGCCGGTCGAGGTCATACTGATAATCTTCTATAATGTCAGGCAGAATTCTGAATAATTTAGACTGAAGCTGTTCAATCGTATTTTTTTGTTTCTGGAGATTGAGCTTCAACGCTCCGGTAAGGCGCTGCTCATAATTATCCAGGGTTTGTTTTTTGATTTCGATGTAATACAACATGCTCTTCAGGGCTCGGTGCTTCTGCACATCCAGTGTTTCGAGCAGTGCTTCCCGGTCGGGTACAGCCCTCATAGCGGCGGCGGTTGGGGTTTCTGCCCTCACATCCGCTACAAAGTCAGCGATAGTCGTATCGGTTTCGTGCCCGATTCCGGTAATGACGGGGGTTTTACAGTGAAAAACAGCCCTTGCGACTGCTTCTTCATTAAAACTCCAGAGGTCTTCAATACTCCCGCCTCCTCTTGCCAGAATCAGCAAATCAAGCCCGAACGTATCGGCTTTTGCGAGGTTTTCGGTAATGGAATTTTTGGCGGCAGTACCCTGAACAGCGGTCGGGAAAATCAGTACTTTTACTACTGGGTATCTTTTGCGGATAATCTGAAGCATATCATGAAGTACTGACCCTGTGGGCGAAGTGAGAATCCCGATTTTTACGGGAAAAGGCGGGATGTTTTTTTTGAATTTTGTGTCAAACAATCCTTCCTCCCGGAGTTTTTCTTTGAGTAAAAGAAATTGTTCATACAGATTTCCTTTCCCTCCTGTAATGACTTTTTTTACATTAAACTGATACTTACCATGAGGTATATAGACTTCCACACTTCCGGTTATCTCTGCTTTTTGACCGTCTTTGAGCTTAGGCATTTTTTCTGCCACAGATTTCCACATCGTACAGGAAAGCTGAGACGAATTGTCCTTGATGGTAAAATATACATGCCCGGAACTGTGATAGTTCAGATTGGAAATCTCTCCTGACACAGTAGCGTTGTTGAGTTTTGGGTTGCCTTCTACTGCATTTTTTACGATGAAGGTAAGCTCCGTAACAGAAAGAATGGCGTTGTGCATAAATTATTCTTTAATTTCTTCTCCTTTTCTGGGCCTTCTTTCAAACACTACCACTTTTACATTCAGGTATTTTTTTGGGTTTGCCTTGATTTCATTAATAAGAGAATCAATGTCAGTAACGGCCATGTTGAGTTTATCAACAGCACCGGTAGCATTGGTATAAAGCCCTTCATCCTTGAGGAGTTTTCCTGCGCTTCCTTCTCCATTCTGAATCCCGTTGGTAATTTTCTTGACATTTTCCAGAGAGCCCTGAACTTCGGTTACGAGTTTCCGGATTTCATTGGTGGCAGTAGCAAGGGAGTCAGAGATATATTTTACATTTTCCATTGCACCGTTAATACTGCTCATTGTTCCGTTGATATTGGATTTATTTTCATCCACATTGACGACTACCCGATTCGCAGAAGCGGCCAGCTGATCGATAGATGCTACGGCGTTGTTGATTTTGGTGATGACGTCATCAAGCTGGTCACTCACTACTTTTACATTCGCAACAGAAGCATTTGCATTATCCAGGATACTGATAATCGTGCTCCGGCTACCGGTAGAGTCCAGCGTATAATTGGCCCAGTGGGCAATTTGATTGAGCTGTTTGGAGAGCAATTCCACCTGCATTTTGATAGGGTCAATCTGAGTCTGCATGTTTTCCATCAGTGTGCCTTCGAGCTCAGAGGCAATAACTCCCTCTTCTTCGAGCAGGTTTGCGGATTTTCCGAGTGCGAGTTTCATGGAAGTCGGTCCCATAACGCCTTCACTGAAAATAATTACCTTGGAGTCTTTGGGGATGTCCAGTTTTTCTTTTACGGTAATTTCCACCTTGATTTTTTTGGTTTTCATATCGAGTTCCATATTGGTTACTTTCCCGATAGCAAAACCGTTAAAATAGAGATTTCCTCCTCTGAGTAATCCTTTCGTGTCATCAAAATAGGTGTAATAGACCTTGTTTTTACTAAAAACAGAGAGCCCTTTAAGATAATTCATTCCGAGTATAAATAAGGTTATGGCCAGTAACCCTAAAATTCCTACTTTCAGTTCTTTACTTATTTTCATAAAGGAAATTATTTTTTTTACTCAGATACTACAATTTAATAATTGTTGCTTTCTTTGTGTATTATTTGAATTGAATGGCAAATTACGTACTTTTTTCAAACTTACTATAATTTTAAACGGAAAAAAAATGAAAAAAAATTTTCTTTTATGTTTTCTTTTTGGGGTTTTGGCTACTGCATATAGTCAGCATTCTCCTTACAGGCTCAATTATACCAAAGACATTGGCTTCGGATTAGGCCTTGTAAGTATCAATGCCTTCGATTTATATATGATGAAAAAGACGGCTCCGCTAACCGAACCGGAAATTCAATCCTTGTCTGTGAGTAAGATACTGCCCATGGACAGATTTACCACCCGGCAGTGGCATCCGCAGGCGGCAAAGGTAAGTGATGCAGCACTTTACGGTTCATTCGCCTTGCCGCTGGTGTTATTTGCTTCCGGTAATATCAGGGAAGACTGGAAAAATACGGGGATTCTTGGGCTGGAATCATTTGCTACTACGATAGCTCTGACGAATCTTTCCAAGAGTGTAATCAAAAGAACAAGGCCTTATGTATATAATCCTGATGTTCCGATGGAGTATAAATTAGAAAAAGACGCCCGCTACTCCTTTTTCTCGGGACATACCTCAACGGTAGCGAATTTCGCTTTTTTTACCGCCAAAGTGTATTCTGACCATCATCCGGACAGTAAAGCACTTCCTTTTGTGTGGGGAGGGGCATTTGCACTGCCTGCGGCTACGGCGTATCTTAGGGTAAGAGCCGGAAAGCATTTTCCTACGGATGTCATTACGGGGTATCTGATAGGGGCCGCTGCCGGGTATCTGATTCCGCATTTGCACAAAATCCGGTAACTAAAATATAACTCAAAAAAAAACGGGAAGTTGAATCCCGTTTTTCTGTTTTATAATATGTTCGAAAATTATTTCTGAAAATGCGTTTTCCGAAGGGTAATTCTTACCAGGTTTGAGTCGTATTATCGTCTTCCTCCTGCTTCCCAATTTCCTCTATCAGCTGCTCTCCTAAAAAGCCGTCACTCGCTCCTTCTTTTTTTGCCCTGAGTGAGCCGTAGTGTAATGCATAGCAGGTTCCGGATATCACTCCGATTAATGAACTCATCCCCAGCTGACCTACCTGAGTGAAAAGTAGTTTTCCGAACTCTCCAAATACTGTTCCTACTAATCCGAGGATATTGGAAACGACAGAAGAAGCGATTCCTCCCAGTAAGCCTACGATGATTGTAAGGCCAAAAGTAGCTCCCCATTCTCCTTTGGTCAGAAAGCGGGCTCTGTCCCAGGTTTCACGGAATCCGGTTTTTTCGATAAAAGCGACGGGGAAAAATAAAATGAGTGTGGGCAGAAGTACAAAGATAAAGACCAGCAGTCCGATACTGATTAATAAAGTAAATGCTATGGATTCCATTGCCACTGCTCCACCGAGCGGAACCATAAAGATTACCATAAAAATAAGGCCGATCAGAAGGGAATAGCCAATGTACCACCCCATATCCCCAATACTGATAGACCTGAGTGTTTCGGGATTTTTGGCTGCCTCCTCGTCCTTATGGTAAGCATCAATGAAGTTAAAGGTAGTACTATTCATAAAAGCCTGTACAAGAAGAGAAACTACCATAACGGTAATTATTCCAATCCAGAAAACGGGGGAGATAATCATATCCTTAAGTGAGTCCAGAGAATCCCTTGCGTCCTCCGGATTTCCACCCTGCATTTCCTGAGCGAGCAGGAGAAGGTCTTTCATCGTTACCACAAGCCCTACAGCAATTAACAGGTAGGCCGGAAGAACAATGAGAAAAATATTTTTCCAGAGAGGAGCAGCCTGTTCTTTGAGTAAAGCAAAGGCGTCTTTGATGGTGTCTCCGATATCTCTGACCCTAAAAAGACGAATTTTTTCCATATAATTCTGTTTTTAACTGATGATGTACAATTGCCGGAAAGATAAAATAATACCAGACAATGTACGTAAATGATAAAATGATGATTAATAATTTTATGATTAGTGGCATTTTTGCGTATCTCGTTACATAACTTTCAAAAAAAGCGGCAATTGTGAAAACCGGGACAAGTCCTACAATAATTTTCACACTGTCTTTTGCTGCTGTCTGAAAGGACAAAATCCTTTTATAGGTTCCGGGGAACATGAATCCGCTCCCGAGGCAAAACCCGGCTCCCCCTGCAATGACAATCGCACTCAGCTCGAGCGTGCCGTGTATCATGATTACCGGGAAAGCCTCGGAAAACTCGTTATGATTATAGAAAAGCCCGAGAAATGTACCTACCATAAATCCATTGTAAAAAAGCATAAACAATGTACCGATACCAAAGACAATGCCTGATGCAAAGCACCGGAATGCCACAGCAATATTGTTGAAGGCTATCTGAAAAAACATATCAAAGGAACCGCTTTCCTGATAAACCCCGGTAGGGTTTCCTTTCTTGATATTTTCGATTGTCATGTTTACGTAATCATCTCCCAGTACAAGATTGGGAATTTCGACATCTTTTACCGTTGACAGCCAGCCTAATCCGGCACTCAGGATAAATACAATAAAAGAATAATAGAGGTATTTCCGGTTATTGTAGTAGGTCATTGGCAATTCATTGGTAAAAAAGGTGAGTATCCGGTTGGATTTTTCTTTTTTATTCTGATAAATCAGCAGGTGAGTCCGTGCGGCAAGGCCATTGAGGTATTTGATTACTTTGGAGCGGGGGTAAAAAGTACGGGCATAACCGAGGTCATCCGTCAGTTGGATATACAGGTCAGCAAGCCGGTCAGGGTTTTCTTCGCCGGAGTTTTCCCCAAATAAAAGGTCTTCGTATTCTTCCCATTTGGGGCGGTTTTGTTTTAGAAATAAAGGCTCACGCATTTTGAATGAGGATATTTTTAAATTTCTGACAATTATTTGCGCTAAATTATGTAATTTTGGTTTTTGAAACAAATTTTTTTTTCGCCGGAATGAAAACTATCGTAATTCCTACCACACAAAATGTTGAATTAGAGTATCCTGTTGCTGACATCGGAGACAGAATCGCCGCATTTTTTATTGATTTTCTGATTCAGATAGGCTATCTGATTTTGGTTTATATGTTTTTGGAGGAGTTTCATGCCCGCCCTTCTACCGGTTGGTCTATTATTATTTTTCTACCGGTGGCACTTTACACTATCGTTTCAGAGATTGCACTCAACGGGCAAACAATCGGAAAAAGAGTGAGAAACCTGAGGGTAATCCGGTTTGACGGCTCAGCGCCTTCGCTGGGTGATTTTTTTCTGAGATGGCTGCTTCGTCTGGTTGATATTTATACGATGTACGGAGTCGTGGCGGTATTTACCATCAGTATTAATAAAAAAGGGCAGAGGCTGGGAGATTTGGCAGCGGGAACCACTGTCATTAAACAGAAACTCGTGGCGGATTTTGATGATACGATTTTCAGGAACTTAGATGAAGGATATGAAATGAAGTTTCCGCAGATTGCCATGCTTTCCGATAAGGATATGTCTATCCTCAAAGAAGTGCTCGACGCAGGATTAAAAAGCAATAATCCTGAAATTCTCAAAAGGCTATCTGATAAGGTGAAATCCGTTACAGGAATTAAGGCAGAGATGAAGGAAGAGGTTTTCCTGGAATATGTACTGAGAGATTATAATTATCTGTACGGGAAATAATCCGGTTGGATTCGGCCTTTATCGGGGGGATTTATTATACTTCAGCGAGTGTTTCAGAGAGTTGTTTTTCGTAAATTCCTGCATAATATCCTTTTTTACGCAGGAGAGATTCGTGAGTGCCTTCTTCTATCACCACTCCATTATCCAGTGCGAGGATATAATCAGAGTCCTGAACGCAGGAGAGCCTGTGGGCAATCTGTATGACGATGGAGTCCGGCTGCTCTTTCCGGAATTGCTGGATATTTCTCAGAAGGGTTTCTTCTGTTTCAGTATCTACAGCCGAAAGCACATCATCAAGGATGAGTATTTTGGGTTTACGGATACAGGCACGGGCAATGGATAATCGTTGTTTTTGTCCTCCGGAAAGCATAACGCCCCTTTCTCCGATTACGGTATCAAAACCCTGAGGAAATCCAGAAATATTTTCATACACTGACGCAAATTTAGCGGCTTCTTCCACCTGACTTTGAGTTGCTTCCGGAAGCCCGAAAGCGATATTTTCGCTTACCGAATCCGAAAAAAGAAATACATCCTGAGGGGCATATCCGGAAATACTCCTTAATGCCGTTTTGCTGTACTGCTGAATGGGTCTTCCGTCAATCAGAATTTCACCGGAAGTAATATCAAACATCCGGAGCGTCAATTGGCAGATCGTGGATTTCCCGGAGCCGGCAGGTCCGACGATTCCGAGTTTCTGACCAGGACTGAGGGTAAAGGAAACATTCTTCAGCGCAGTAATTCCTGTATCCGGATAGGTAAAAGTAACGGATTTCCACTGAACAGAAGGTTTTTCGATGACATAATCTGAATCTGGAAACTGTACGTCAGAGCCTTCGTTTAAGATTTCGTTGATACGCTTCTGACTTGCTGCTGCCTGCTGAATCAGCGTTGTAACCCATCCCAATGAAATAATGGGCCAGGCAAGCAGTCCTACATAGAGGGTAAATTCGGCAATATTTCCGATTGTGAGTGTACCCTCAATAACTTGTTCGCTTCCAATCCATATCAGGAAAATACCGCTTAACCCAACGAGAAAAGTGACAGCCGGAAAAAAGACTGCATCTACCTTTGCGGAGTGAAGGGTTCGTTTTCGGTAGGTTTCTGTCTCTGTCTCAAAGCGCTGCAAAATTTCTTTTTCTTTTACATATGCTTTTACCACCCGTATTCCCGAATAAATTTCCTGAGTAAAGGTATTCATTGTAGCCAGCTGCTCCTGAATTTTACGACTTCTTTTTTCGATGACCGATTGTACAAGGTAAATCATGAAGCTCAGTACCGGGAGCGGAAGCAGGGAAAAAATGGCGAGTTTGGGATTGATGGAAAACATCGCCGTGATTACGAGTACAAACCGGGTAAAAGTATTGAGGGTGTACATGACTGCCGGGCCCAGATACATCCTTACTTTGTTTACGTCTTCCGTGATTCTCGACATCAGGTCTCCTGTCCGGTTTTTGCGGTAAAAACGGGTGGAAAGTTCCTGATAATGAATAAATATATCATTTCTTAAATCATATTCAATAAGTCTGGACATGTAGATAATCGTCTGACGGGTAAAGAAAAGAAATACGCCGCTCAGAATTGCAATTCCTACCATGAGGCCTCCAAACAGCAAAAGAGAGCGGTTGATGGTTTGCATCAGGCCTGCCTGTATTTCAAACCCTTTGGTAAGCTCACGAATACTCAACAGCTCCCCGATCATGTCCAGTGCAGTACGAATAATCTGAGCCGGATAAATAGTAAAAAGATTGGAAGCAATTACCGTGATGATTCCCCATATCAGGTAAAATTTATATTTCCAGAAGTATTTATTAAGTGAGGAAAGCGATTTCATGCCTGTTAATTTCCTGTTTAAACCCAAAAATACCAAAAAGGTTACTTTATTTGAGGGTTTTTGTGAATTACTATGATAAAAGGTGCTGTATTATTTTAATAAAAGCGTAACTTTGCCGGCGTGAAATTCGGGTGAATCGTATTTTTGATTGGGATTAACCTGTCTGAGTGCTAAGACAAATCTCTCATCCCTGTTTCTCTTTAACCTAAATGATAACTAATCTGAATCTTATAAATATGATGAATTTGTTTCGGTTTTGTCGCGCTTTGGGAGTCTTTTTGCTCATTCTGCTTCCTCTCGGTGTTTATGCGGAAGAGAATGCAGATCAGTCCAATATTTTTAAGGTTTCCAGTATGAGACTGATTACCAAGTCGGACGTGGGTATTTTTTCTGAGCGCGTTCAAATAAATGTGGAAGGGGATTATTGCAGGGTAAAAGTTAGCTATGAGTTTTGGAATAATACTGAAAGTTCCTTTGACTTACAGGCGGGAATTCCCTTTTATATTATCTCAAATACGCTGGGAGAGGATAGATTTGAGTGGGATTCGGATTATGTAAAAGATTTTAAAGCTACTTTTGAGGATGGTCAGTTATTAACGGTGACGGACAGGATGGATGACCCTGTATGGAATGACAGTCTGGTTTCGAGTGGTTCTAAAACTTCTGTGAGAACGAAACGAAGAATGTACCTCATTTCTTTTAAAATGCCTCAGCTTACCAGTAAAACGGTAAATATAGAATATAAAGTAAAAAGCTATTTTAAAGATACCAAAAATGCCAAAACCTTTATCCCCAAATATTCTGCGAGGTTGCTTCAATATGATTTTACCCCTGCAATCAGCTGGGGAAAAGGTACTATCCGGGACTTTTCGCTGACGATTAACGGAGGAGATATCCCCAAAGATTTCATTCATGCTTCAGGTGTCGGTTTTACTAATCTGAAATGGATGGATGGATATTATATGATGAATCAGACGGATATGCCTATCAATAAATACTCGATTCTTCACCTTGAGTATGATTATAATGTGGCTGCTTTCAATGAGTTTCTTACCACTTTCCGTTGTCCGGATGAGCGGGTTTTTCGCACAAGGCCTTCTTCCAATGCCGATATTTATACCGGACCCGAAAACCTTTTCGATTTTAATTTCGGTACAGTATGGGCGGAAGGAGCACCGCATCAGGGGTCAGGAGAGTATCTCGACATTACTCTGGATGATTATCCGGTTTGCGGAATTGTGATTATGAACGGGTTTACAAAATCAGAAGATGATTTTTCGGAAAATTGCAGGGTGGCAAAAGTGAAAATCGAAAGGGAATACATTGATGCTGGAAATTGCATCAGGAGAGATGAGCGAATCTGTGATATTCAATACGAAAGTTATCATAAAGTAAATGCTTCCAATTTTTCGAGGTATGTAACGGTACTTGCCGATTATGGAAACATTCACACGAAAGTCAGAAAAATCAGGCTCACTATTCTGGATGTACATCCCGGACTCCGGTTTGACCGGACCTGTATTTCTGAATTGATAATTCTGGGAAATGAGTAGTGGAAATATCCTGGTTGAAAATATATTCCGGTTCTCTGCAGGAGTTTACCGGTAAGGTATAATGATTATAAAATCAAAGAACGCCTTCGCTTATTTCAGAATGATTTAAGGGAAGGCGTTCTTTTTCTGTTGTCCGGGAGTACCTTCGCCTTCCGGTCATTCCATAGGAATTTTAGGTGGGATTGTTTATCCGGGGGGCTAAGATTCTTTCTGAAATCGTAAGATTCAGCGGAGCTAATGAGTGGGTTAATAGGGTTGATAATCAGTTATTTGTGTGTTTTTATGGTTATTTTCAGGAAGTTTATGGCTTTTTTTCTGAAATATTTATGGTTTTTTATTTTATACGGGTTTTTAAGGATGAAAGTTTTAAGTGTATTTTTTTAGTAATTGTTTTTAATTTCCTGA
>JAIBAH010000106.1 GCA_019695295.1 Bacteroidia bacterium | reverse complement strand
ATAAAAATTCCGGAGGTTGAAGTCAATGTACCTGAAATACCGCCTGTAGCGGAAAACCCGGTTACGAATACGGATAAACCAGAGCCTGTTGTAGTTAGTTCCCCGGTAAGGGAAGAAACGCCCGTTCAGCCGGTAGTGACTTCCGGAGAATTGCCGCTTGCATTGCAAATCAGGCTTAAACGACACAGTGCAGGAACTCATGACACAATCGGGAAGATGTCTATCAACGGTATGGAATACTGCTATTCTCTGGAGGAAGCCAAAAGCAAGGCGATACCAGCCGGAAAATATGAAATCATGCTTCGCTCTGCCGGTGGGATTCACGCTACTTATGCTACCCGGTACAAAGACATGCATAAAGGAATGCTTTGGCTTCAGAATGTACCCGGATTTAAGTATATTTATTTTCAGATAGGTCAGGACAACTCCGATACTCAGGGATGTATCATCATAGGCAACGAGGTGGTGAATGAAAATGACCCCGGAGCCAGAAGAGTAGTAAGAGGCAGTAAGGCTGCGTATCTGAGAATCTATACTCCCGTAGCGGAATACCTGCTGAGAGGCGGCAAAGTGTTTATCAACATTGAAGATTAATCTAAGATTTCTACTGTTTTGATATAAAAAAGTGTCAGGTTTTATGGAACATCATCCTGAATATCATCTTAATCATTAAAATTCAAAAAATATGGTCATTCCATTTTTATACAGGCTGGAAGAGAGCGAACGTAAAAACAAAGTCATCAGTGCGATTATTACAAGCCTGATTATTTTATTGTTTCTGGCAATCTGTTTTTTCTGGTATGCAATGCGTCCCAGTTATGTTTCTGTAGGTGAAAAGGAAATTGAAATGGTAAGCGGAATAGCAGAAGGAGACGGAGGAGGGAATACGCTGGATTATGGAGACCGGAGTGAAGGCAGTCAGAATGTCAATAATTTTCAGCCCTCTGTGGCCAATCCTACTCCCGGAGAGATGAAAGCCCCTGAACTCCCCCACGCAGAGGTAGTTCAGCCACCGGCAACCCCTCCTTCCGATACTAAAGCAGACAAGCCGGTGCTGGCGGGAAATGATGATACGGACGTGACTGTTCCCCAAAAAAACGATAAAGACAAAGACAAAAAAGATAAACCCCTAACGCCGGCAAAACCTGCGGATACCAAACCTTCCGAACCCCAAAAAACAACTCCTTCTATCCCGGATACCAAGTCTAATACCAATACTTCCAGTAGCGGAGGTGGCTCCAATCATGGAACCGGACCTAAAGGCTCTGTGGGCAATACGGGTACTCCGAATACCAACCTCCTGAACCTGGACGGGATTGAGTGGGGTAGCGGAAATGGAAAAGGAGGTGACGGCGGGCTGAATAACCGTAAGGTAATCAAAATGACGAAGCCCAAATACGATGTCCAGGAAGAAGGCCGGCTGACGTATGAGTTCATCATTGCTCCTGACGGGAATGTGGTTTTCTGTAAGGCCCTCCCTAACCGATATCCCAATCTTGCAAAAATCGGCGAAGAAGCCATCAAAAAAGAATGGAAATTCAATAAGCTTTCCGGTAGTCAGAATCAAAAAGTAGTAGTGACGATTACCTATAAATTAACCAACTAATTTTTACCCCACTTTTTCTGAAACAACCCGGGACTGTCTTCTTTTACAAGAGGATAATATTATTTTTTGGCATACAAGTTGCAAAATATGGGTTATAGCCAATCAATTTTAAATAATATGTATTTTCGTTCCTTATTTTCGATTTTCCTTTTTCACACATTGCTCTTGTGTTATGCTTTTGGAGGAAACCCCAAATCTGTTTTTTTGTATGTAAAACCATTAGGAAAGGAGTTTACTGCTATTTCTAATCCGGAAAAAATTTATGTCCCGCTGGTAGCAGGAGATAGTTATATCATCAAAATTCAGTCTGACAGTATTACCGAAATTAAATGTCGTTTCCCAAATCTGGAAAGTGAAAGCAGGGTGCCTGACCCCTCAGTATTTGAAACGGATGTAACGATTCCGGCGGGAACCGAAAGAGGCACTACTTATTATATTAATGTATATCGTCAGGGAAGCAGTGTGGTAACCCTGAATTTTGAGATTGTAAAACGGGGCAAAATTTCTGCCATTTACTATACTGAGCCTGAGATTGCCAAACAAAAAAAAGGGATTGATTTACTAAAACCCAATACCGTGTACGGGCTAATGCTTCAGGGAGAAAATATGAATGTAGCCAGATTTAATATCAGCCGTTTTCCAAAACTCATTCCGGGCACGTTTCTCAGTTTGTACTCTCAGAAAACCGAGCCGGGAAAAGGCCTGTTATTAAAGGTCAGAACGGGAACCGGAGAGAAAGGGCTTTCTACCAGTTTGCTTTATTTTTTGAATAAGGAAACCATTACTGATATGAACGCAGATATTGTCGTTCCCTGGATTCTTTATACCTTTGGTAACGGAGAAACCTTTAGCTCGGGACTTCCGGTTGACTATTCAAAACACTCTTCCGACTTAACCCTCATCCAGCTGGAATAAACGGCTACGGCAATCCGGTTGTACCCGAAAAACATTTCCTTTCCGAAATAGGTTTATAGGGAAAATCAACAAATAATGCCTGAATCCGCACACTATTTAACCAAAGGAGAATATCGCTCTTTTTTCGAAAAAGGTCTGGACTATGCTCAGTACCGAAAAGAATCGCCACTCAGTACAGCGGCTCAAACAGAGGAAAAGATGAAAGAGTATATTCATCTGAATGACCACAGAATGAATCGTTTGGATACTAATTACCTTCCGGGGGAAGAAGTCCTTTCTGTGCTGAAAACAATTCCCGATACCCTATACTGGCTGGTCATATCAGAACACTGGTGTGGCGATGCTGCTCAGAATGTTCCGGTTTTACACAAAATAGCGGAGGCTTCCGCAGGTAAAATTCAGATGCGTATCGTTTACAGAGACCAGAATCTTACGCTCATGGATGCACACCTTACCAACGGAAGTCGTTCAATTCCAAAACTCATTCAGCTAAATGAAGCATTTGAGGTAGTGGGAGTATGGGGACCGCGTCCTGCGGTTGCTCAGGAACTGGTAATTCAACTTCGTTCAAACCCTGAAACGAGGGAGACCTATGCCAATGAACTACATAAGTGGTATGCCTTTAACAGAAGTCAGAATATCGAAAAAGAAATCATTACAATTCTCAACGCAACAAATACATAATGTCTTATTTAGAAACCACCAAAAACGTATATAAAGAAGCGGCAGATTCTCCTCAAATCGGTTTATGCTGTACGACTTCTCCTGTATGGCAGTTTCCCGGGTTAAAAATTCCATTGAAAATGCTGGAAATGAATTATGGATGCGGTACTACTGTAAATCCCTCTGACCTGGTCAATGACCCTTCTGTTTTGTATGTAGGAGTAGGCGGTGGCATGGAATTGCTTCAGTTTGCCTATTTCAGCCGAAAAAAAGACGGGGTAACAGGGGTAGATGT
The DNA here is from genome assembly GCA_019695295.1 of Bacteroidia bacterium. GTDB lineage: Bacteria > Bacteroidota > Bacteroidia > J057 > J057 > JAAFHL01. Next base: position 11,936 of record JAIBAH010000106.1, on the reverse strand, counting down.
AGTTGAAGAAATGATGGACACGTGCAGTAAAAATCTGGAAGAAGCCGAAACGCTGAACCCCTGGTTTAAAAAAGAATTTATTAATCTGAAAAAAGGAGACGCGTTGAATTTGCCGGTAGAGAGTGAAAGTATAGACATTGCCGCCCAAAATTGTCTTTTCAATATATTCATAAAAGAAGACTTACAAAAAGCGCTTGCGGAAATGTACAGAGTACTGAAACCCAATGGCAGGCTTGTAATGAGTGATCCTGTTTGTGAGACCCCTATGAATGAGGCGCTCCGTCAGGATGAAAGACTCAGGGCGTTATGCCTTACCGGTTCAGTGCCTTTACAGGAATATATTGATTTAATTACGGAAGCAGGATTTGGTACGGTAGAAATTCGTGCGAAAAGGGCTTACCGGGTACTTTCCCCCAATCATTATCCTACTGGAGGAGATATCATTTTTATAGAAAGCGTTGAAGTTGCGGCAATTAAAAATCCGGTTCCTTCGGACGGTCCTTGCGTCTTCAGTGGTAAAACAGCAATATACTTTGGAGACGAAAGTTTTTTTGATGATCAGAAGGGACATACACTCCTTCAGCAGCAGCCCTTATCGGTATGTGATAAAACAGCTGCGGCATTAAATGCTTTGGGAAGAGACGATATTTATATTTCTCCTTCCACTTATTTTTATAACGGAGGCGGTTGTTGTTAGATTCCCCAAATCCCTGAAGAGATTATATTACCCAATACTAAATAACCAAAAGAGGCTGCCCCTTCCGGAGCAGCCTCTTGATTTATGGGTAAAACCGTAAGCTAACGCTTATTGTTTTATCATCTTGGCAAGTTTGGTGCCGTTTACAGTAGTAATTCTTACCATGTAAGTCCCGGCAGCCACTTCCTTATCAAGAATTACTTCATGATTAATGGATGCGCTTTCAGTAGCTACATTTTGGCTGTAAACTACCTGACCCATCATATTTACCACTTCCACCAAGGCAGTCTCCCCTGAAACCTCATTGAGAGATACATTGAAGGAACCATTATTGGGGTTAGGATAAACAGAAATCATGAAATCTGAAGTCATGTCAGTATCTATTTGCTCGTTCATATCTGCATACTCATCCGGAGCCTCAGCACGAATACCCGTAGGTACAACCGTACCGGTACAAGTCGTTACAAAATACTGAAGCGAAGGAGTACCTTGTAAGTTACTACATCCAACAGGCGTAACGAATACTGTATAAGTAAAGTTGGAAGCAAGCCCTGTTCTGGTGTACGAGGTGCTCGTTGTATATACATTTGCAGTAGTACTAGCACCATTTTTGATTCTCACAAAATATCCTACTGCATTCGGAACCGCACTCCAGTTGGTAGTAATGCTGTTACAAGTTGCAGAGAAGGTTAATCCTGTAGGCTGTGCCGGACGAGGATCAGGTACGGTTACATAAACAGGAGGCGCTGCCTGAGAATACTGATTATCACACATACCGAATACGGATACCTCGTAAGTGGAACCGAAGTTAGCAGGAGTAATTGTATAAACAGCACTTGTTGAAGCAGTATAAGATGCACCCGTTGCACCCAGCGTAGGAGTTATCTTACGGAAATAAGTGGCATACTGACCATAACCGGAAGCCCAGTTTACAAAAATCTTGTCGCAGTTAACTGTTGCAGAGATTGGCGTAGGAGCCGGTCCGCAGAAAGGAGTACCGCCTGTGATAAAGTAAACCAATGGACTGGTAGCGCCATTTGCGTCCACTACATAAGCCATATAAGCCGTTGCAGGTAGCAATCCTGTAATGTCCGGAGTATTTCCAGGAATATTCATGCTTGACCAGGTAGAGTTAGTTACAATTCTTCTCCAGTACAGAGTATAGTTTGGCTGGCAATTGGTAATAATGGTATGCGCAAGCGTACTATCCACCAAATCAGGATTCACTACCAGTGTAATGGGCTGAACCGTGACGTTTACAGACCCTGTGGCAGTACAGGCAGCATTTACGGTAGAAGTAGCTGTTACATTGTAAGTACCATTATTAGTTGGCTGAGCATTCGAAATGGAAGGCGTTGCTCCTGATGCAGTATAAGCATTAGGACCTGTCCATGCATAAGTGGCAGAACTTACATTGGAAGCATTCAGGTTCAGTGTAAATCCGGTACAAAGCGGAGTATTGGCACTTGCCGTTACCCCCATATCCACCTGAGTTAACACTACAGTATCCCTGTCAGTACAAGTTGTTAAGCTATCAGTTACCAGCACATCATAAGTTCCGGAAGCACTTACTGCCAGCGTCTGATTGGTAGAGTTGTCATTCCAAAGGTAAGAATATGCACCGGCAGGAGCAGACAAAGTAGTACCTGTAGCAGTACAGAAGGTAGCATCAGCACCTAAATCAACCGGAGGAAGCGGATTCACCATAATGGCAAGTGTGTCATTGATTTCACAACCTGTGGAAACATAAGATACTTCAACAGTATAATCTCCACTTGCAGTTGGAGCTGCAGTAGGATTTGCAATGGTCGTGGAGCTTACGCTGGCAGGAGTCCAGTTGTATGCATAATCTAGCGGATTGGCAATAGCATAAAAACGCATATTGGGGCGTTGATTGGCAGTACTAAACCCTGACAGTGCAGCACAAACTCCGGCCGCATCCTGATTTAACCATGAGGAAGATGCAAAGGCAGTAGCTGTTTGTAGCATACTACAATTTGAGGTAAATGAACCTGTGTTATTAAAGCAGGTTTCCACCAACAGATTAGAACTTCCGTTCCAGGCAAAAGGAGCCGTAAACGTATGCACGTTTGCGCCAACAACCGGTGCGTATGAAGGGGTACTAAATACGCTCGTCATCGTTGGATTCAAGAAAGTCGTGGTAAGCGCAGTTGCTGCTGTGTGTCCCAGCTTAACCTCATAATTCACTAATGCCGCCGTACCATTTGTATTGGTTACAAAAAATGCCATTCCTGTTAGGTCTTGGCCTGCACTAAAGCCCGCAGCAGTAAGTTCCGCGGCGGTAATCAGCATCTGATGTTTTGCACCCCAATAAAAATGACCGTAAGGTGCCGGATAAGTAGTACTCGTATTAGTAATTACTCCGGTTCCTACATCCATTGAGTCATTATCTATTTCTACGTTAAACTGAATCGGAGTCCCGGCACAAATTGTGTCATTATCTACAACCGCAATTGCCGTTGGTCTTGGATTCATAGAAATTACCAAAGTGTCATTGGTATTACACCCTGTAACCGGATCATTCCCATTTACGATGACATTATAGTTTCCGTTTGCAGTAGGAGTAAAAAACACTTCAGAACCCACAAGCGGTGCTACATATCCGTTTACATCGGTCCATGTATAATCATAGCCTGCATTACTGCTTACTGTAATATAAGATTGCATTCCTGTACATAATGTAGTATAATCTGCCGTAAAAGAAATCGAATCCGCAGGCGTTACTACGGCATATACCGGTACTCTTGGTGCGCTGGAGCATCCCGCAGAGTAATAGATATATCCATTGAATACACGGGGAGTATTTACCATACCGCCAAAGAAAGTTCCACCATGCCCTTGCGTAACAGAAAGATCCGCATTCGAGTTAAATACAGCCCCGGTAGTAGTACCATTCGTATAGTTTACACTACCACTCGTACATCCTACCTGGAAAGAGTAGGTTTGTCCGGCAGGAATTGTGACAGAGAAGGTAATCGGAATGACTGTAGGCACTCCGCTACCCATAGAGTTTGTGGTAGCCTGACCAAGTTGAGTCCAGCCTGTATTGCTTGACTGAGAACCCGGTACCAAATGATAGTTATCGGGACGATACCAAACCTGGAAGGTTACCGGAGTATTTGCTGTAGAAGATACATTTTGAGAGAACTGAGTAATCGTAATCGTATTGATTGCAGTAACTGCAAAACAGTTGGCAGAAGATCCATTACCGGCAGCCATCGTTACCAGATACTGGCTTGGAGGGGTACCACTGGAGTTTTCTACATAGAAAGCAGTCGTATCGTTGACGGTAGGAGTATAGGTAGAACCTGTATTTACCTGAGTACCACCTGTAGGCTGATTAAACCATCTGACAGTACCGGAACCTGTTGCGCCTAAGGTAACCTGACCTGAACCACAAATAGTATCATGGGTTACTACCGGAGGGCTTACCACATTCACTTTTAAGGTATCGGAAGTAGAATAATAAGTTCCACAGATTTCGGCACGATAGAAAGTAGTATCATTGGCACTTGCTGTATAAGTAGAAGCGTTAGCCAATGGGATATTGGTGAAGGTTACATTATCCGGAGAAGACTGCCACTGAATTGTTCCACCATTGGTAAATCCGGCTACAGAGAAGTTCCCTGTCTGCCCCTGACAAACCTGAGCAGTCGGACCCGTTACTGTACCTCCGGAAATATTGATATTGACAGTAATCGCATCATTTCCAACCACAAAGTCAGAAGCGCAGGTTGTAGAAGCATTGAATGTATGGGTTCCCGGAGCCGTCATATTATAAGTAGTAGTAAAAGTAGTATCCAGTACTCCCCCACCTACAATCGTTCCTGTATTCAGCAGAATAGAAGGATAAGACTGAGGATTGGCACCGGTAACGGAAAGGTTTACTGTTACGTTAGTTGTTGCGAGGTTCAGCGTCTGAGTGCTGAAATTTTTCACTCTTACTCTTATCGTCTCTGACGCACTCTTACAACCGCTTGTGGTAGGGGTTACTAAAGCAAATGCCCCTACGTCAGTACTAACCGGAATACCGTCAAACTCATCCGCTCCGATATCCGGAATTGTACCACCACCGTTGGAAGTTCCGCCACCGCCCGGACGAACCTGATTATCAAAGTCCACCACAATACCGCCCAATACCGGTGCTCTGGATTCGAGTACGCTTGTAAGCGTATTATTGATATGAACATCTGTATTAGAGATAAAGTTAGGGTTAGTCGCAATGGTATTTGCATCCAAAGAAGTTCCCGCTATCCATGCACCCATATTAGCATAAGGAGTAGCACCTACAATCCCCGTCGCAGTTCCGGTACCCGTAGAATAGCAAATATTGTTATCTTGAGTAATCGTAGAAGTAGCAGCATAGTTAAATATATAATGTGTCCCCCCTGTGCTTGCATTACTTCTCGTATTTACGAATACATTGCCTCTTACATCATCAGTAGCCAGACCTGTTCTGTTCAGCGCAGCCGTATTCGCAACCCCTGTACCTACTCCGGAACCGGTGATATTTACAGTATTATAATAGATATTGGCGTTATGAGGAGCCGTTTTCATGATACCATTTACTACGTTGGTAGCGGTACCCGGATTACCCAGATTGTCAACTCCCAGAATTACCATATTATTGGAAACATTGGTAGGACCCGCCTGAAGCAAAATACCATTTGTAACAGCCGCCGCTCCTGTATTGGCAGGAGAACCGATAAAGGCTATTCTGTTTCTTCTGATATTGGCAACTGTAAGAATCGGGTTTGCTGCCCCAGTATATGCATAATAAATACCGTAAACGTGAGAAGCATTGGTAGTAGTTGAAAGATTTGCTACACTTTCAACGGTATTCCCTTCAATTGTATGCGTTACATTGTCTCCGGTTGAAGTTACTCCTATTGACATAATACTGGGGTTTCCGAGTGTACCGGTAGTAGGGGACAAAGTAGAGACATTCCTCACCGTATTATTATTTACTGTATTAACAAGAGCCCCGGATACAATTCCATACACAGAAAATGCCGTAGCGGTTCCGGAAAACTGATTGGTTACATTTTGAATTGTGTTGTTGGATACAATTGCAACGGGATTGGCGGAAGTCTGAATTCCTCGAATTGTTCCATTGGTAGTACCCGTTGACAGCTGATTAATAATGCTGTTGGGTACGGTTAGGCTGCCCACAGTATTTCCTGTAATTGTTACATTTGGGGAAGCAGTACTTCCCAGAAGTATTGCATTGACAGAAGTGCTTATGGTTGATGTACTTCCATTGGCGGTAATCCCCCCTATTTGATTATTGGTAACAGTATAAGTTCCGGAACTCGCCCCATAAATCCCTGCCGTCATACCACCCGTTGTAGTAACAGTGGTTACCACAGAGTTTGCAGCAGTAGTGCTTCCGATGACATTTCCGGAAATAGTGGTATTGACATTGGTTCCCAAAGAATAAACCCCGCACCATACTCCGAAAGTAGTAGTAGCTCCGCTTGAGGTGGTAAGGTTAAAGTTTTGGATTGTATTATTGGAAACGGTATTGGCTGTACCTCCATTTCCGTTCACAAACACTCCATAGAAACGGGTAGCAATCGTACCGGTCATTGTGTATGCAGTTCCGCCACAGTTGGGAGCAGTACCTCCGATAAAGTTTCCGGTAACGGTATGCCCTCCTGAACCTGCACTTGTACTCTGTAAAGAAATCGCAGAATGATTAGCAGCAGTGGTATAGGTACGGGTTGCGGTCTGATAAAACTGATTATTCGTAACCGTCCAGTTTCTTACGCCTGATGTGGAGGTCATAATCGCATTACTTGCGCCTGTCGCAAGGAACCAATCCCGGAAGGTACAGTTATTAATGGTAATATTTTCTGTAAAAGAATTCGCCAAGGTATTGGTAGCATAAATCATATTACAAGGAGAGGAAGCTCCCGGAATAAAGGAGCAGTTCTGGAAGAAATGATTTTTGTTTCCATTTACAGAAGTACTATTTCCGAGCAATACGACCCCTTGAACTGTTGAGGTATTAACTCCTTGAAGCGTACAGTAATTAAATCCATTCCCATCCGCATCCCCAATCATCTGAACGGCAGCACCTGTAGTGGCTGTGTTTGCAATCGTGAGCTGACTTGTAGTACCAACACCACCAGGGCGGCCGTCAAAAATCACATTGGTTGCACCATTGAAGTTAAGGGTTTGTGCTGATGATGAGGTAATACTGAGGTTGGTAGCTCCCGATTGAGGCCTTACCGTTACAGTATTGACAGGACTCAGTCCCATAAAGCCAATGGCAAGCGGGAAGGTTTCTACGGTACTTACATAAGCCGGTTGTAATTCAAAAATAACGGGGCAACTTACTCCATTCGTAGCAACCGCAGCAAAAGCCGCAGTAAGAGAGGTATAGGTACCCGTAGGGCCTACTGTCATTGTACCACACATCGTTCCGGCATTGGTAGCCTGCTGACCGGAAAGCGGAACAGAAGGAGTCATTCCAACAGATACGACTCTCCAGTAATATAATGTATTGGAGGAAAGTCCCGTCTGAATGCTTGAGTAGGGAGTACCTGTTGTGAGAGAGGTAGTGGAAGTAACTGTACCTACCGCGGTAAAGTTGATATTATCGGTGGAGCGCAGAACCACAAAAGAACCCTCATTGGTAGAATTATCCAGCCAGTTCAGGGTCATAGCTGTAACTCCGATTGCGCTGAATGTCAGGGTAACCGGTGCAGCTGGTGCAGGAGGAGGAGTCCAGGTATAGGTAAGTCCTGAGGCAGGTAGAGTACCAGCTTCCCATGCACAGGTAGCGGCGTTACTTACACCGGCGGTACTGGATGCCCAGGAGGTAGCAGAAGGAACACTTCTGTTATTATAATCTGAACTGGCGTTTCCTCTAAGCCCTACCTGAGCGGTATATGCTGCCGTTGTTGCAGTTTGTGCTCCGTACACTACCTGTACAGAGTAGTCTGCTTCGCTTAACCGGATTTGAAAATTCATATTTCCGGTATTGGAGGAACTTGAGAATTTGTCGAAGTTAGTCCATTGTACAACAAGTGTACGGTTAGGGGAGGTTCCGGTGGTAATGTACTGGAGATCTCCAATAGTGGCTTCGCCCTGAATATCAAAGTTACAGCCGGCAATCACATTGTTTGTGCTTCCGGTACTGATAGCAGTATAGGAGGAAGCAACCGAAGTTCCCATTGCAATGAATCCATTAGAGTTTACGCTGAAACGGGTATAAGGCGCACCATTATACCAGAATGTAAACCCGATAGGCAAATCAGGAAAACTCGTATCGTCATTGGTTGGAGTTCCGAGTACTGCCCCCCCTGATACAGGAGTATAAGTACCTGACGATTGAGCAAAGGTGTAGGTTGATACCTGAGCAAAGGATGCCGTCCACCCTGACATTAACACCATTAAAACAAGAAGCGACTTTTTCAATCCGGAAAAATTCGGGTTTGAATTTCCCGTTCGGACATAATAGTTCAAAAAAACTTGTAATCTGTTCGTCATAATTAAATTAAATACGTGAAACATGAAAAATTACTGTTTAGCTTTCATTTTGAGACTAAACCGATGCAAATATAGTAAATATTTTTATAATTGAAATATTAAAATCATTCTAATCTTAATGTTTTTATAGTATTTTATACATAAAAGCTTAATAAACTACATATTTTTATTATATGGTGTCCCTGTGCGTATTATACTCCGGTCATTTATCGCATTTAATACAGTATATTATAAAGGTATGATAATCCTGTAATCGGAAAATTATGTAAGATTTTATTTACAGAGAATTACTCTTCCCATTTTTTCGTTACAGAAACAATATGCAAGAAATGATGATTACAATGCCAGGCATACAAAGCCAGGGCTTCGGATAAAGTCATAGTCTTATAATTCTCCGGGTGATAAAAGGTTCGTTCATAGTCCTTTGATGTCATATTATTCAGAAGAATTACCCATCGTTCATGCGTTCCTTCCAGCATTTTCAGCGCAGCTTCCACCGGCATTTTCTTACTGTCCGGCAACTCTGCCCAAAATGCTTCCAGATAAGGTTTTATTACCGGGTTTTCTTCGGTCAGTGCAAGTTTGAAGCGAATCAGGCTATTGATGTGACTATCCGCACAGTGATTTACCACTTGTCTTACTGTCCATCCTCCGGGCCGGTAAGGAGTATCGAGTACTTCTTCGTTCAGATTTTGCACCTCATTTCTGAGCTTAGCCGGAAATTCCTGAATCCCCTGAATATAGTCTTTGATCATTTCAGGAGTAATGAATACCGGACAATTGAATTTACCGACAGGATACTGAAGATTTTCTGATTTCATATTCTTTTAACGTTAAAGGTAATATCTGATAATTTTTCATTTTTCATAAAACTCAATGGGAAGGCTGTCAGGATCAGCGATAAAGGTAAAGCGTTTGCCCGTTAGTTCATCTGTACGGACAGGCTCTGATACGATATGATATTTTTGCAGATGAGCTACTACTTTTTCTAAATCACTCACTTCAAATGCCAGATGACGAAGTCCTGTAGCTTCAGGCCGGGAAGGTCTTGCAGGCGGGTTCGGAAAAGAAAACAATTCGAGAATATAGTTTCCGTTCAGGGAAAGGTCGAGTTTCCAGGAGTTTCTTTCTCTTCTGAAGGTTTCTCTGATTATTTCCAGACCCAGAATTTCTGTATAGAATTTTCTGGAGGTTTCGTAATCTGAACAAATGATTGCGATGTGATGGACTTTATTCAGCATAAGGAAGCGGTAAGTTGCTTAATTTATAAACCCGGTATTTCGTTTTTTGTTTGTGGAAATTTTTATGAAGGGAATAATGGCAAAAAACCAAAAACCCGTACAGAATCATTCTATACGGGTTTTGTATGACGGATTTCAGAAAAATCAATGCTGAACAATCAATTTCTGATGGAGGTTACCGGATCTGAGCAGATAAATCCCGGAAGCGAAGCCCCCTGTATGAATCGTAAATCTTTCGGAAGCCGGGTATTTCCCGATCAGACCTCCGCTGATGTCATATAGTTCCACATTCTCATCGTATTTCCCACTCATGAGCACCTGCACTTTATCGTTACCGGGATTGGGGTAAATCTGGATTTTCCCTTCAAATACGGCTTCGTCTATTCCTGTAGCGTTATTATTTGCACTGAAAGTAGGAGACTGAACCACAAAATTTCCGGTTCCATTCGGCACGCGGGCATAACCCATATCGGTAACCTGAGCACCAAAATGTACCTGATCTACCATCTGATAGGAAGGATTCATCAAATAAAGGGATTCTCCGTCACCGGATAATTTGAAGTTTGCATGTAAATCCCCCTGACCTGCGTCTTCATCCGCCCATACAATCAGGTAACCGGAAGCAGGCAGAATAGTCCCACTGGTAAACCTCCATTTGGTGTAATTCAGCGAGTCATCGCTCAGGGTATATCCTGTGAGGTCGATATCCTGAGTGGTGAGATTGTAAAGTTCAACCCAGTCATCGTATTCCAGGGAATCATCTGCTGCAGTAGTAGTATTTTTGGCCATGACTTCATTGATAGCAATATTTTTGGCACTTGCGGCAAGGGGTTTCACATAATATACAAAAACATCATGCTCGGCTCCTTCCGGAACAAAAACAACTGATTTTGCGGGATTATTGGCAACGGTTTCAATATAAAATCTCACCCATGAAGCTCCCTGCTGAGCCGGAATTTTTCCTCCAAATACGCCATCATTTGCGGCACCGTCCTGATGAAGTCCATCGTCATACATACTTGTTTTGGTAAAATTCCCCACGATTCCGGCAGCGTAATACAGATTCATGGCGTAAATTCCGGTAATAAAGGTAGCGGTTGCATTTACCCAAACAGAATCAGGGGCCTGTACCTGTGCCCACTGAGTACCATTTACGGTATAGAAAACACCGGAAACCACAGGCACGGGCTGAGCAACCTCTGCATTATTCAAAAGGTTCGTTCTTCTTCCGGAAATAAAAGTTTTCAGCGCATTGATTTCTGTTCCAAAATTTGCATAGGTATAAAGTTTTTTGGGGTCAGCATTTACCAGTGAATCAATCATAGCCTGATATTTATTAATAAAAGCGTCAGATGCTGTAGCATCGAATTGCTCCTTAATAATGGTTCTTAAATGCGCGATATACCGCTGACGGAGTTCCGGAATTGCATATAATTTATTCATCAGCGGATAATTGGGTTTGGTTTCATTATAAAATGGGCTCCAGTTTACGGCATTGGCTTTCATTACACTGTTTCCGTCATACTCCAAAGGTGTCATCCGGTTGGTTTCGATTTCATAATAAGTGTAATAATCCATTTTTCCTTTATGGATATAGCTGTCGTCATCGGAATAAGCAGTTTCAGTCGCAAGATGCCATAAAGCCCTGTCGATGTCCAGTACAGGGGCAAGCGTTGTAGCATAATTTGCTGCGGTTACATTGGCAAGCGCCTGAGTAGTAGTTACCAGATCACTCCAGGGCTGAAGTTTTGTATTACTTTTGAGGGTATAGTAAGGCTGAAACAAACTGGTATCATTCCCTAAATAGTTGAGGGCTGCGGTGCCATCTCCCCACTGAGGCCCTCCGCCACCGCCTCCCCCACCGGTTCCTGCGGGTGCGTCTGCTCTCCAGTTAGTGCCATTATTGCTCAAAAACCACTCTTTCAGATAGTCCTTGTTAATTTGCTGGACGCTGGGATATAAGCCCCAGTCCTGACCGTTGATTTTCAGCCATGAATAGGCAACCTTAGTGGCGGGGTTATGTCTTTTGGCATGGGAAAAGTAATAAAACTCCCGCATAAAACTTGCGTCCTGAAAGCAGTTATTCAGGTTTAAGGTTTGGTATCCGTCAATATCCTGATTATTATGCACATAATCCAGAGAAATATTAAAGGATTTTTTTTGTCCCTGCACCATACTATAGGAAGTTTGTCCTTTAAATCTTACCCCTACACTATCATAAGTGACTCCATCTACAACCATTGCAGCAGGTATATCTGTTTTGGAAGCGTAATTTTGTGTAAGCAGGGTCCAGTAATTGGTTTGAGGAAAAGTAAGTTCAATCGTTCTGACTGTATCGGGGTGATAAAGTTCATCACTCGTCTCACTCCCTGTCAGCAACATTCTTCCATTGGGAGAAAGCGTCATTTCCTTTGGGAATCCTTGTCCCGTTACACCATAAAAACTTAGTATTCCAGGCAGTAAAAACAATAAATGTAATT
>JAIBAH010000105.1 GCA_019695295.1 Bacteroidia bacterium | reverse complement strand
GGATTCCTCAGCATTACTGTAACCTGATGTCCGTTAGAGAGGCTCATTTCTGTCAGATATAGCCCTGTTCTTCCTGAAGCACCGAATATTAACAGATTCATATGTAGATAATAAATTTAATGATTAAGATAATTATTTTCCGGGTTGCCACAATATTTCTTCCACACCGGCATTCAGGCTGATAAAACGGCTTAATGTAAAGAGCCAATCGGATAAGCGGTTGAGATATTGTAAAATTATGGGAGAAACCGGTACGATTTCATTGAGATGTACGACGTTCCGTTCCGCTCTGCGGCAGATACATCTTGCTATATGTGCCGTAGAGTTTGCAGGATGGCCGCCGGGCAACACAAAATTAGTGAGCGGAGGCAGCACTTTATCCATTTCATCAATGGATGCTTCGAGTGCCTGTACAGATTTTTCCTCAATTTCAGGCAATTTAAAATGTGCGGAATCATTGGCAAGATGAGAACCTATGGAAAAAAGTGTGCTCTGAATCTGCCGGATAAAGGGCCGCTGCGCCTCCATTTCGGGATAGTCTGCCAATAGCCCCAGGCAGGAATTCAGTTCGTCTGTAGTTCCGTACGCTTCAATCCGGATATGATGCTTGGGTACTCTTGTGCCCCCAATCAGGGAAGTTTCTCCGGAATCTCCTTTTTTTGTGTATATCTTCATTTTCACTTTTCAGTTATGATTTTGCTTTTCTGGTCAGGCCTTCCACATAGTCCCACATTTCGTCGGGAATTGCGTCCATTGCGCTGAATTCGCCCGCTCCTTTCAGCCATTCTCCTCCGTCTATCGTCACTACTTCTCCGTTTACGTAAGCAGAAAATTCGGACATCAGATAGCAGGCAAGATTGGCGAGTTCGTGATGTTCACCGGCTCTTTTGAGGGGCACTTTCGCCAGCGGGTTCATCCCGAGTTTGTTTCTCAGTTCTTCGGGAAACAATCTGTCCCAGGCACCCGGAGTAGGAAAAGGTCCCGGCGCAATTGCGTTCATCCGGATTCCGTATTTCCCCCATTCCACTGCAAGGGACTGTGTCAGGGCAAGTACGCCGGCTTTTCCGCAGGCTGAAGGAACCACAAATCCGGAACCGGTCCAGGCATAAGTAGTTACGATATTCAAAACGGTGCCTTTGATTTTATTTTCTATCCAGTATTTACCCAACAACAATGTACAATTATAGCTTCCCTTGAGTACAATATCCACCACCGCGTCAAATGCCCTGTGACTTAGTCTTTCGGTGGGAGAGATAAAGTTGCCGGCGGCATTATTGACAAGTCCGTTGATTTCACCGAAATGATTCAAAGCACTCTCAAACATAGCTTCTACTTCGGCATAGAGTCGTACGTCGCAGCGAAGCGGCAATACTTCTCCGCCGGTTGCGTCCATTAATTCTTTGGCGGTTTCTTCGAGCTTGTCCATGCTTCTGCTCGTTATCACTACTTTTGCCCCGCATTTCAAAAAGAAAGTGGACATAGATTTACCCAAACCGGTTCCGCCTCCGGTTACAATGATTGTTTTTCCTTTGAGGGCATCTGCGTTCAACATCGGAGATTCTGTCATCATGATTTTATTTTCGTTACTGTTTTTATTTATTTTTAAGATATTCCGGAATCCTTTAATCCATTTTAATCGCCTGAAAAGCTTGAATATAAAGCCCTTGAATCCATTTGCTTTTTTAGTTTCCGGCTCTGAGCTCCCGGAGTGAAATTTCATATTCTTCCCGGGATTTTACTTCGATAATCATTTCAGGCACATTCTTCAAAGCATTGACCGCTTCAAAAAACCCTTCAAAATTAACATTTCCTTTTGTATATGCAATATGATCGTCTGTAAATCCGTGATTGCTGTGCAAATGAATGTAGCCAAGGTGCTCTCCGTATGCTTTCACCCATTCTGCAGGCGGGATTTTGGATACGGTAAAACAATTGCTGTGGCCGGTATCATAGCAAATCCTGGCAAAGGGGCTATTGAGCTGTTTTACAATGGGTAAAATATATTCTGCATTTTCTTCCCGGGTATTTTCGAGAAAAATGGTAATCTTTTCCGAAGTGAGAAAAGGAAGGTATTTCTCCCAGAAAAGGATTTGTTTTTCGATCCAGTATTCCCGGTATCCGCTACGGGTAGAGGGGAAAAAATTGGGGTGAAAAACGACTTTCGAAAGTTTCAGTTTAGCAGCTATTTCCAGGGATTCCCGGATTCTGAAATCGCACACTTCCAGGAGTTTCGGGTCTCTTGAGGTAGGATTGAGGTCTGTAAAAGCACCGTGCATACTAACCGCTCCCGAAAAGCCGGAAAGCAGGGATTGATATTCGGCAATTTTAGCGCTGATATTCTCCGGCTCAAGATTATCGGGCTTTGCAAAATAAGAGAGTTCCAGCCCAATTTTCCGCTCCTCCAGACTCCGGAGCAAGTCTTCGCTGATGTTTTCAACAGAAACCGAAATACGGTCAGAAAAAGTATCCATTTGTCCAGTTTTTTGGAGCAAGTCACCAGGACTTGCTCCTTCTAAAACACAAAAGCGGGTAAATTGGTTTTGAAAAACGATATTTCTGTGTCATTCTTTTTATCCCTGTAAAATCATCCGGAAAAAATTATCTATCTGATGCTTTGCTTCTTCAAGGTTGGCATAGGTTTGATTTTTCACCCCGGAATTGCCACCAATCATGGCCGAAAGTCTTTTTCCCTCCTGATTTCTGTACAGGCACAATATTTTTTTGTTCATCCCTTCGGCTCTCCCGATTTCATACCCCACTCCCAGTGAAGGGGTAGAAACTTCTGCTACCAGTACCTCTGATTCCACAATCCACTGCATATCCCGCTCATAAATCCACTGGTCAGAAGGTCCGTCTTCTCCCAAAGCGGTAAGTTGTTCGTCTCCAATATGTTCGGTCAAAACCTGGCCGTATTTTCCCAGATATTGAATGAGCTGAAGGTACAAAGCCCGGTCTTCTCTTCCTCCCCGGATAGAACCGGCAAAATATATTTTCATGGCAAACTGAATATTTAATAAATTTAACTTGGGAACTTCCCGATAGTTTTCAAACTTTCGGGAAGTTTGAACGGGAAGTTTATATATCGAAATTCGTATCCAGATCCTCATTTTCATGAAATTCATGAAATGATTCTTTTCCGCCAAACCATTTTAAAGCTTCGTCTTTAACAATTCTGGTGTTTTTGTCTGCCATAAAAGATTCATAGGAGGAGAACTTCCATTCATCCATGTTTTTTACAAATCCGTGATGTACTGGATTGTGGTGTATATAATGAATCAATCGCCTGTAATAGGCTTCGGTATCGACTGTTTTTCTCTTGAAGTTGGGGATAAACAGGCTGCCTCTTCTCTTTTGTTGTTTGTTAAATGATTGTGTATAGGAGCTGAACAGGTTCCCAAATACTCTGCTTGTAAATTTTGGATAGTCGGTTTCGGGTATTTCGGTTATTTCTTTAGGAGTGATGCCTTTATCGGTTAAAAATAATTTATTGGCTTCCTGTAAGTTTATTGTTGTTTTGATTCTCACCATAAAGTGTAAGTGGTTGGGCATCAGGCAATATGCAAATGTATCGGCTATTGGTTCAATGTAATATTGGTATTTTTTCAGGAAGAAGATGTAGTTCCCTTCGTTCATAAAGAGGTTTTCTTTGCCGTTTGCGTGATTGAATATATGATAGATTGTTTCTGGTAGTAATGGTATTTCGTTGTTTTTCATTATTTTATTTATTTTTAACTTTCGGGAAGTGGTTGCTACTTTTTTTAACTTCCGGAAAGTCTGTATGTAGAATTTTCGGGAAGTGTGGCAAATATAATAGATTGTTATATTGTTTTCCAAATTTTCTTACGAATTTTTTGGGAATCGGTTTTTCTCACCCTAAACTGACGTATAGGGCAAGAAAAAATGCCGGGCTAACGGATTACAACCAATTGAAAACTGGTTCTTTTTCCGTGATTGTCTAATATGAGTGAGTAGATTCCCTGTGGTAAGTCCTCCAGGGAGATTTCATTACCGGGATTTGTCAAGGTTATTTTTTTTACGTTTTGGCCGAGTATGTTCAGGAAGGTTAGTTCTATGTCTCCCTGTATTTCCTCAAAATTGCTAAATTGGATATTCAGTTGTTCATTTGCCGGATTAGGGTAGAGGCTTACTTTCGCATTAAAGGCGGTGAGGATTTCGGTGGAGGTCTGAGAGATATTGATGTGGTAGTCGGCACTATTATTATTGTCCCAGGTGTTGTCGTTATAGTTAATTACAAAGTCCAGGAGGTTTACGGTTTGTGATGGATTATTGAATGGTCCTACCTGCAGAGTAAGTACGTTATTCAGGGGACCTTGCATAGGGCTTTGAGTTGCGGGTCCGGTAGCACCGAAAGCGTAAGAGCCTGATGGCCAGTAAGCGTTATTGGCCTGTTGCCAGCTGTTTACGCCCCAATGGAGTTTTGCTCCCTGTGTTGCTCCGCCAACATAAATGGTAATCACATCGTTTTTGGTGGGATTGACCGGTGTCCAGCTTACGCCGTTCGGTATGCTTCCGCCGGAACTTCCGATGTTTATATGATAGTCGCCCCCGCCGTTATTATCCCATGTATTGTCAATGTAGTTTATGACAAAGTCTATTTTGGAAATACTCTGAGCGGGGTTGTTGCAAGGTCCGATTTTAATCCGTAACTGATTATTGGCAGGTCCCTGCATCGGGCTTTGTACAGCTGGGCCTCCGTTATAGAGAGCACTTCCGGCCGGGTGATATACTGCATTGGGTTGTTGCCATGTATTTACTCCCCAATGGAGTTTTGCCCCCTGAGTGGCGTTGTTTACAATGATTTCAATGGTATCATTGGGGCCAGGGTTGGAGGGCAGCCACATGACGGTTGGATTTCCTGAGCCTCCTGTGCCTCCTCCCGGGCCTGTAATGGAGGTGTCGCAGTTTGTCCATCCGTTTGTCATGGTATTGGATACGCCAATCCATGAATGTTCTACAGGGCTTTTGCTTATGTTTCCGTGAATATCTGTTGCTTCTATGTAATAGTCTATCAAAACGCCTGACAGGTTCAGGATACTGGCTTCATACTGTGAAGCTTTCAGCAGAGGCAGAGGGTTTGTAGCGCCGGGGGCAACGTATATCTGTGTCATATTTACGGAGTTCCAGGTACTTACCTGATTCCCGCCTGCGTAGGTTTCATTTTGCTGGGAGTTCAGGGGGTTTATGCCGTCATTATCGGTTCTGTATTTTAAGGTTACGGATTGAAGGCCGCTCACATCATGGACAAAAGTCCACACGGTGAAGTCGCTCGCTTTGGTTAGCGTCCATTCTTTTTCTCCGGGGTTGTAGTGTTCTCTTTGGGGAGCCCATATTGTAGGGGCTGTTGCATCCTGCGCTCCTGCTACAATGGGCTGGATAAGTTGCATTGCCTGATTGCATGCCCGGGTGGGGTGAGAGTCCCAGATGCCATTGAGAGAGCCGTCCCAATACCAGTAATCGCTTGCCTGAGCATTCATGAGGAGTTTTTCTGCCTGTATTACGTTTGAATTATTGGGGGCAATTTGTTTTGCGGTTTTGACGTAGTTTTTAGTGGCGGTAATTACGCCCCAGCTGTTTCTGTCGGGGCTTACACAGTTGTCAGGGTCTGCGTTCCATTTTTTAAATTCGGGGTCTCCATTGTCGGCTCCTGCCCATGAGCCGGGTTCAACGTGAATTACATCATTGGGGTCGGGAGGAAACATCTCGAGATAGTCCTGAATGGTAGTGCATTTGAACCGGGTGGAATTTGACTGCAGCCAGTTTACAAATGCCTGAAAGTTGCCCTGGTAGTAGGAGGCGCTTCCGCCTCCGTAGTTGTCTCCGTCATGATGTAATACGATAAGCATCGGATGACTGGGGTCTGTATTATAGGATTCGAGCTGAGACATCACTGCGTTGTAATCGAGTGCTCCAAATCCGCCTCTTCCATCTTCATTTCCGAGGTATCTGTCGGCAGGAACGGCAATCATTTTTTTTACAATTCCGGAATTGGGGTCGGTGTACTGAACATAGTGGGGTTGTCTTCCCCACAGAGCGGAGTTTTGGGTAGGTGCCCATACTCCGTTTAGTGAAACCCAGTCGTTGGGGTTGGGGTTTATCTGGTCTGCAATGTTCATTTCGACCATATTTCCGTTTGTGCTGAAGGGGTAGCCTGTACAGGCTCTGTCAAAATGGATGTTGTCCACGAGTGCCCATTCGATTCCTTCGTCCACCAAAGCGGGTATCATATTGACGTTAAAGGCATTTTCGGGCGGGAAGATTCCTTTTGAATATGCTCCTGTAAATTGAGCAGCCATTATATTTTTGTGCAGCTGAATCTGTGTGCGTATATCGTCATATTCGAGTAAACCCATCAGGGGATGGTGATATCCAAACCCTACCATATCGAGACGGGGGTTGCCGAGGCTTGTCTGCTGGTTTTTGATGTAATTCCAGTGGGATTTCCAGTTTTGATATCCGTATCCTGCCTGTTCCCAGTTGTTGAGGTTTTCGATTAGGCTTCCGGAAAAGCTTACCTGGGCACCGAAGTTAGGTAAGTTGGCGTTGATTCCCATCTGTACTGCGTCTTTTGGCCAGTTGGTGTAGGGGCCGTATCGTTGTGTGAATATATCCCAAACGCTAAAGGGGTAACGGTTGTTCTGATGGGTTGCCACTACGCTTTCGTAGGGATAATAGATGGGTTGGTGCATGTGCCAGAGGAAGGCAATGTAAATGGGGGGTTGCGTTTGTGACTGAGCGTATAAACACAATCCGGTAAGCAGTGAAAACAGTACTTTACGCATAGCTTTTTTATTTACTATTATTAAATCTGCGCAAAAATAAGAGGGATTGGGGAATTATGAAAAAAATATTATTTATTTGAGGATTGATTGGGATTGTAAACAGCAATGCTTGTAAGACCTGACAGCAAGAAGATTCAGTTACCGGAGACATAAATCCCCGGCAACTGAAGTTATTTATACTTATTTCACACGGGTGCGCTCGCTGTCTGCGCCTCCGACAGTACGAATTCCGAGGGTTTGACCGGAGCTGAAACGATAACTCAGGGATACGGTTAACACCCGGGTATCCAGGTAACTTTTCCATTCAGCGGTTGAGTTATAGAGGCTCTTGATGTCACCCCCGGGCTGGAATGTATAAAACATATCGTTTATACTGAGTTTGGTGGATAGTTTTCCTTTCATCCATTGTTTTGCGACTGCAGCACGCATTCCCCACACCGGAATCGTAACGAATTGGGCGGAGGGTACGCTCGACTGAATTGAGCCTGCAAGTTCAGCACTCCACTGATGTTTGAACTGAAACTGATTGACCGGGCCAAAGTAAGCGAACCAACCTTTATTTCTGAGCATGAGATTATAAAGTTCGCCCTGAAAATCATTGTAGATTGCTTCGGCATGAAATTGCAGCGTCCACCATTTTGTAATGGGAAAACCTGCATCCACCGTAATTCCGGAGGCATATTGTTTGCCGATATTGCCCGGCCTGCTGTAAAAAATATTGGTATTCTGCTCGATGGTTTCTGAGATGACATTTCTGGCAACCGAAAACAGAAAGGTGGTCGTAATGCTGTTTTTGTAAGTATGCGAAAGTTCCAGGTTGTGGGAATAGGTAGGTTGTAGAAATGGGTTTCCGGCATAGAGGGTAAACCGGTCAAGGGGATAGGTAAAAGGGTTCATGGACTGATAGTCAGGTCGTTCTATTCTCCTGCCATAGGAAAAACCCAGTTGGTGTACACTTGCTGAGTCAAGGTTGCAGGTAAGATAAGTAGTAGGAAAGAGGCTGCTGTAGGAACGAACAAAAGTTGAATCATTGTTTCCGGAGGCATTCCCGAGTTGTATGCCCTTGATTTGTGTGTTTTCAAACCGCAGCCCCAACTGGGCAGAAAATCGTTTCCCTGTTTTTGAACCGTTGATGTAGGCAGAATTGATATTTTCACGATAGGTAAAATTATTGGAAAAATCATTGTTTACCGTTAGGGCGCCGTTTTCTTCATCCCAAAACTGAGCAATATTCTTTGTATTGACAAGGCTTGTTTTTACCCCGGACTCAAAAGTTACGTCTTTTTTTAAAGGCATTACATAGTCTATTTTGGCCGACCAGATTCCAATCGCAGCGGGCAACTCGCTTACAAGGTTGGTTTTGGAAACAAAGGTATTGTCTGGCAGATAGGTATTGCTCAGCAGGGACTGATTCTGACGGGAATCGTAGCCGATGTAATCTGTATTTATGGTAATTTCCCTGCCTAAAGTATCTAATTTATACAGATAATTGAGGTTGGCAGCACCGTTTTTAAAAATACGGGTTGAAGGATTATAGGCGGTTACGCTATTCTGAAGGAATGACTGACCGTCATAAATGCGGGCAAGGTTGCTGGTTGTGTGGCCTTCATTGTTACGAAAACCGCTGAGTACGATTCCAAAAGTAGATTTTTTACTGGCGTAGTAATCCACCCCGAATTTCACATTTGCGCTTTGCATTTCTTTTTTGATGAAGGTGCGTTGCCTGAAAATAGTGTTTAACACGCCTGAAGCGGAAGAGTAGGTTCGTTTAATGGTCAAATCCTGATAGGAGTTGTTGATATTGAAACTGGAATTGGTAAAAAAATTAAATTTATTAATCCGGTAATTCAAAACCAGGCTATTATTGGATCGGGCGTAAAAGCCCTGACCGTAGCTTGTACTGATACTGCCGTTCAGTCCTTCTTTTTTTGTTTTTTTCAGGCGGATATTGATAATTCCGGCATTCCCTTCTGCTTCATATTTAGCCGGTGGGTTTGTCATCAGTTCAATTGTGGCAAGGGAGGCTGAAGGCAGGGATTTGAGATAGTTTGCGAGGTCTGTGCTACTGAGGTAAGTAGGTTTATCGTCGATGAGTACCATTACTCCCTGTTTTCCTCTCAGACTAATCAGTCCGTTTGCATCTACCTGGACTCCCGGCGACTTTTCCAGCACTTCCAGTGCAGTGGTTCCCGAGTTTCCGATTAAAGCGTCCGGATTAACGACAATGCGGTCGGTTTTTCGCTGGATAAAAGGAACCGTTGCGGTGATTACTACGTCCTGAGTTTGCATTTCTCCTGCGCTTTCGAGTAAAATATCCGGTAAAAGAAAATCGGATTGTAAAGACGCAGGTGTTAATAATCCGCTTCTGTATTCTTTGAATAACTGATGCGTAACCGTAAAAAAAACCGGTACCGGGTGAATGGCTGTTAGTTCATACTTTCCGTCTGCCTCGGATAAAGCGGTTTTAATGCAAAGCGAGTCAGATACCCTGTACAACATCACGATAGCCCCTTCAACCGGACGGGCTTCTGCATCCTTTATTCTGCCGCTTACTGTAACAGGGGATTGGGCATAAAGTTGAAAGGTAATCAGCCCTTTCAACAGAAAACTGAGTAGTATTATTTTTTTTATCATATGTTAATTGCCTTGTTGTTTTGTTTCGTCCAGTTAATGGGAGAAAGTCCAAAAAAATGTTTAAACGCCTTGCTAAAGGCAAAAATATCCGCAAATCCTGCAATCAGTGCAATGTCTGAGACCTGTATCTTTTCTTTTTGCATCATTTCCAGTGCAAAATACAGGCGTTTCTGTAAAAGATACTGATAGGGACTCACACCATATACTTTTTTGAATACTCTGAAAAAATGATATTCGGACATCTGGCACACATTCGCGATGCTTTCTATATCGGGTTTCTGCATCCATTCAGTATCTATATACGTTTTGCCCTTCTCCACCCTTCTGAGTAAGTCATTGCGGGTTACTGACTTTACCGCATGAATCGTCTGCAATTGCTTCAGTATCGGAATATGGTCTTCCACGATTTTTTCGGCAAGGGTAAAATAAAATGCTTTACTGAATTTCCATGAATGCGTCGGGTCTTTCATGATTTCTGTATCAAAACCTTGTAAATACCTTCCCAAGTGCGTTTCTGTGGTTGTGTATTTATTATCAAAAAAATCAGGAGAATTAAAAAAATTATCCAGTTCCTTATCTGCAAAAGGCGTATCAGGCCTTGTGAAGCTCCCCGCAACCTCTGATAATATCTCCGGAGCAATATCAATACAAATTCCTCTGACCGGCTTGTCTATTTCTACTATTCCTTCCGAAAAATGATTGGCCAGAAGGTATTGCCCCGACTCTATGTCGTATAAATTCCCGTTTACCTGATATCTTTCTTTTCCGTCGCATACATATTTGATGGAAAAACTCCGAAAGGGTGCTTTACCCTGAATTTCTTTAAGATAAGAAAAATTAATCAGGCAACTTTTGGGAGGCAATAACCAATCTGAACTGCTGTTTACTGTAAAAATATTTTCCATTTTTTTAACGTTAAATCCTGTTCAGTATGTCGCACCTTTTTCAGAAATATTATCACAATGAAAAAAAGTTTAAGATTACTTACCCCGGCAAGATGGACTTTATCAGGGTAAATATCCAAAACGGAGGAATGTACCGATAGAAATATCACTCCGTTTTGATACTTATTCAAAGTTTACTTTACTACTTTTATATTTCTTACCTCGTTGCTATCTGCTACAACCCTTGCAATGTATATTCCCTGAGGTAAATCCGCAAGGTTTTCCCACTGATACTCAAATACACCTGCATCAACATTGTTTTTTTGTACTTCCCGGATTGTTTGTCCCATGGAACTGCACAGGGTAAGGGTGAGCGTCTGTACTTTTGACGGAAACATGATTTTGACGGAGAGCGATTGGGAAAAAGGATTGGGATACACTTTTACCAGCGGATTTACTGTATGGGATGAAGAAATATCCGTGATGTTTCCGGCCTGATTGGCGGCTTTGAGTAAAGCAGAAACTACCGGCACCAAATCCCATGAAATCAAATCGGCATCGTTACAAAAAACGGTAATGCTCAAATCTTTGGCGGGAAAGTACCAGGAACTTGCGCAGTAGGCAAGGTCTCCGCCGTGACCCCATCCCTGATATCCTGCAAAGGTTTTCTCTGAAAGTCCCAGCCCGTAGGTAGAACCGGGTAAACCGGGAGAAGGTACTGTAGTTTTTGCTTCCGCCATAATGGCCGGGGACAACAAATCGCCCCTCATATAAGTACGCATCCATTTTGAGGTTTCTTTTGCAGTAGAAAAATATCCTCCTGCTGCGCCGGCAACTGAGTTGAGCGAAAGATAATTCATATAAAAATTATGCGCGTCATCGGTTACTCCATCTCCGTTAATATCTAACCACACATGGGCAACCGGAGCCATAATGGTTTCAAAAGCAGGGATTACGGTTCTGTCCATTCCGAGGGGTCCGAAAAACCGGTTTCTCATCTCTGTATAATAATCGTTTCCGGAAGCGGCCTTGATAATCATGCCGAGAAGAAAATAATTGGTATTGGAATACGACCATGAAGCACCGGGCTGAAATACGGGCGGCTGCATAAAAGTGGTCAGGAAATCTTTGGCATCCCATACTGAATCCGTGTTGGCAAGAAGGGTAGGTTGCGCATTGGGATGAGAAAGCGCGTCATACAGTCCACTTTGATGCCGGAGCAACTGACGAATCGTAATGCCGGGGTTAATGTATGGCATAGCGGGCAGCCATTTTCCGATTGTGTCTTCCAGACTAAGTACTTCTTCATCCACTAATTGTAATATGCAGGCGGAGGTCATGGTTTTGGTTACGCTTCCGATAAGATAGGCATGATTCGGCGTTACATTCTCAAGGGGTATCTGTGAGGAAATACCTGTGGCGTATGCCCATCCGGTAGTATCATCAAACTGAATAGCCGCACTCAGGGATTTGGAATTGACTACCAGTTTCATGCTGTCCAGCGTTTTGCGCAATAAACTGTCAAGACCCCCTGAAATCGTCTGAGCATAAACCAGATTTCCGCATAAGCAGCCGGAAAGAAATAAAATCAAAAATTTCGTTCTCATATTGATTAACATTTAAATTATGGTTGCAAAATTATTCCTTTTGAAGCCCGTTCATTTATCAAATCCTGCTATTTTTTGAAGGAAAGAGCAGGTAAAAAAGAAAAACAAGCCGGTTCTGTGAAGTTTTAGCTGAAAATGATTGCTCTTCTTGAATGGCCGGATATGTCCGGTTTTTGACTTTTGACTTACAATATATCTGCCTACCTTTGTACTGTAAATATAAAAAACCAATGGCGGCAAAATTCATTTATCTTATCTTACCGGAAATGCATATTCTGGATCTGGCGGGTCCTGATCAGGCGATTCACGAGGCGATAGATTATCGTTTAAATCCCTCGTAATTAAAGGATTCTTCAATTGGATAAAACTCCCGTTTTTCTCTTTTCTTTTTCATCTGTCAAAGTTATGCCTTTTTTTCTCCTGACACACTTTTTTGAACAGTCCCGAGATAAAACCCAAAATCTCTCCCACTAAAACCTTCCAAAACACCCCTCAATCCAAAATCTCTCCCATGAAATCTCTCAGAAACGCCCCTCAATAAAAAATCTCTCCCTCTAAAACCTTCCAAAACACCCATCAACCCAAAATTTCTCCCATGCACTTCTTCCAAAACACCCATCAACCCAAAATCTTTCCCATGCACTCCTTCCAAAACACCCATCAACCCAAAATCTTTCCCATGCACTCCTTCCAAAACACCCATCAACCCAAAATTTCTCCCATGCACTCCTTCCAAAACACCCCTCAACCAAAAATCTTTCCCACTAAAACCTGCAAAAACACCCCTCAACCCAAAATCTCTCCCATGAAATCTCTCAGAAACGCCCCTCAATAAAAAATCTTTCCCACTAAAACCTTCCAAAACACCCCTCAACCCAAAATCTTTCCCATGCACTCCTTCCAAAACACCCCTCAACCCAAAATCTCTCCCATGCACTCCTTCCGGAACACCCCTCAACCCAAAATCTCTCCCATGCACTCCTTCCGGAACACCCCTCAACCCAAAATCTCTCCCATGAAATCTCTCAGAAACGCCCCCCAACCAAAAATCTTTCCCACTAAAACCTTCCAAAACACCCCTCAATAATAAATCTCTACCCATAAAATCACCGAGAAGCCCCATCACAAAATAAATTACCGATTGCTCCAACTAATATTCATAGTGCAATTGCTAAAAATCATCATAAAAACCCAAACAATCATAATACAAGCTATAAAAATGAAACTGCAATTCATAAAAATACGCATACAATTCTTAATAATCCTCCTGCTTTTAGCAACAATCAATATAAAAACAGTAAAAATATCCCTTCTTTTATCCACAATCACCCTGCAAATCTCAACAATAAAGATACTTTCACTGACAATGACGATGCTTTTGCTCACAATGACGATGCTTTTACTCACAATGAGGATGCTTTTTTCACAAAAGAAACTGATTACCAAACAATTAAAAAAAAATACTAAAAAAATAAGCTCAAAACCTTACATCGCTTGCCGCCTTTTGTGTCCTCACAAATGGCTATTTTCCGCCGCCGTTTGTCTCCTCACGATACCCGTCAGTCTAATACAATAACAACCTTGTTTTTAGCGCTTTTTAAAGAAATTTAGGTTAAAAAAGCATGTTTTATAGGGCTTTCCGTCTTAAAAAATGCTTAAACCCGACGGATATGGTGTCCTCACAAACGGCTAGCGGGTTCTGCTCTCCTGTATCCGGAAAAAATCTACACATTAAATTTATAAAACGGTTCCCTCTTTTTTGCTATCTTTGCACCCAAATTTGAAAAATCATGAACTACGACGAAATATTTCCAAAGATTATCTCTCATTGTAAAGAATATGGGTTTATTTTCCCTTCCAGTGAAATTTATGATGGCCTTGGTGCGGTGTATGACTACGGGCAATTGGGGGCTGAACTCAAAAATAATATCAAAACTGCCTGGTGGAAAGCCATGGTGCAAATGCATGAAAATGTAGTAGGGCTGGATTCCGCTATTTTGATGCATCCTACCGTATGGAAAGCATCCGGTCATGTGGACGCATTCTCTGACCCCCTGATAGATAATAAAGACTCCAAAAAACGCTACCGTGCAGATAATCTCATCGAAGAGTATATTGATAAATTACAGGCCAAGTCCCTGAAGGAAACCGAGAAAAAAGCCAAAAAAGAAGGCTGGGAGCCGGATAGTGAAAATTATCAGGGATTCCTCAAAAATAACCGGGATGCCAAAAAAGCACAGACGGTATATGAAAATTATGTAAAAGCCCTCGAATCAGGCGACCTCAACGCACTGAGGGATATCATCATCGAAAATGAAATCGCCTGTCCGGAATCCGGTTCCCGTAACTGGTCAGAAGTAAGACAGTTCAACCTGATGTTCAAAACGCAACTCGGTGCTGTTGCCGGCGACGCTTCGGATATTTACCTGCGTCCGGAAACGGCTCAGGGGATTTTTGTGAACTTTCTGAATGTACAGAAAACCTCCCGTCAGAAAATACCCTTCGGAATCGCTCAGATAGGAAAAGCCTTCCGGAATGAAATCGTTGCCCGTCAGTTTATCTTTCGTATGCGGGAGTTTGAACAGATGGAAATGCAGTTTTTTATTAAACCCGGAACACAGAAAGAATGGTTTGATTACTGGAAAAGAGCAAGAAGAGAATTTCATGAAAAGCTCGGTATTCCCGCTTCCAGACTTCAGTATCATGAGCATGAAAAATTAGCGCATTATGCCGATGCCGCAGAAGATATTCAGTTTCAGTTTCCTTTTGGGTTTAAGGAAATGGAAGGAATTCATTCCCGTACGGATTATGATTTGGGAAGACATCAGGAATTTTCGGGTAAAAAGCTTCAGTATTTTGACCCTGAGGAAAACAAATCTTATATTCCTTATGTAATCGAAACCTCCGTAGGATTAGACCGTACTTTCCTCGCGCATTTGTGCAATGCCTATACCGAAGAACTTGCGCCTACCGCAGATGGCGGTCAGGAAGAAAGAGTAGTACTGAAACTGCCGGCTTTGCTTGCTCCCTATAAAGTAGCGATTTTCCCCCTGATGAAAAAAGACGGGCTTCCGGAAATTGCCGAAAAAATCTTCAAAGACCTCAGATATGACTGTCTTTGTACTTATGATGAAAAAGACTCAGTAGGAAAAAGATACCGTCGTCAGGACGCAATCGGAACGCCCTATTGTATTACCGTAGATCATCAGACCGCAGAAGACAATACTGTAACGATTCGGGATAGAGATACGATGCAGCAAGAAAGAATTCCGATTCATCGCATTCGTGAGATTATTCTGGAAAAATTAGACTGGAGAAACGTACTGTAATTATGGCAGAAGAACTCATTATAGACACAGACTTAAGCAGGGAGGAAATTTATGCGCAGATTCTGCCTCAGATTTCCGCTCTGCTCGAAGGGGAAACCGACCTGATTGCCAATATGGCAAATGTAACGGCGGTATTAAAACAGGCTCTCGGTTTTTTCTGGATAGGATTTTACCGGAGAGTA
>JAIBAH010000014.1 GCA_019695295.1 Bacteroidia bacterium | reverse complement strand
TTTCGGCAATCGCTTCAAAAGCCCGCCAAAAAGGAGTTCATGTCATTACGGGTTGTAGTGTACTGGATATTGTATCGCCTGAAGACCCGGATGGTGGATTTTTGCTGGAAACTACAACCGGAAAATTGCAGGCCTCCCGGTTATTAATCGCTTCCGGAAGCAGCCCTCAAATCTGGGAGATTTTAAAAAAAAGAGGCCATACCATTCAGGAACCTTTGCCTTCCCTTTTTACCTTCAATATCAAAGACGAAAGATTAAAGGAACTTGCGGGAGTCGCCGTAAAATCCGTAATAGCGGGTGTAAAAGACACAAAGCTCAGAGAAACCGGAGCTCTGCTGATTACACACTGGGGTATGAGCGCACCTGCAATTCTGAGGCTTTCTGCCTGGGGTGCAAAAATCCTAGCAGAAAAAAAATATCATTTTACCCTGTGCATTAATTTTCTCCCGGAATATTCTGCCCAGGCATTTGCAGAATACCTGATGAGTCTGAAAAGTTCCATTCCCAAAAAACAAATCTCTTCTTTTTCGCCTGAAAATCTGCCGCTCAGACTTTGGAAAAAAATCGTGGAATACTGTAAGATTCCTGAATCCCATACCTGGGCAGATTGTTCCAAAAAACAAATTCAGCTTCTGACAGATGCTGTAATCCATGCAGAATTTGAAGTGGCCGGAAAAAGTACTTTCAAGGAAGAATTTGTAACCTGCGGAGGGATTTCACTCAAGGAAATCGATTTCAGAACGATGGAAAGTAAAAAATGGAAAGGCCTGTTTTTTGCCGGCGAGGTAATGGACATTGACGCAATTACCGGAGGGTTTAACTTTCAGGCGGCATGGACAACCGCATGGATTGCGGCAGAAGGAATGAGTTCAGAAGGATAGAAAACCCCGTTTTATCCAATCAGATTATAAAAAACATCCTCAATTGCGGAGCTTTACACTACCGGCAACTGAGGAAGAGATACGTTTACACTAAAAACTTTTATTAGTTGAGTCTTTCATAAATACCGGTTACACCCTGACCTCCGCCCACACAGGCAGTGACCATTCCATAACGCTGATTACGGCGACGCATTTCATTGAAAAGCTGAACGGAAAGTTTGGCACCGGAGCATCCCAAAGGATGACCAAGCGCAATCGCACCTCCGTTTACATTGATGATTTCAGGATTTAAGCCTAATTCACGGATTACACCAAGAGACTGAACAGCAAAGGCTTCATTCAACTCGATTTGGTCAATGTCATTGATGGAAAGACCGGCTTGTTTAAGGGCTTTAGGGATAGAAGCAATCGGTCCCATTCCCATAATACGGGGGTCAATTCCTTTGGTAGCATAGGTTACAAGACGGGCAATCGGACTAAGACCCAGTTCTTTGACCATAGCTTCTGACATAATCATCACGAAAGAAGCCCCATCTGAAGTCTGAGAAGAATTTCCGGCAGTAACGACTCCGCCCTGACGGAATACCGGTTTTAGCTTTGCGAGGGCTTCCACACTTGTATCTTCACGGGGACCTTCATCCATAGAAATGGTAAAACGGTTGGTTTGCTTTTTGCCCATTTCATCCAGGACCACTTCTTCCACTGCCACAGGAACTATTTCCTCGGCAAATTTCCCGGACTTAATGGCACTGATTGCTTTTTGATGGGAATGATAGGAAAACAAGTCCGCGTCTTCTCTGGATATTTTATAATCCTGAGCGATTTCTTCGGCAGTAGCACCCATTCCGAGAAACCACTCCGGATGCTCGCTTGCAATTTTCCAGTTAAGGGAAACTTTATGTCCCATTGTAGGCACGAGAGACATGGACTCGATACCGCCTGCGATGATACAATCCGCCATTCCCGCTTTAATTTTGGCTACTCCCATAGCAATTGTTTCCAGACCAGAACCACAATAACGGTTTACGGTAACGCCGGACACCGATTGAGGAAGAGAAAGTAAAGCCACCATTCTCCCGATTTGCATTCCTTGTTCAGCTTCCGGAACTGCACAACCTACGATGAGGTCGTCGATTCTTTCGGGATCCAGCTGAGGGATACTTTTTACCAGATGACTGATAACCGCAGCACCCAGATCGTCGGAGCGCATGGTCTTAAAACCGCCTCTGTTTGCTTTGCCGACGGCGGTACGATAGCCGGCTACAATATATGCTTCCATTTTAATGAATTTGCTTTAATTAATGATTGAAATAATAAAATAGTCAGAATAAACTTATTTTTTAGACTTGAAAGAAATATCACTCACCCTCAGCATAGTACATGAAGGAGGCGTAACAGGTTGTTGCATCATCGGGTCACCGGCTTCCTTTACAAAAGTTTCCATTTTCCCTTTAATCCATACTTTTCTGGCAGTAAGAAAAGGCTTTAGAGAGGTTTTTGCTTCAATCAGGCTTAAATCCAGAATGATTTCATCGGAGCCTTTGGCTTGCAATACATAATAATCACTTCCTCCGGAGCAATAGCTGTCCAGCGTTTTAGACCATCTTTTCTGGATGATTTTCCCTTTGAAAGTCTGTTCAGACTGAGCATTTGCTCCCAGAAGAAAACCCATTAAACAACAACCTAAAAGGATATACTTTTTCATGTCTTTTCGTATTGTGAAAAATTAATTTCTGAGAGGTTTACCCGTTTTCAGTGTATGTGCTATTCTTTCCATCGTTTTGGCTTCTCCCAAAAGACTTAAAAATGCTTCTCTTTCCAAATCCAGCAGATATTGTTCAGAAACATAGTTTACCCCTGAGAGGTCTCCTCCACACATTACATAAGCTGCTTTCTTGGCAATTTTCATATCATGCTCAGAAGCATAACGGCCATTGTACATTCCGTAGATTCCTGCATAAAGGGAACTTAACGCACTTCTTCCGAGTACTTTGATATCGGTTCTTGGAACTACAGGAGTATAACCATCCGCTACGAGTTCCAGAACTGTTTCCCTGGCTTCCTTCAAGCGGCGGTTAAGATTTACCACTACTTTGTCGGTATCTCTTAAAATATTCATTTTTCTGGCTTCTTCTCCGGAAGTGGCTACTTTTGCGGTTGCGATTGCCATAAAGTACTCCTGTAAAATCGGCAGTTCCACTACCCCCGGCTTACTGTATTTATCAGCAGCACGAAGGGTGAATTCCTTGGTTCCGCCACCGGCAGGGATTATACCCACCCCCACTTCTACAAGGCCGATATAGGTTTCCGCAGCGGCTACTGCTCTTGCACTGTGCATTGTATATTCACAACCCCCGCCGAGTGTCATACCGTGCGGCGCAAAAACAACCGGTACTGAAGCCGTTCTGATACGCATAGCCATATCCTGGAACGATTTTACTGCGAAATATAATTCATCCCAGTCGCCTTCGTAAACCATCATTTGTACCAGTGCGAGGTTTGCACCCAGACTGAAGTTAGGGGCTTCATTCCCTACCACCAAACCATGATATCCGTTTTTCTCGGTATATTCAATCGCATAGTTTAACCCTCTGATAACGCTTTCTCCCAACGTATTGGCTTTTGAACGGAATTCAAATCCAAGGACTCCGTCTCCCAAATCAATAATCGCAGAATCTCCATTATTCCATATTTCTTTGGTTTCCTTTAAGCTGTCCAGAATAATCAGGGATTCTGTTCCCGGAATTACGGTATAGGACTGACTTTTCAGGTCATAATACTTGCGTTGTCCGTTTTCGTTTTTGTAAAAAGAAGTATGTCCTGCGGCAACCATATCTTTTACCCATTGTGCTACGGTCAGGCCTTCGGCTTCAATCATCGGGATTACTTTGGCAATCCCCACCATATCCCATATTTCAAACGGTCCTTTGTCCCAGGCAAATCCGGAACGAAGCCCGTCATCCAGGCGGAATAACTCATCCGAAATTTCCGGAATACGGTGAGATACATAAGAGAATAACCCGAGGAAAGAACGACGTACAAAAGTAGCAGCTTTATCCTGTCCCATATAAAAAAAGAAATTCATTCTTTCTTTCAGGGTTTCCAGTTGTTTGGTAGCATCCAGAGAAGCAAACTTTACACTTCTTTTGGCTACATACTCCATTGTATTCAGGTCTAAGGAAAGAATTTCGGATTCTCCCTTTTCGTTTTTGATTTTTTTGTAGAATCCTTGTCCTGTTTTATCTCCCAGCCAGTTGTTTTCCAATAATTTAGGCATAAAAGGAGGCACGTAGGTGAATACGCCTCTTTGTTCATCCTCAGGGCAGTTTTCTGCAATACCGGTAGTAACCTTAGCCGAAGTATCCAGACCCACCAAATCCCCGAGACGGAATGTACCGGTATTCGGGCGGCCGATAGCAGGACCTGTGAGTTTGTCCACTTCTTCGATAGTCATATCCAGTTCAACGGCAAGCTGAAAAATCTTGGCGATTGTATAGATTCCTACACGGTTGGCAATAAAGGCAGGTGTATCTTTACACAACACCATTTGCTTGCCAAGATACAGGTCTCCGTACTCCATCAGGAAATCTACGATTGAAGGGTCGGTTTCCGGTCCGGGGATGATTTCCAGCAGGCGGAGGTATCTCGGAGGGTTAAAAAAGTGAGTACCAACAAAATTCTTTCTGAAATCATCACTTCTCCCCTTGCAAAGCATCCACATCGGAATACCAGAAGTGTTGGAAGTAATGAGACTGCCGGGTTTACGGTATTGCTCTACTTTGTCATAAATTTGATGTTTGATATCAATCCGCTCGATTACGGCTTCCAGAATCCAGTCGCAATCCGCAATTTTGGAGAAGTCATCCTCAAAATTTCCAGTCTCAATCAATCTTTTGGAATCCTCTACATACAAAGGAGCCGGTTTGCCTTTGATTGCAGCAGTCAGTGCATCATTGACAATTTTATTGCGCTTTGCTTTGTCGTTTGCAGGAGCATCCTTTGGTACAATGTCTAACAGCAATACCTTTACGCCAATGTTGGCAAAATGACAGGCAATACGGGAACCCATTACGCCGGAGCCCAAAACTGCTACTTTCTGAATGC
The DNA here is from genome assembly GCA_019695295.1 of Bacteroidia bacterium. GTDB lineage: Bacteria > Bacteroidota > Bacteroidia > J057 > J057 > JAAFHL01. Next base: position 60,077 of record JAIBAH010000014.1, on the reverse strand, counting down.
TGCGTTTCGTAGTTTGGGTACCAGTACTTTCCGTTTGAAATAGATTAAACATAATTATATGATAATTAAATATTTATATATTTTATCAGTTTTAGTGCTGACTTTTCGGAAACAAAGGTACGATATTTTTTATAAAAAATGTTATGCTTGCATACATTTTTTTACTTTTTTTACAGAAAAATTTCCGGCATAAAAAAGAAATTCTGCGTAAGGATATCCGGCATTGCTCCGGAAGGGAAAATCCTATAATATTCCTTTGGTTCTGAGGCATATCTGAACAGGTTCCGGGGAAATCTTTTGGGGTTTTCAGAGGATATGACCTGCTTTTAATAATTTCATAACCCTTTCAGGAGTAAGACGGTTCATACAATCAAAATGGACTTTCGGGCATTCTTTTTTCCCGATTCCGGAACAGGGGTGACAAGGCACTTCTCCGGCTTCCAGCGTGAGGTGATGAAGGTTCTGAAACGGACCAAATCCGAGCTCCGGGGCGGTGCTTCCCCATATAGAAAGGATTTTCATCTGTAATGCGGAAGCAATATGCATAAAACCGGTATCATGGGTAATTACAAACCGGGTCTGAGCCATAATGCCTGCGGATTCAGAAAGCGAATGTTTACCAGTACTATTATAAAAAGGGACATTTAGTTTTTCGCTGATGGCTTCCGCTTCTGTTTTTTCTGATTCCCCCCCGAGCAAAATTACAGGCAATCCGATTTCATTGATGAGAGAGACAAAATAAGCAGAAGGCCACTTTTTGGTAGGCACGGTTGCCCCCAACACAATGCTGTAAGCGTCACGAAGGGGAATTTCATTGACTACGGAGGGAACTAAAAGAGCCTTTGGGAAATGAAAAGAGAGAGAAGGAGAAAATGAACCCGGATTCCACTCAGGATGGAAGTATCTTACACATTTTACGGCGGTCTGATAATACCGGTCACATACATGGGGAATCTCTGCCTTTTTTATCCCTAAAGAAAGCTTCAGGAAGAGTTTTGCTTTGGGTTTAGGAAAAGTAGCAAAAGGTTTTCTCAGGGTAAATACGGTTCTCCAGCTTCTGAAATTATTGTGAAGGTCCAGAATATAGTCAAAGTTTTCTGATTGTAACTCCCTGAGCAAATCCGGAAAATTATCTTTGGTCAGCGTATGTATCTGACTCACTGCCGGATGATTTTCAATCAGGGATACGAAAGGTTTTTTGGTCAGAAAATGAATCCGGGCATCGGGAAGTGCTTGCTCAAGCAGGTTTAATGCTGTGGCGGTAAGGACAATATCCCCGATAGAACTAAACCGAATGACCAGTATTTTTTGCATTTCTTAGGATTATTGACCAGATGAAGTACCCGTTACACAGAAAAAGGGATTGGTGAGATTTTCTTTATTATAGGTAAGGGGAAAATCAGTATCCGCAATTACGACTTTTCCGCCGGCTTCTTCTACAATAATCTGCGCAGCGGCTGTATCCCATTCCATTGTAGGGGCAAAACGGGGATAGACATCGGCTTTACCGCTTGCGACCAGCATGAATTTAAGAGAACTCCCCATGGAAATCAGTTCAGGATTGTTGAAACGGGCGATAAATGCCTCTGTTTCGGCAGAAAGATGAGAACGGGAACTTACTATTACCGGATTATCGAGGGTTTCTGAAAAAGGATTTGCTTTCATACGCATGACCTGACCGGAAGCATTTTTCATGAATGCCCCTTCATTCAGGGAGGCATAAAAAGTCTGATTCAGAACAGGTACATAAATGACACCGAGTACTGGTTTCCCCTCCTCAATCAGGGCAATATTTACGGTAAACTCCCCATTTCTTTTGATAAATTCCCTGGTGCCGTCAAGGGGGTCAACCATCCAGAAAGATTTCCAGTTTTTGCGGGTCACATAAGGTACAGACTTTCCTTCTTCCGACAATACCGGAATTTCCGGAAAAAGCGCATTCAGGCGGCTGCTGATAACGGTGTGTGCCGCTTTGTCGGCCATTGTAAGGGGAGATTCATCCGGCTTGTACGCTATCGTCACCGTTTCACCTCCCGGTTGAGAATTATAAACTTCAAGAATCGCTTGTCCGGCGGCTTCTGCAATCCCGATTACTAAATCAATATTTATTTTATACATTATAATATATCGCTAATCATTGCATATTGGTTTGTTTCATTAACCTGCAATCAGTGTTTAAGTTGTAGTTTGAAGCCCACTCCATGTACATTCTGAATTTCGATTTTACTATCCTGCCTGAGATACTTCCTTAATTTTGAAATAAATACATCCAGACTTCTTCCGGAAAAATAATCATCATTTCCCCAGATCGGGAGTAAAATTTCTTCCCTTTTAATGATATTCCCTGTATTGGTGCATAAAATTTTGAGTACATCTGCCTCTTTTTGGGTGAGCGACTGTGTACTTTCTCCGGTTTTCAGGGTAAGATTGGAGTAATCGAATACGTAATTTCCGATTTCAAATACACTTCTTTTGGGCGAAATATGTTTACTTCTTTTGAGAAATACTTCGATTCTCAGTACAAGTTCTTCGATATTAAAAGGTTTGGTGATATAATCATCCGCCCCCGTTTTGAACCCTGTCAGTTTATCGGTTTTATCGGATTTGGCCGTAAGAAAAAGAATTGGAATCTGCTGGTTTTTTTCCCTGATTTTTTCGGCCAGCGTAAATCCGTCCATCTTAGGCATCATTACATCCAGAATACACAAATCGAATTTGTAAGTCTGATATAACCGCCAAGCAGCCTCTCCTTCTTCTGCAAGAATGATTTCATATCCGCAAATCTGCAGATAATCTTTAATTACGTTTCCCAGATTTTCGTCGTCTTCAGCAAGTAGAATTAGTGGTTTATTTGTCATTTTTTTAGGAGATGAAAGGGAAGTTAAAACGGTAGAAATACGGTAAAAGTTGTGCCCTCTCCGGATTTACTCTGAACAGAGACACGTCCTTTGTGCACTTCGATAATGTTTTTTACATAATAAAGTCCGAGCCCGAATCCTTTTACATTATGCAGATTGCCCGTAGGGACTCTGTAAAACCGGTCAAAGATTTTTTTAATGTGTTCCGGGGAGATTCCGATTCCGTTGTCCTGAATTTTGATGGTAATTCCTTTTTTGTCGGACATCGTTGTAATATTTATCACGGGCGAATCGGTCGAGTATTTGATGGCATTTTCAAGCAAATTATAAAATACATTGGTAATATGCAGGCTGTCAATTTTTAATTCAAACTTCTGGGCTTCGAAGTAAAGATTAATCTGCTCAGTCTTTGGGTGTAGCAAAACCTTGCTTCCCTCAACGGCTTTCCGGATACATTCGTGAATGTCACAGGTTTCAAATTTGAGCTGAATTTTTTCCTTATCAATTGCCGCAATCTGCAAAATGCTTTCCACCTGACTTTTCAGCCTCGTTACCTCTTCCTGAATAATTGTGGTATATTTGGTTACATTTTCAGCAGATTTATAGATATTGGGATTTTTGAGTAATTCGGTAGAAATCACGATAGTAGAGAGCGGCGTTTTGAATTCATGGGTAATATTGTTGATGAAGTCCTTTTGAATTTCGGAAAGCTGCTTTTGCCGGAAAACGAAAAAGAGGGTAAATCCAAAAAAAATACATACCAGCAACATCACAAGACTGGAGAAAAGCCAGATTTTCATTTGTCCGATGATGGTAGCATCCCTTTTGGGAAATAAAACCCCGAAATAAAAATTGTCGTTTCGCCATACAGGAAGTTCCCCTTTTGTATTTTCAATATTCTGAGTGGTAGAATCGAGGGCTACATAATTTCCGTACACCATTTTTTTGGTTTCACAGTTATAAACCCCAAACTCAAAATCTTCCCGGATATTTTTTTTCTGAAATTCTTTGGTCAGCAAAAACTGAAGAGACCGGGGATTCACATGGCCATTAATCTGAACTACATAGTAATTTCCGGAAAGTTGGTTTACCAGAGATTCCAGCGGAACGGGTTGTCCGTTTATCGCAAGGATGTATTCCCCTACGGATTGCAGCGCAATATTGACCGTCTGACTGAATTCCTTTTCCTTCATATCAAAGGCTTTGGAAAACCAGAAAATCTGCATAGTCACAATTCCCAGAATGGAAATAATGGCCAGTAAAGCAACAACTCTTAGCGTACGGGTGTTCATGGATTGAAATAATTATCAAAAGCAAAATTAAACTATTCCTGATTCGGTTTACAGGGTTTAACGAAACATTAACAAATATTATACTGCAAGTAACAACTTTTAATTTACTTTTGTGCGTATATTTGTACCGTAGTTTTCCTTTAGACGAACTTCAGGGCTTCTACAGACAAAAGGTTCTTATTTTTTTACATTTTTATAGTATTTTGATATGAAAAAATTATTCTTCGCATTCTTAATTGTTTTTTCTGCTTTTTCTGCTTTTGCTCAAAACACGGGCTTAAGTTTACAGAGTGGTGATTTGCCTCAGTTTAAATGGGCCACCCCAATTGAACATGAATTCGGTAAAATTCCTCAGGGAATTCCTGCAACTACTACATTTGAGTTTGAAAATACCGGTAAATCCGAGTTGATTCTTTCCAATGTAAAGGCTTCCTGCGGATGTACTACTCCGGATTACTCCAAAGAGCCGATTCAGCCCGGCAAAAAAGGCTTTATCAAGGCTACCTACAACGCAGCCGGTATGGGTGTTTTTCATAAATCCATTACTGTTACAAGCAATGTAAGCGAGCAGCCTGTAGTACTTACCATCAAAGGGGAAGTTGTTGCCAATGAAAATAAGGCTACTGATACTCCCGCTGAGCCTGCAAAAGTTCAGCCTGTAACTGAAAAAGTGGTACAATCTTCCGCTCCTGTTGCTTCTTCGTCTTCTTCAGTTGGTGCCTTAAAAGTAAGCAAAACCATCAATATTTTATTTGGAAATGGTTCTTCTACCGTTTCTGCCGCTGATGGAAAAGCCCTTGAAGGAATCATTAATGAAATGAAAACCAATAAAGACGCTCAGGTTATCCTCAATGGATATGCAAGCAAAACCGGTAAGGCTGCCGTAAATAAAAAACTTTCTGAGCAACGTGCCGAAGCAGTAAAATCCAGATTAATCAAAGGTGGAGTGGATGCTTCAAGAATCTCCGTTCAATCCTATGGTGACTCAGGTGCTACCGGTAACTCTGAAAGTGACCGTCGGGTAGAAGTGTTGCTCATGCAATAATGTTCGTCCTTTTTCATTGTTTTTATAGTTTAGCCCTTCAGAATGTTTCATTTTGAAGGGTTTTTTTATGTCCGTACTTACCCTGGAAAAGCAATTCCGGAATTACCCGATAGTGTAAAAAGAAAATATTTTAAGGGAAGCCAGGAGTGAATCCGGGGTGCTAAAATTACTTTCCCGTTACAATATTCCGCTCTCTGTAAAATATTTAAAGCATAAAAAATTTGCAAAAAATACCAAACATGACTATCTTTGCGTTATAAACAGCCATTTTTATTGTAATATGAAATACATAATTCAATCTCTGCTTTTTTTAGTTGTATTTATTTTCTCTGCATATTCCCGCCCGCTTCCCATTGGAAGCAATCCTCAAACGATAAAAACCATCGTAATAGATGCCGGGCACGGAGGCAAAGACCCCGGTGCACTGGGTTTTGGCTTAAAGGAAAAAGATATTACCCTTAAAATTGCGCTTGCACTGAAAAAAATCCTGAATGAGAAATTACCGCAGATCAAAGTGGTACTGACGAGAGATACCGATAAATTTATAGAATTAAGCAAAAGGGGAGAAATTGCGCAGGATAGCAAAGCGGATTTTTTCATCAGTATTCATTGTAATTCTGTACCCAAAGGCGTAAAATCCCCTCATGGAGGTGCGTTTTATATTTTGGGAACAAACAAAGGTCAGGAAAGGTACAACGCTTATATCCGGGAAAATGAGGTAGTTATTTTTGAAGATAATTATAAGGATATGTATTGTGGATTTGACCCGAAATCTCCTGAGGGAGAAATTTTTCACAGCATTATGAAAAACGTTTTCCGAAATGAAAGTCTTAATCTCGCCGGTAAAATCAATACTGAATATATCAAAATGCAGCGTTATTCCTATGGAGTAAAACAAGCTCCGTTTATCGTATTATGGCAATCCGGCGTTCCTGCTGTACTGGTAGAAACCGGATATATCAGTCATGAATCCGAAGCCAAATACTTAGGATCTGCCAAAGGTCAGGAAGAAATTGCGGGGATGATTTACAACGCAATCAATAATTATATTGCCGAAATCCGGTAAGGATAATCCCTCCCGGTAATTTTCGCTTTTTATGTTTCTACAACTGAAATGCTGTCTTTGTCTGTTTAAAACAGGCGGAAGCCTTTATTTCGGTGTTTTTTGCCGAAAAAATCCGTATTCCTCCGAATTATTACATGAAATCCCCCCATTTTTACCCCCTTCTTTGAAGGATAAATAGAAATATCCCAAATTTTACATTAATTTTGCGAATGATATGGCTGTTAAAAATTTGAGATAAAATTTATGAGAAAAGTATGGTTGTTTTTAGGGTTATTATTACCCTTGATTTTTTCCCCTGTTTACGCACAAATGCTTTATAATTGGGACAAAGTTTTGCCCCGGCTTTCGGAGGCCGCTTTTGCAAATCCCGACCAGAAACACAGAATCGTAATCCTGCTTTCAGATCAGGTGGATATTGCTTCCCTGGAGGAGGGTTTTACTGCAAGAAAGGCAACCCTTGAAGAGAGAACATATGAAGTAATTACGCTTCTCAAGGCTAAAGCTGAAGCAACTCAGCCGGATATACTGGATTTTCTGATGCACAGCAGCGAGGTAAATCAGGCTTCCGTAACTCCGGTATGGATAACGAATATGATTGTGGCTGAGGTATCCGTTTCAGTGATGGTGGATTTAAGCTGGAGAGAGGATATTCAGTTGCTGGATCTGGACGGGGATATTAAAAATGAGCCGTACAGGGTTGAGTCAAGGGGGGGAGAGCCAGAAAGAACTGTAGGAGGACATGAAAAAGGACTTGACGCAATCAATGCTCCCGCAATGTGGGCTTTAGGATATACGGGTTACCGAAGAGTTGCAATGAGTATTGATACCGGAGTGGATTTTACACATCCTGCGATTGATAATCAATACAGAGGAAATTATGTGCCGGCTGCTCAGGCATGGTACGAATCCAATACTTCCAATACCACTCCTTTTGATTGTGATGAGCATGGAACTCATACGGTGGGTACTATGGTTGGGCTCAATCAGGCAACGGATGATACTATTGGTGTGGCCTTCAATGGTTCATGGATTGGTTCTCCGGGTTTATGTAACAGCAATAAGTATCTTGCTTTTCAGTGGGCGGTTGACCCTGACAATAATGCATCCACGATTGCCGATCAGCCGGATGTGATTAATAATTCATGGTATGATAATGTAGCTACGACGGAATGTACTTCCAATTACTATAAAAATATTTTTGACGCAGTAGAAGCCGCAGGAATTGCAATTGTATTTTCTGCCGGAAACAACGGGCCGGGAGTTTCTACGATTACCCCTCCCAAAAATATCAATACCAGCGTTGTCAATGTGTTTTCGGTGGCTAATCTCAATGGAAATACGCCTCAGTACCCGATTAATTCCTCCTCAAGCAGAGGCCCTTCTGTCTGTGGTGGTACGGGGTCTTTACTGATAAAACCGGAAGTAGCTGCCCCCGGTACCAATGTTCGTTCCTGTATTCCGGGTGGAGGATACGCTGCCTTTACCGGAACTTCCATGGCTGCTCCTCATACTTCCGGAGCGGTACTTCTGCTAAAAGAGGCTTTCCCTGCCCTCACCGGAATTCAGATTAAGGAGGCGCTCTATTATTCTGCAATTGATATGGGAGTGCCCGGCGAGGACAATGACTACGGAATGGGTTTAATCGATGTAAAGGCTGCATACGATTATCTGATTCAACAGGGATTTTCTCCGGCTATTCCTGTAAATGAAAACAATCTTACGGCAAGCAGTATTTCCAACCTGTCTTCCAATTCCTGTGCTTCATTTATTTTTCCTTTGCTCAATATGACCAATAACGGAAATGATACGGTTACTTCAGCTTTAATCTCCTATGCAGTTTCCGGCGGGATTACGAATACTATCAACTGGACAGGGTCATTGCTGCCTGGTAATACAGCCCTTCAGGTTATAGGCCCATTGAGTCTTTCTCCCGGTAATTACACGCTGACGGTTCAGATTACAAGTGTAAACAATACAAGTGATGACAGGCCGGAGGATAATCAGTTCGTTACAAATTTTACGGTGATTTCCTCCAATACGCCTTTTGTTAATTCCGTTACAGTTTGTGAAAACAGTAATGCAGTCCTGACGGCTCAGAATCCGCTGATTGGTACGATTCAGTGGTACACTCAGGCACAGGGCGGAACAGCAGTGGGTAGCGGAAATGTGTTTGTCACTCCTCCGCTCACTTCCAATACCAATTACTATGCAGATGTAGTTCAAACCACTACCACCGGAAAACCCAATAATTCCGGAAGTGGTCAGTATGATATTGTAAGCAGCGACAGATACCTGGTTTTTGATTGTTTTAACCGCTTTACCCTTAAAAAAGCTACGGTTTACTCCGAGAATACTGCTTCCGGGGTGATTCAGTTAAGAAGTTCAGATGGTGTAGTGCTTCAGTCCGTTCCTGTGAGTCTGAATGCAGGCGCTAACGTAGTTACCATAGACTTTGATATTATGCCCGGACAAAACTATCAGTTGGGTACTTCGGCACTTGCCAATTTATACAGAAACGATAATTTTGCGGGTTATCCCATTAATGTCCCCAATATTTTATCGATAAAAACCTCCAACATAGGCTCAACCCGTTATTATTCTATCTACAACTGGGAAATTGAATACGGTACGCCTTGCGGAAGGGGAGGAGCCCTTGTCACTGTGGTTCCGGGGAATGTAGTCGCTGATTTTACCCCGAGTACTACTCAGGTTGACTTAACCAATACCGGATATGTAACCTTCAGCGATAACTCTCAGGGAGCCAATTCCTGGTTATGGGACTTTGGAGATGGTGTACAGGATACACAGCAAAACCCGGCCCATATTTATACTGCTACGGGAGATTATACGGTGGTATTACAGGCCGGCAACGGGACTTGCTCTGATATGGATACGGTTACAATGCATGTGTTCGGAATTTCTGATATGGAAAATCATTTTGTGGAATCCAATCTGAAAATTTATCCTAATCCTACGGATGATCAGCTGTTTCTGGATTATGACGGAAATATACCAGATGGTCTGAATCTGATTCTGGTGGATATTATGGGGAAAGTCATTTATGATATTCGCCTCATTGAAGCAAAAAACAGCATCAGCCTTGGCGATTTGCCGGATGGCGTTTATTTTGTGAAAGTAAAAACGCCGTCAGGAGAAGTGACTTCCAGAACCATTCTGAAAGCAAAATAAAACCAGATTTTTCTCAATAGATAATCCCCCCTGATTCGCTTGAACTCAGGGGGGATTTTTCATGACCGTTGAAAATACGGGTTAGTCAATATCAATTTTTTGATTCTCTGATTTTGCTTTAGGCGATTTGGGAAGGGAAATTATCAGAACTCCGCCCTCCTGTTTTGCGCTGATGGCTGTGGTGTCTGTCATCCCGTTGAGGGCAATCTGCCGTTCGAAAGTCTTAACCGGAAATTCCTGACGGGTAAATTCCGGGGTATCTTCCGGGCTGAGGTTTTTTTCTCCCCGTATGAGCAGCAAATCACTGGCTACAGTCAGGGAAATATCTGATTTGTCAAATCCCGTTGCATATACATGAATCTCGAATGCCTCGCCTTTGTCAACGATGTTGACCGGTACATTATATTTGGGTCTTCTTCCATGAGAATTCCCTCCAAACCTTTGAAAAGAGAAATGATGTCCTCTTTCCTGTCCAAATGCAGGGCCGCAATCTCTTGCACTACCTGCTGTGTTACAATAGTGATACATTAAATATTAAAAAAATGTTGAAATTGAGTATCAATCCTTTGCCCTCTCATTTTGTACAAATGAGGCTTACCAGAGAAAAAGAAAAATACGGTATGATTAAATAATAGATAAATTTTACTGTGTCTGATGGCCTGAACCCGGTTTTTGCTGAAACCTTTTACAATGTTCTCTGTGTGGGTTTTCTGAAAAACCGGAACATCGATTATGAAAAAACCGGCCATGGGATTCATGATTTTTTACCTCATGATGATGCCTGAATCGAGGTGCGCCCCCGAAGCTCAGTGCTGCATAGGTTACAATTCCCGCAAGGAGGGCAACCCCAAACTGAATATTTCTTTTCATGATTGGAATGATTTAAATTATTGAATATCAATGTGAATTACTTTTCCTTCTTCTCCACGGTAATAGGGAGGCTGAGAGTACGGATCATACAATCCGCTTACCGGACCTGAATAATGGTGCTGATAAGAATCGGAATAAAAACGTCTCCGGAATCTTGCTTTGCCTGTCAGGCGCAGAATTCCCACAATAATTACCATAAAGATTATTGCTTTCAGAAGCAAAAACGGAAGAATAAAAAGAAAGAAACCTACTGCCGCTCCTGCAAGGAGAGACCTGAAAATTAATCGGAACATAGTTTTTAAAAAAATTAAAGATTGAAAAATCCGGCAAATTCCTCACTCTGATAAATCCTGAAAGGGAAAAGACAGTTCTCAGGAGTTTGCTTTCATAAGGGAAGACGAAGTACGCCAGTCTTTTACTTTAAATTTTGATAAAAAAAAACAGAAATATTTTTAAATTACTGAAAAACAGTAAAATATATTTTTTATACCTGCCAGTTTACCGGGGTTTTTCCTGCATTCCGGAGAATCTCATTGGACTGAGAAAAATGCCTGCAACCCATAAACGCATTACCTGCAAGTGGAGACGGATGTGCGGCTTTTAATGCAAAGTGTTTTTCCGTATCAATGATTTTTCCTTTCTCCTGAGCATATTTTCCCCAAAGCAAGAAAATGAGTCCTGTTTTCTGTTCGTTTAATTCCCGGATTACCGCATCGGTAAATTGTTCCCAACCCTTTTTCTGATGTGAGCCCGCTTCTTTGGCTCTGACGGTAAGGGTTGCGTTTAGCAAAAGGACTCCTTGCTCAGTCCATTTTTCCAGATTTCCGTGCTTGGGTATGACAAAGCCCGGAATATCAACAGCCAGCTCTTTGTAAATATTTCGGAGAGAAGGAGGAATTGCGACACCGTTGGGTACAGAAAAGGAAAGCCCGTGGGCCTGACCGTCTCCATGATAAGGGTCTTGCCCGATAATGACGATTTTTACGGCATCAAAAGGGGTTTTTTCAAAGGCATGAAAAATCAGGTTGCCCGGAGGATAAATCACTTTACCGGCTTCTTTTTCCTGTTTCAGAAATTCTCTGAGCGTTGCAAAATATGGAAGACCAAACTCATTCAGCAGCGCATTTTTCCAGCTTGCCTCCATTTTGACGGATTCCGGGTTTACAGGGGGTAAATTCATGAGACTTGAGTACTTTTATTGGTAAAACATTGGATTGACAGAGGAATTTATTCTGGAGATTTTGCCCTTCTGCTAAAAAGAAATACGACAAATGTTCCTAAAACGATAATAAGCGTTACCGATATACCAATCATAAGTGACATGGGATTGGTTGTTTTTACCCCCATTTTTGACCCTAATGCGGCTTCTGATATTTTCTCTTCTTCTACCCCAAAGCTACCCATACAGCAGTCCGTTACGAATTTTCTTCTCTCTTTTCTGACAAAAACGACATAGGTTTTTCCTACTTCAAAACGCATTCCGCAATTGTTTTCAAAAGGGGTATTTACATACATGACTTTATTGGCCTGCTCTTTCCAGCTTTCCTGCACTACGAAGGTATATTTTTTGCCTCCGGACATCCAGTTATTGTTTTCTTCCGTTGCTTTTCCCCTGAAAATAACAGAAGCTTTCTCAATTAATGCTGCGGAGGTCAGAGAGTCTTTACAGCAATCGCAGGCCCGAAGAGATGGCCAGAATGAAAGAAAAATAATGAGAAAAGCCCACAGCTTCATACCATTAAACATACCAGGTTCTTGATGGCTTGTTTTGAAGAATTTCTTCGATTTTTGCCATTACTTCATCGGTTAACAAAGGGACTACCTCCAGGGCTTTCAGGTTTTCTTCCAGTTGAGAAACTTTGGAGGCTCCAAGAATGACCGTACTTACATTCGGATTTTTCAGACACCATGCAATGGCCATCTGCGACATCGTCATTCCGGTATCGAGCGCAAATTCTGTCAGTTTTTTTACCTTTTCGATGCGCTCTTCCAGCAGCGTGCTATCCCTGAGCCATTCCAATCCTTCCATTGCAAGCCTTGTGTCACCGGGGATTTTTCCGTCATTGTATTTTCCGGTAAGCAAGCCCGAAGCAAGCGGAGACCAGATGGTAGTTCCCATTCCATAGTGATAAGGTCTGAGGTAATCCAGCTCAACTGCATTTCGGGTAAACATATTATAATGCGGTTGTTCCATAGAAGGCGGAGTCATATTCAGGAGGCGGGCGTGCATATTCGCTTCCATGATTTCTGCTCCACTCCATTCAGATGTGCCCCAATATAAGACTTTTCCCTGCTGAATGAGGGTTTCCATGGCTCTTACAGTTTCTTCAATCGGGGTACGCTGATCATACCGGTGGCAGAAAAACATATCCAGATAATCCAGTTGAAATCTTTTGAGGGCAGCCTCACAGCCTTCGATAATATGTTTGCGCATTAATCCCGTCTGATTGGGTTTGTCCCCACCCCAGAATACCTTGCTGGAAACCATGTAAGTACTTCTGTCCCAGTTCATCCGCTTCAGTATCTGTCCCATCACAACTTCGGACTGTCCTTTGGAGTAAATCTCTGCATTATCAAAGAAGTTAACGCCTTTTTCATAGGCTGTGCGCATAAGCGCTTCTGCCGTTCTGTCCTCTACCTGTTTTCCAAAAGTAAGCCACGAACCGAGGGAAAGCGCACTTACCCATAATCCTGATTTTCCGAGTTTTCTGTATTCCATATTTTTTTTACTTGCTTGGGAGTAGGAAATCAATCGGTGATTTCCATGATTTCAATATTATGATTAGTATAAATGCAGATATCAGCCGCAATGTTTAAGCCTTCCTGAACCATTTCCTTTGCAGTAAGATGAGGCGCGTGCTTTTTGAGGGCGATTGCGGCAGCCCTTGCAAACATAGAGCCGCTTCCGATGGCAAAAACGCCGTCTTCGGTATCCATTACATCCCCGGAACCGGAAATAATCAGGGCTTCCTCTTGATTCATGACAATGAGCATAGACTCCAGTCTGCGGAGGTATCGGTCTGTGCGCCAGTCTTTTGCAAGTTCTATTGCGGAGCGTTTCAGATTACCTCTGTACATATTCAGTTTTTCCTCAAATCTTTCCAGTAAAGTAAATGCGTCAGACGTAGAACCGGCAAACCCTACCAGAATTTTTCCATCTGCAATTTTTCTTACCTTTTTTACATTGCCTTTCATTACGGTATTGCCAAGGGTAGCCTGTCCATCAGCTCCCAATGCTACTTTTCCGTTGTGGATTACCCCTAAAACCGTAGTGGAATGAATTTTATGACTCATAAAGATTGATTGTTAAATTTTAATTCTCAGGGTATAACTATATTTTTACAGTATCGTTTGAAAAAGCATCAATTTATTACGTATTCAATTCCCAGTTTTTTTAGATTTTCAACGAATGCATTATCAATCTGTACCCTGAATGCACTTGCAAGCTCCAGTTGATTCTGGGTTTCTATATCAAAAACCCGAAAATTCAGGAAGATTTTCCCCTGATTTTTTTTACAATACTTATCAATGGATTGAATTGTTTCTTTGGTGATTTCCGCATTATTCAGAATGATGGTAAATTGCTTCATCATTCCTTCTATCAGTTCTTCGGTGATAGGAATAATTTCCCTTATTTTAAACTCAAAAGCAGTAGGGTCATTATATCTTGCCTGATATACTCCCGTTATAATCACCAGACTGTTGTTCTGAACCAAAGGCCTGAATTTGGCTACAGCGTCTTCTTTTCCCCATGAAAATACACTCATTTCCATAGAACCGGTAAAATCCTCTATACTGAAAGTCAGGAATTTTTTGCCTGAACCTGTCATTTTTTCCTGAAAACCCGATACAATTCCTGCCACACGGATTTCCGTTCCGATGGGTTTACGGTCGTTCTCTGCATCGTTCAGAATACCCAGTTTCTGGATTTGAGGAAAAGCGTCGAGTTGCCAGCGGAATTTATCCAGTGGATGTCCGGAAAGATAAAATCCAATTACTTCCTTTTCTTTATTGAGGGTTTCCATCTGAGTCCATGCGTGGTCCGGACTGTAAGGAGGAAAAGAAGGCTCCGTTTCGGCAATTTCTTCTGTATTTTCTCCCCCAAAAAGACTTGCCTGAGCTGAATTTTTGCCGTCCTGCATTTTGGAAGCCCATGACAATGCCTTTTCGAGTACATTGGCTTCTTCTTTCTGATTTGCCTGCATGAAATACCGGAATCGCTCCACTCCGAAACAATCCAATGCGCCGGCAAGTACCAGTGATTCCAGTACTTTTTTATTGACCGTTCTGGGAGGCATCCGCTTCAGTAAGTCAAATACCGATTTAAACGGTCCGTTTGTGTTTCTTTCCTCTATGATTTTCTCTACTACTGCGGAGCCTACGCCCTTGATTGCGCCCATTCCAAAGCGGATTTCTCCTTTTTTGTTTACCCCGAATAATACTGCAGACTCATTCACATCCGGAGAAAGCACCGGAATTCCCATGGCTTTACACTCCTCCATAAAAAAGGTAATCTTTGTGATATTACTCGCATTATTGGTAAGGATAGCTGCCAGATATTCCGCCGGATAATGGGATTTCAGATAAGCCGTCTGAAAAGCCACGAAGGCATAGCAGGTTGAGTGGGATTTATTGAAGGCATAGGAAGCAAATGCTTCCCAGTCTGACCAGATTTTTTCCAGAACTTTCCGGTCATGTCCTTTCTCTTCAGCTCCGTTCAGGAAAGTTTCCTTTAGTCCGTTGAGCACCTTGATATCCTTTTTTCCCATCGCTTTTCGGAGCGTATCGGCCTGTCCTTTGGTAAAGCCGGCCAGTTTCTGGGAAAGCAACATCACCTGTTCCTGATATACCGTAATCCCGTAGGTGTCTTTCAGGTATTCTTCCATTGCGGCCAGGTCGTAGGTAATGGGTTCTCTTCCGTGCTTACGGTTGATGTAGTTAGGGATATAAGCCAGCGGGCCCGGACGATACAAAGCGTTCATTGCGATGAGGTCTTCAAACTTGTCGGGTTTTAATTCCTTGAGATACTTTTGCATTCCCGTGGATTCAAACTGAAACGTTCCGTTGGTTCTTCCTTTCTGATACAGTTCAAAGGTCTTTGCATCAGTGAGGGAGATTTCATCTATATCTATTTTTTTCCCATGATTCTGCTCTATGAGTTTGAGTGCGTCCCGGATAATGGTCAGGTTTTTCAGTCCGAGAAAGTCCATTTTGATTACGCCTGCATCCTCGATGATTTTACCTTCGAACTGAGTAACGAGCAGGTCTGAGTCTTTGGCGGTAGATACCGGAATCAAATCCGTTAAATCCGTAGGGGCAATTATAATACCTGCCGCATGAATTCCGGTATTTCTCACGGAGCCTTCCAGTTTCAGCGCCTCTTCCAGCACCTGACTTTGCAGTGTGCCTTTCTGACTGAGGATTTCCCTTAGTTTTTTTGCATTTTGTAAATCATCCGGACTTAACTGTTCTTTTTCTTCCAGACTGTCCGCTCCGGTGAGGGGGGCTTTTAGTACACGGTTCAGGTCAGTACCGGGTTTGTCAGGGACCAGTTTGGCGAGCATATTCGACTCCGCCAAAGGTAAATCCATTACCCTTGCTACGTCCTTGATACTCATTTTGGCGGCCATTGTACCATAGGTGATAATCTGGGCTACCTGATTTTTCCCATATTTATCCACCACATAATCAATCACTTTCTGCCGGCCTTCATCGTCGAAGTCCGTATCGATATCCGGCATGCTTTTCCGGTCGGGATTCAGAAAACGCTCAAAGAGTAAATCGTATTTAATGGGGTCGATGTTGGTGATTCCGATACAGTAAGCTACCGCCGAACCCGCAGCACTACCCCTGCCCGGTCCTACAAATACGCCTAAGTCTCTGCCTGCATTAATATAATCCTGTACAATGAGGAAGTATCCCGCAAAACCCATCGTCCGGATTACATTCAGCTCAAAATTCAGTCGTTCTTCTATTTCGGGGGTGATTTCCCTGTACCGGTTTCGGGCCCCTTCCATCGTGAGGTGTCTCAGATAATCATCCTGATTCAGGAAGTCCGCAGGGAGGGGAAAGTTGGGAAGCAAAATATCTTTTTTTAACTTCAACTCCACACATTTATCCACGATTTCATTGGTATTGTCGATTGCCTGAGGGATATCTTTAAATAAGGCCGTCATTTCTGCGGTATTTTTAAAGAAAAACTCATCATTATAAAATGCAAACCGTTTTCCCTTGGAAGAAACATCATCGTCATCCCCGAAATCCTTCATGGTGGGAGTACTTTGTTTTTCTCCCGTATTGATACACAACAAAATATCATGGGCATTGGCATCCGTTCTTTCCACATAATGGGAATCATTGGAGGCGATTACCTTGACGTTGTATTTTACGGCAAACTTCATCAGTACCTGATTTACGATTTCCTGATCCGGGATTTTATGCCGCTGAAGTTCGATATAATAATCTTCCCCAAAAATATCAAGCCACCATTTGAATACTTTTTCCGCCTCTTCTTCCCCTTTTCTCAGAATAGTACGGGGAACTTCCGCCCCTAAACAACAGGTTGTGGCAATCAGTCCTTCGTGGTATTTCAGTATCAGCTCCTTGTCAATCCGGGGATATTTTCCATACAATCCTTCAATGAATCCCAGTGAGCAAAGTTTAATCAGGTTTTTGTATCCGGTTTCGTTTTTTGCCAGCATCAGCTGATGATACCGAACATCTTTTTCACCCCGGATAAAACTTCTTTTGTGCCGGTTTTCAACCAGATAAAACTCACACCCTACAATCGGTTTAATCCCGATTTTGGCAGCCTCAGATACGAACTTAAACACCCCGAACATATTTCCGTGGTCAGTGATTGCTGCTGCACGCATTCCGTCGGCATGCGCCTTTTTGAGCATTTTTTTAATATCTGCCGCTCCGTCCAGCAACGAAAACTGAGTGTGACTGTGTAAATGGTTGAATATCATTTTGTGAAAAATATTGTTGGAAGTGATTCCGAAATTGTCTGCTAAATTAACGCTTTACGGGCAATATATCAAGGATTATTTTTGAATTTATTTCCGGCAAATCCTGTAGCCGCTAAAATTCAGCCTGTTGGAATTACTGCAGATTTATCCACATTAAGCGATAACTCTATTTCCTTTGATTTTCTTATTCTGATGCAGAAAATTCCTTCATGGGATATTTCCTCCGGATTTTCTTATTTTAAAAAAAAGTTGTAATTTCGTGCCTGAATTGTCAAAATAAAGTAAATTAACCAAAAAATAATGTCAGTAGTAGTTCGATTTGCGCCTTCTCCGACGGGACCCCTGCATATTGGGGGGATACGTACCGCTTTTTATAATTATTTATTAGCAAAAAAACTGGGAGGAAAATTTATTCTGAGAATAGAAGATACCGATCAGGTACGGTTTGTGCCCGGGGCAGAGGAGTACATTATGGAAGCACTCCGGTGGTGTGGAATCGAAATAGACTATGGAGTCCGGGAAGGAGGACCCGATGCACCTTACCGCCAAAGCGAAAGAGGGGTAATCTATCAGCAATATACTCAGCAGCTCCTCAGCGAGGGGAAGGCTTACATTGCGTTTGATACTCCCGGCGAATTAACGGAAATGCGGACTCAGGCCGAAAAGTCCGGCAATCCCGGCTGGCAATATAACTATCTCACCCGTAAAGGAATGATCAACAGCCTTACGCTTTCCGAAGCAGCGGTAAAACAGCGTACCGAAAGCGGAGAGCCCTATGTCATCCGGCTGAAAGTCCCCGAAGACCAGGAAGTACATTTTAAAGACGAAATCAGAGGAGAAGTAGTCGTTCATACAAGTCAGATTGATGATAAAGTACTGATGAAAAGCGATGGCCTGCCAACCTATCATCTGGCCAATATTATAGATGATCACCTGATGAAGGTTACCCATGTAATCCGGGGAGAAGAGTGGCTGCCTTCTGCGCCTTTACACCTTTTATTGTATCAGGCATTTGGCTGGAATCCGCCTTCTTTTGCCCATCTTCCGCTGATTTTGCGCCCTGACGGGAACGGTAAACTCAGCAAAAGAGATGGAGACCGTCTGGGAGTTCCTGTCTTCCCGCTGGACTGGACTGACCCTGATACCGGTGAAAAAACCAACGGTTTCAAGGAGTCGGGCTATCTTCCCGATGCGCTGGTAAATTTCATGGCTTTATTAGGCTGGCATCCCGAAGGAAACGAAGAAGTAATGTCCGTAGAAAGAATGATTGAGTTATTCAGCATTGAAAAAGTAGGAAAATCCGGGACAAAATTTGATATAGATAAATTACACTGGTTTAATCAGACTTATATTAAACAAAAACCCAACGAATATTTTCTGCCCTATATCAAAGAAACCCTCCTCAAACAGGGGATGAATACTGACTTTACCGATGAATATCTGATGAAAGTGGCCCATCTGATGAAGGAAAGGGCAGTACTCATGAAAGATTTTGTACTAAAGGCTACTTATCTCTATCAGGCTCCGGAATATGATTCCGCTTTTATGGCAAAGCAATGGAATGAAACCGGTAAAAATAACCTCATCGCACTCAGTAACGTATGGAGTAGATTAAACTCGGAAGAATGGAATACCCAAAGACTGCATGATACCATGCATGAATGGATGACGACAAATTCCATTGCCAATAAATTTCTGATGCCTCAGCTAAGATTAGCCCTTACCGGCGTTTCCGGAGGCCCTGACAGTATCGAAATTGCAGATTTATTGGGCAAGTCCGAAACAATTTCAAGATTTGAGCGTCTAATTGCCCAATAAACGTTCAGATTTTTTGAATTTCAAAAAAAACAGTAAATTTGAGCCGGGTTTTGAATAATCTCAGGAATATTGAAAATCTGTAAATTGTATTAACCAGACAGATTACAGTTCATTACTGAGTTTTTTAATAATAAAAAATGATTAATTCTCTAACAGCTTTTTAAATGAAAATACTCATAAAACAGATAAATTCCCGCTTTTTTCTCTCCCCTTTATTGCTTTGCTGCCTGTTTTTGTTTCAGGCATGTACAGAAGAGAAAGATGATTATTCCCTCATTGAAAAAAAATGGAAGCAGTATGAGACCTCAATTAACGGACAAATACTGATGGGTGAGGACAATCCTCAAAATCTGATTTATAATTTTATGAAAGACGGCAGGTGCGAAGTAGTGCTTTCCAACGGACCACAGTCCGGAGTTTTCGAAATTCTCAATCATCAGACCCTGCAGATTCAGGCAGGCCCGGCAAACGAGATGTTTACAATTGATAAGCTCACCGACTCAGAACTGAACCTGCTGGACAGAAACGGAACCTTGTTAAAATTCAAACCTTTACAATAATTAATTCGTAAAAGCAGGTTTTATTTTATTAAATATAAAAAATCATGGCAACTAATAATGTACGCAGAGAAAAGTTTATCAATTATGTAAAAGAGGCTTTTAAAACTCCTTTTCATCTGGCACTTTTTGGAGTAATTTCTGCGGTTTCAGTAGTAGGCACTTTATTGGCGTGGCAGGCAAATACTCCTTTTGACCCGGCGGTTTTTCTGATGCTGGGTGCAGGAGCAGAGCTGACCCTACTGGGAGCAATGACTCGAAGCGACCGGTTTGTAAGGGCAATCAATGCAAAATATAAAGAAAAAATTGATGAGTACTACAAGACCATGAACCTCGCTGATTATTACAATAAACTTTCTTCCAATGCTCAGAAACGTTTTGATAAACTCAGGGGAATTCTGAAAGAAGTAAGAGACCGTTACAAAAAAGTAGGCGTAAACTCTCAGTCGCTCGTAGATGGATTTCTGAAAAAAATTGAAGCAATAGAAACTACTTACATCCGGTTGATTTTCTTTAAAGATAAATTCCCTGAATTGGCCAACGACTCAATTTTATATGAAACCCAAAGGGAAATGGATACCCTCAATCAGGAAATGAAAGTGGTAAGCGGAAGGCTTAAAGATATTAAAGCCAAAAGGCTGAGACTGCTGGAACTGAAAATGGAAAATTTCTATAAAATCCGTGAGAATAAGGAAATTATAGAAGAAAGACTTCAGACAATCGAGGATATGGTGGAATATATCAAGGATCAGCCTATGACCATGATGCAAAGCGATAAGGATGACATTATGATAGATAATATCCTTTTTGACGCAGAGCAAACACAGGAATCCCTCGCCGAAATTGAAAGTATGATGCAATCAGAGTTCTCCTATAATTCTGACGACTCAGGGGGCTATGACAGCAATCCCACCAATAAAATAAAAGAATAAAATCCTGAATTTTTACTCCGAACTTTTTAAAAGAGTCCGGATTTTTTTTGAAATAAATACCGGGTTTTCCTCGACCTCCGCTCATAAATACTTCAGAATCAAAAGAGAATATGCAGCAAAAACACGAATTAAGTTTTTGGGAAAGAAATACTTTTTTATCTGGTTTTGACATTGTTATAATCGGAGGAGGAATCGTAGGGCTGAGTGCCGGCATTTATCTGAAAAAATATTCCCCTTCTTTAAAAGTACTGTTGCTGGAAAGAGGAATTCTGCCTTATGGTGCAAGTACGAGGAATGCGGGTTTTGCTTGTTTCGGAAGCCTTTCGGAGTTGATTGAGGATGAGAAAAAGCATTCAGAATCAGAAATATATGCACTGCTGGAAAAACGTTTCAATGGATTAATTAAATTAAGAAA
This sequence comes from Bacteroidia bacterium, assembly GCA_019695295.1. Taxonomy (GTDB): domain Bacteria; phylum Bacteroidota; class Bacteroidia; order J057; family J057; genus JAAFHL01. The sequence continues at coordinate 39,064 of JAIBAH010000014.1, read as the reverse complement.
ATTAATCGGGGATAAAAATCTCGGATATGAAGCTTTAGGAGGATATGAAATTTTTACCCGGGAAGAAGAGCAAACCTATCTTCAATGCCTGAATAAACAATCTGCTTATAATCAATTATTGTTTTCGCTGACGAAAATTAAAGATACCTACAATGAACTTAGCCCCAATACAGTATCCGGTTATCGGTTCGGTCAGGTAAAATACATCATAAAAAATCAACTCGAAGGACAGCTGGATACCGGAAAAATGATGCATTCTCTGTTAAAACTGGCGCAGGAGACCGGGGTAGAAATGATTACCGGAGCGGAGGTAAGCCGGCTTGAAGAGTCCGAAAACGGAGTTACTCTTTTTTGTACAAACGGATGGGAAATCAAAACCGGAAAAATATTGATAACGACCAATGGATTTACCCGGAATATTCTGAAAGAGGCGGACGTACTTCCTGCAAGAAATCAGGTCTGGATTACGGAACCGGTAGAAGGACTACCCTGGAAAGGAGCTTTTCATTATCAGAGCGGGTATTTTTATTTCAGAAATGTAGGGAACCGGGTTTTACTGGGAGGCGGGCGTAATCTTTCAAAAGAAGCAGAGACAACCGATGCTTTCGGAGAATCGTTATTGATTCAGTCAGCGCTGAGGGACTTGCTGGACAATGTGATACTCCCAGGCAATATATTGAAACCGGAAATGAAGTGGAGCGGGATTATGGGGGTAGGCGAAAGCAAAACCCCGATTGTAAAAAAATATTCGGATAAAATCTGGCTTGCGGTAAGAATGGGGGGAATGGGGGTAGCGATTGGAAATCAGATAGGCGAGGATGTTGCTATGTATATTCTCAGTGAATGATTGATTTCTATAAATTAAATACTAAAAACCATCAGGATAATTTTTTCATTTTAAAGGAGTTTGTTTACATAAAAGAGTATTTTATTTAAAAATTAATTATAAATTTTTGGATAATATTAAACAAAATATTACCTTTGGGACTTGATTTTAAACTTTTAAAATTTTTAATAATAATTTTTATTCAATTCAATAATTTTACTATGACAGGATCTATACGAAAAAGTATGCTTGCTCAGGTGTCTGGATTACTGCTATCGTTGGCATTATGGCTGTTTATGAGTAATTCTGCATTTGCGCAGACTACCATTACAACCAACTTTGCCAATAATAATGCCTCGCAGTACATTACCTTTAACTTTCAAAATACCAACGCCTTTGACGTAATCATTCAGGGGGTTAATGGTGTAACCGGAACTACAGGAACAGTAACTGCAGAATTGTGGTATAAAACTACCGCAGTAAACGGTGCTCCGGGTGCTATTTCTGTAGCCAACGGGTGGACTCAGGCCGCCACCGCATCAGTAGCAGGGGTTGCCAACACCACAGGCTCGGGTGCAACTGCTCAATCGATGCTGACCGGGCTTACGCTTATCATTCCAGCCGGACAAACCTATGGCCTTTGTTTCGGAGTAACCGGACAAAGATATAGTACACTGACTGCAGGTACATACACTTTCCCGGGTGGAGGTTGTAACCTGATTACCGGTACCAATATCGGTTACGGCGGAACAATTACAAATCTGCCCAATACTCCCCGCGGATTTATCGGGGCTATTACCTTTATTCCTGCCGTACCCTGTACCGCTCCTCCTGCTGCCGGCGTGGTTGCAAGTACTGCCAATCCTGTTTGTCCCAATACGAATTTTATGCTCTCCATTAACGGTGTGGCTTTCGGTACAGGACAAACCTATCAGTGGCAATCTTCCCCGAATAACTCAACCTGGTCTAATATTCCGCTTGCAAACAACAGCGTTTTGAATATCACTCAAACAACGGCAACTTATTACCGTTGTTTGGTTACCTGCGGTGGACAGACTACTCCTACAAGCTCGCTCTTTGTAACGATGAATCCCTATTTAAACTGTTATTGTGCTTCCAATGCTACATCCACTGCAGATGACGATATAGGGCAGATTACATTCGGGCCGCTTACGAATATTTCCGCAGGGTTCGACGCAGCCAATACCGCTACCTGGGTTAATAATCCGCAAGCGATTAATACTTACACCGACTTTAGCGCACTCGCTCCCCAGGCATTTAACCAATTGGTTACGTATCCCATCTCTATATGGCAGTACAATCAGTTTGGCTCCTATAACTGCTGGACCAAAGTATATATTGATTATAATCACGACGGGCAGTTTGACCCTGTAGCTGAGATGGTATTTAGCTCTGCTATTTCATCTTCCAATATCTCTCCCAATTTTAATCCTGCTACAGGAAATGTTCAGATTCCGGTAACTTCTATTCCGGGCCAAACCAAAATGAGGGTAGTATTGACAGAAACTACGGTAGCTACAGGAGTAAACCCTTGTGGTACTTATACCTGGGGGGAAACGGAAGATTATATGATTAACATCATTGCTGCAGCTCCCTGTACTGCTCCTCCGGTTGCGGGTACTGCGAGCGCAACGCCTAACCCGGTATGTCCAAGTACTAATTTTACGGTTTCTCTTACCGGAAACTCTTTCGGTACAGGACAAACTTATCAGTGGGAATCTTCTCCGGATAATATTACATGGACTCCTATAGCAGCGGCTACAAATACTTCATATACTGTAACCGGTGGTATTACTGTCGCAACCTGGTATCGTTGTATCGTTACTTGTGGTGGTCAGACTGCGATGGCTTCAGTATTGGTAAATCTGAATACTTTCATGAACTGCTATTGTAATTCCAATGCAACAAGTACATTTGATGAAGAGATATTTAATGTAACTCTGGGTTCTATTAATAACTCCTCAACTTGTACAACGCTTGCTCCCGGACCCGGTTCAATTCTGAACCAATATTCAAACTATAAAACTTCAGTTCCTGCTGCAAACTTAATGCAGACCTCTGTAAATCCATTCTCTGTTCAAATTGGAACTTGTAATGGAAACCTCAATAATGCAGTGAAGATATTTATAGATTACAATCAGGATGGCTTATTTACGGGGGCAGGGGAAGAGGTCTATGTCTCTCCTGCTGCTACTAATGGGGCACATACAGAAACCGGAAATATTACCATCCCGCTTACAGCGGTTCCTGGCAATACTGTAATGAGGGTAGTGAATGTAGAAACCGGAACTCCTGCCACTATTAACCCATGTGGTACTTATGGCTGGGGTGAAACAGAAGATTATTTAGTAAATATCGTGGCTGCTGCTCCTTGTACCGCTCCTCCTATTGCCGGTACTGCTGTAGCATCTCCAAACCCGATTTGTCCGAGTACCACATTCTCTGTAAGTCTTAACGGAAACTCCATCGGAACCGGACAGACTTTCCAGTGGGAATCCTCTACTGACAGTATTACGTGGACTCCGATTGCTGCTGCAACTAACTCGGCTTATACTGTAACCGGAGGGATTACCGTGGCTACATGGTATCGTTGCATTACTACCTGTAGCGGTCAGTCTGCTACTGCGATAGTAAAAGTAAACCTGAACTCTTTCTTATCCTGTTATTGTGCATCTGCTGCGACAAGTACGATAGATGATGACATTGGACAGGTAACTGTGGGTGCTTTTACCAATACTTCTCCCGGTTTTGTGGCTGCGACTCCTTCTACTTGGACGAATAACGCTCAGGCAAATGCAACTTATACAAATTATACTGCATTAGGTCCCGTAAACCTGAGTCAGTTGGTAACTTATCCGGTTTCTATCTATCAGTTTAATTCATTGGGTTCTTACAATTGTCATGTAAGCGTATTTATAGACTATAACCAAAACGGGGTATTCGACCCTGTTACAGAAAGAGCCTTTAATGGCCCTCTTTCTTCTGCAAATACGGTTACAAATCCTAATCCGGCAGTTGGCTCACTTCAGGTTCCGGTTACTTCTTTGACGGGACTTACAAGAATGCGGGTGGTATTGGTTGAATTTGGAACGGCAACTCAGCCGCCTTGTGGAACTTTCACCTGGGGAGAGACTGAAGATTATACGGTGAATATTGTTGCCGCTGCGCCTTGTATTGCACCTCCTGTTGCGGGTACTGCTACGCTTTCTCCTGCACTTCCTTGTCCTTCTACTAACTTTACCGTTTCTCTTACCGGAAATACTTTTGGATTAGGGCAGACTTATCAGTGGGAATCTTCTACTGACAGTGTGGTTTGGACTCCTATTGCAGCAGCTACCAACACTTCTTACACGGTAGTGGGTGGGGTAACCGTAAATACCTGGTATCGTTGTATCGTAACTTGTGGAGGTCAGACTTCAACCGCAATTGTGAAAGTAACGCTGAGTTCTTTTGTGAACTGTTATTGTGCAACGACAAATGCAGGTGGAGCGGGATCTATGATGAATGAGATAAGTTTTGGTACTTATATCAATAATACTGCGGCCACTAATCCGACTGTAGCTCCATTCTACTCTGCATTCCCTACCGGTCCGTTTTTAGTTCAAGGTGCAACCTATCCGTTTACCGTTACCATTGATCCTCCAGCTGTTTATACAGGGGCAATTGTTTCTGTATGGGTTGACTGGAATCAAAATGGGCTATATGAGGCAACAGAATGGACTCAACCTGGAACTAATATACCTGGCGGAACGCCTACAACGGTGAATATTACTGTGCCGGTTGCTGCTCCTTTAGGTCAGACCGGAATGCGTGTTCGTTCCAGAGGTGCGCTAAATCAAAATGGGGCAGGAGATGCTTGTTTGAATATGGGTTCTGGAGAAACCGAAGATTATGTGATTACGGTTGTTGCTCCTGTAGCTTGGGATGCAGGACTTAGCAATATGGTAGTTCCTAATAATCCATGTGCACTATCTGCCAATTCTAGCGTAACTATCTCTCTGAATAACCTTGGTACCAATGCGATTCCTGCCAATGCAGCAAGTGTGGTATTGACTTTATCGGGTGCTAATACAGGTACATATACTATTACAAACCCGTCCTTGATTGCATCGTATGCCGCTACAACGCTTACTTTTACAGGGGTAAATACTTCCAATCCGGGTTTAACCAACTTTAGTGCAACGGTAACGCTTGCTTCTGACGCAAATGCTACTAATAATACAGCAACTGGTTCGTTCACGGGTCAAACTGCTATTAATACATTCCCGTATTCTGTGGATTTTGAAACAAATAATGGTGGATGGATACCCGGCGGAACAGCAAGTTCCTGGGCCTGGGGAACTCCTGCCGGTATAAACATCAATAGTGCAGGACCCGGAGGTACAAAAGCCTGGGTTACCAATCTTACCGGAAATCACAACCCCAGTGAAGAATCCTGGCTTGCTTCTCCCTGTTTCGACTTTAGCGCAATTCCTCCGGGATGTGATCCTATTCTGAGTTTCTCTCAGGCTTTCATCACAGAAACAGGATGGGATGGTTTCTGGGTAGAATATAGTACGAATGGCTCGACCTGGACTACTTTAGGGACTACTACCTCTACGGGAGTTGGCGTACTGAACTGGTACAACTATGTAGGGAACTTCAACGGTTCTTTCCCTGTTGCCAATCAAAATGGATGGTCTAACGGAGTCTATACTCCATGGCGTACCGCTACCCATCCATTAACTCCTGTTATCGGGTTATCTGGTGTACGTTTCAGAATCAGATTCCATGCGGATACAAGTGTTGAGTTTGAGGGAGTAGGAATTGACAATATTCAGATTCTTGTTCCGGCAAGTGATGTGGGCGTTTCAGCGATTACCCCTATTGCCGGAGGCTGTGACCTTTCTGCTACTCAACCTGTAGAGGTTACTATCACTAACTATGGGTGTTCTCCTGCCACAAATATTCCTGTAACGGTTACAGGCGGGGTTCCTGCATCCATTTCAGGTACTTTTACCGGCACTATTCCGGCCTTAGGGTCTGCCACATTTACTCTTCCTGCTACACTGAATTTATCTGCTGACGGTACATATACCCTTTTGGCTACTACAAATCTGCCAGGTGATGCAAATGCAACCAACAACAGTGCAGGGTTCTCTGTTCAAAATTATGCTTCATTGCCTTCTCCTACAGCAGTGAGTACTACGGTTTGTTCCGGAAATGCTGCTACCCTTACTGCAACTCCTGCATTGGGTGGTACAACAGGAGCCACTTACTGGTACGATGCTGCTACCGGTGGTACTTTACTGGGAACAGGAAATACCTTTACTACACCATCCCTTACTTCTGCTCCCAATAGCGGAACTACCTATACCTACTGGATTGAGCGGAATTCCTCTCTGAAAATTACTGAGGTTCAGGCATTCAAGACAGGGCTTGGGGCTACTTTCCCTTATCCGACATACGTAGCCGCTACTGATGATGATATCGTGGAAATTACTAACCTCGGAAGTAACCCTGTGGATATTCAGGGATATACTCTGGAATTGGTGGGTACAGGAGCAAGGGTTTATACCTTACCGACAGGTACTCCGATTATGGTAGGTGCAAGCCAATCTGTGCTGATTCACGTTGGAACAGGTACCAATAACGCTGCAAACCTTTATTTCCATACTGGCGGTACAAACAATCCTCTGGGATCCGCTACAGTTACGGGCTTCATCCTCAAAAATGGTACTACAATTCTGGATGCAGTAGCAATGAATAATTATACTTTCCTTGCGGCATCCGGCGTAACTGCAGCTCACTGGTCTGGTACAATTCCTTCTTCTACAGGTAGAGCTGGGGTAATCAGAAATATAGATGATAATAATGTGGCTGCTGACTGGGTTGTTGCCAATACCGGCTCTCCTTTAATGACATTGGGAAGAATGAATACCAACCTTTCTACTGCTTGTCCTGCTCCAAGAAATCAGGTTACAGTGATTGCTTATCCCTGCTGCCCTGGCGGACCTGCTATTGGTAAGGTTCCGGATGTTGCTGGTTCATTCTTTGCAAATGGATATTGTGTTGATGGAAACTGGGTACACTACTATTATGATGATCCAGTAACTACCAACGATTATCTGATTCTTTCGCTGAATCAGGGTGGAAATCCACTTTCTTTAGGTACTTTTGGTTCTACATGGGGTGCGAATGGATTCAATGTGAAAGTAGAAGTTGAGCCGAATTATGTAACAGGTCCTGCTGCACATATTACCAATACTTCTACAGGAAATATGACTTATCCTCAGTCTCCGGATTGGTATATCATGAACAGAATCTGGGAGGTAGGAATAAATACCGCTAATGGAGGTACTCAGCCTGCTTCCAACATGAGTATCCGTACTTACTTCACTACTCAGGATTTCACTCAGATTAATGCTTCTTCTCCTCTTACGGCTACAATTGAGGATATTACTTACTATAAACTTCATACAGGATTTAACCCGCTTCCTTCATTAGGTCATGCCGGTGTGACAATCAGTGATATTGATGTTTATTATCATACTACAATGGTTAACCCTAACTCTCTGGGACTGTGGCATCATACTGCTCAGCCTTATCCGTCGAATACGGCTACTGAGCATATGAGCGAATACATGGTTTCTTCCTTCTCCGGTGGTGGAGGTGGAAGCGGAAACGGCGGACCTCTCCCTGTTGAAGATCTGAGATTAAGCGGATACTCTTCCAATGGTCAAAATTATCTGCAATGGGTTACCGCTACTGAAATGAACAACTCTCACTTTGAAGTATTGAGAAGTAAAGACGGAGTTACTTTTGAAAAAGTAGGTCAGGTTGCTTCTCTTGCCAAAGACGGAAACAGCAATACTAAACTGGATTATGCTTTTGTAGATAGTAAGCCGCTTTCTGGTATTGCTTATTACCGCCTGAATCAGGTTGATCTGGATAGCCGTTCTTCTTTCTCCAATACGATTGAGTTACGTTTGGTGAACGATATGTTCCAGGTTGCTGAGGTTTATCCTAACCCTACAGTAAAAGAGCTTAATATTGAAATCAGCAGCCCGTTTGAGCATGAATTCATTACTGAGATTTTTGATGTAACCGGTAAAATGGTGTACCGTAAGGATATTACAACCAAAGGGGGTTCAGAAGTATTTACTTACGATGTATCAGACCTTGCTACAGGTACTTACAGCCTGAGAGTAAGAAGCAAAACCGAAAACTTTGAGGTTAGCAGAAGATTTGTGAAATCAAAACAATAATCTTCCCTTCTCAGAAGTACATAAAATCAGAGGCAGCTTTCGGGCTGCCTCTTTTTTGATTATAATAGTTACAGATTTGTACTTGAAATAAACCGGAGTAATCCGAAGATAAAGATTTCGGGGGATAGACTTTACTTCTTTATCCTGTCGGGGTTTGCGGCAAGAAAGGAGGCCCAGCCTTTCCCTTTTCCGCCCGTAACGGTAGCCTCATTCTGATAAGAGTGACAAACGGCAATCGCCAGCGCATCCGAAGCGTCCATCAGCGCTTCTTCATACTTGAAATTTAATATATACTCCAGCATTCCGGATACTTTCTCCTTGGAGGCATTCCCGTTGCCGGTTACTGCCATTTTTACTTTTTTGGGGGCATACTCAAATACAGGGATGTCCACAGCCAGTGCCGCTGCAATTGCTACTCCCTGAGCACGGCCGAGTTTCAGCATTGCCTGAATATTTTTGCCATGAAAGGGGGATTCAATGGCAAATTCATCGGGTTTGTACTCAAGTACAATACTCGTGATTCTGTCGTATATCTTCTTGAGTTTCTGTGGGTGAGATGCTTCAGTGAGCTTTCCCAGCTTAATTACTCCGTAAGTAATCAATTCCAGTTTTTTCCCTTTACAGGATATAAGGCCGTAACCCGTAATGGTTGTTCCGGGGTCAACCCCCAAAATGATTTTTTCTTTCATTTTTGCAAAAAATATTGGGCAAATATACGGTATTTTCCTGAAATAAATAGAGGATGTCTAAAATAAATGAATGTTTTTCTCTTACGGATTCTTTTAAGGTGGAATCTCGGGGTAACAGAAAGTATTATGTGTTGATTTTTCAGACAAAGTACGCACGAGACTCCCGCTTCCGGCAATGATGGTCACCTGAAAATGGGAATCCTCTTCAATCAAAAATAGAATTAAGCCGGAAGATCTGCCCGGAATTATTCTTTTATACTTAGTTTTTTAATCACTTCAAAATAGGCTTTGAAGCAATGAGTAGTCAATTCTGCGTCTTCCAGGGCATTATGGGTATCGGTTTCTCTTTCCAGCCCGAAAAACCCTGCAATGGAAGTGAGGCTGAGCTTTTTGGGAAAAGGTTTTTTATTGGTTTCGTATATCTGACTGAATATCATGGAAATAGTAAATAAATCCATTTGTTTATAGGAAAACGGCCAGTCCAGATGCTGGTCTTTATAGGCAAAACGCAGAAAGTTGATGTCATTGATAATGCTTTGTCCGCATAAAACAATGTCTTTCAGGTTGTTGGGTGAAACCGGGTCGTTTTCTTTCATGAGTTTTCGGTTCAGCAATTTTCTCATCCAGTTTTCAAATTCCGGGAGTACTTCATACACCGCAGGAGCGTCTTCCAGCTCGTCGAGGGTAAGCCCGTGAACTTCTTCTGAAGGGATAGAAAAAGCTTCTTCGTTTTCGGGATATACATTGGTCAGATAAGTCCCGAGTTGTTTCCAGTTATCATCCAGCAAAACGGCTCCTATCTGAATAATTTCATTCCAGCCCGGTTCGGGTCCTGACATTTCCAAATCTAATACAAGGTATGGCATTCTTACGCTGTTTGTTTGATAATTAATATATTCAATGCAAATCTACGTTGTTTTTTTGAATTTTGAGGAAAAAAGAGAGGGACTTACAATTGTCAGATTAGGAATTTGTAGCAAAAGTATGTTATTTTGAGTTTTTATTGGAATCAAGGATAAACAAGGGATTAAAAAATGAATCAGAGAATTTGTACAATGACGGGACTTAACATAAAATCAGGGTTGTATTATTGTGTCATAATAATGGGAATTTGGATAGCGGGCTGTTCCGGTGCGGAAAATACTGAAAATTCCCAAACGAAAGTGGATTCGGTTTTTCCGGCAGAAACTAAACGGGATACGGTGATGGTTCAGAGGGAAGCACCTGATTCATCTGTTATTACGGCACAATCTCCGGAACCTGCTCTTCCCAAAAAAGAGGTCACTCCGGGAGAGGCTGCTCCTAAAAATGCTCCTAATCCCTCAAAGGAAGTTGCTCCAAAACCGGTTAAATCATTAGAGGAAACGATGCAGTCTATGGGATTGGTAAACATCCGGACGGTTGAGCCCACTATCAAAACGGATTTGAAATATACTACTACGGATAATTTTATGGGGAAGGACGCTTACGGAGACTTAACGGACTGTTACCTTCAGAAAGACGTTGCAGAAATGCTGAAAAGAGCGCAGAAGAACTTACAGGAAAAACACAAAGGCTATCATTTTATTGTGTATGATGGCGCGCGTCCTTTTACGGTTCAGAAAAAAATGTGGGATATTGTAAAGGGAACGGATAAAGCACATTATGTAGCTAAACCGGATGCCAAAGGCTCTATGCATAATTATGGCTGTGCAGTGGATTTAAGTGTGGTGGATGATAAGGGGGTTCCGCTGGATATGGGTACAGCTTTTGACCACCTGGGTACTGAAGCCCGTACCGATATCGAAGCGGATTTACTGAAACAGGGGAAAATCACTCAAAAACAACTGGATAACCGCCTTATTTTAAGAGAAGCAATGGAGAAAGAGGGATTTAAGGTGCTGAAAAGAGAATGGTGGCATTTTAATGCCTTCCCGGATTCTTATGTACTCGCAAATTTTAAGAAGATACCGTAAGGGGTTTTCTTCTTTTTTTGTATTTGTAAAACGATGGGGGGCTGAAGTCATGAGATTTCACCTTATAATCTTCGGGAAGTAACGCTGCGCTTAACACTTTCCAAAACGAAGCGTTTTTCCGAAACGAAGCTAAATCATAGAACTTCTCTCTCTGTCAGCCCGCTTCGCTCAAAGTTTTTGATATTCAATATTTATCCCGCTCCAAATTCAGCCTCCGGGTAAAAACACCAACCCCCCCTTATTATGTTTTTTGCTGATACCGGAAAAATACTTAATTTTGCAAAAAAATAAAGGGATATGAAGTGTCTTTTATATATAGATCCGGGTTCAGGGAGTATCATTGTTCAGGCTATTATAGGGCTTGCTGCAGGTGCTGCTTTTTTCATCAGGCTTAACTGGTACAGACTTAAAAGCTGGTTCAGCGGAGGAAAAAAGGAAAATGAGGATTCAGAATCTGAAAACTCCTGATAATCATGGAAAAATATAATTTTCATCCTGCTTCTTTCAGGGATAAAGACGGAAGGGTTTTTTCAGTAGAAGGGCAATTATACCGGGGACTTTCCCCTCAGTACCTTGTACATTACGAAAAACTAATGAATTCCGGACTCTATGATTCCCTTGTGAAGTCCGGAAAACTGCTTCCCGCCACAGCGGTACAACTTCCAAAGGCTGCGGTAACAGACTATCCGGTAGTCCTCAGACCTGAAATCATTCCTTATATCTCTTATCCTTATGAGTGGAGTTTTAGTCAGTACAAAGACGCTGCGCTGACAACCCTTGCGATACAAATGGAAGCCCTGGAAAAGGGGTTGATTCTCAAGGACGCTTCCGCTTATAATATTCAGTTTTATCATCATAAGGCAGTACTCATCGATATTTCTTCCTTCGAAATCTATGAACAGGATACTCCGTGGATTGCTTACGGGCAGTTTTGCCGGCATTTTCTGGCTCCGTTGCTGCTTATGTCCAGGGCCGGCATTGAGACCCACCGTTTCATGCAGACCTTCATAGACGGGATTCCGCTACCGCTTACGAGCAAACTGCTCCCTTTCAGCACTTGGTTTTCTCCTTTTATCCTGATGAATATCCATCTGCATGCAAAAAGCCAGAAACGATATGAACATTCAGAAGAGGGGAAAAGGGCTTCAACTGTAAAAATGCCCCTGATGAATCTGAAAGGAATGATTGATGGAATGATTCGTTTTATCCGGAATTTATCATGGAATCCTGAAGGCACCTGGAAAAATTACTATGAAGCCAATCAGAATAACTATCAGTCTGCAGCCTTTCTCTCCAAAAAAAATACCATCAGCGAGTGGATTGAAGCGATAAAACCCGGTTCTGTATGGGACCTGGGAGGAAATACAGGCTTTTTTAGCAGGATTGCGTCCGGAAAAGGGATTTTTACTGTATGTTTTGACATTGATCCTGCAGCAGTGGAAGTGAATTATGCCGAAGTGAAAAAACAAAAAGAAAAACACATCCTTCCCCTCGTGATGGACCTGACTCAGCCTTCTCCTTCTATAGGATGGGCCAATACAGAAAGACAATCCATGACAGAAAGGGGAAAACCGGATGTAGTAATGGCGCTTGCGCTGATTCATCATCTCAGTATCAGTAATAATCTGCCTTTTTCCCACACGGCAAAGTGGTTCGCTTCGATTGCCCCTCATCTGATTATAGAGTTTGTCCCAAAAACTGACTCTCAGGTACAAAAATTACTGGCTACCCGAAAAGATATATTTGATTATTATAACGAAGCCGATTTTGAAAAAACATTCGGTCAGTATTTTCATCTGAAAAACAAAGTCCGGATTCCGGATTCTGAAAGAACCCTTTACTTATGGTCAGAAAAATAATATGACGAATCGTGCTTCTGCCGGGATTCCCGGCTCTCCGCTTCTGAAAGTTATAATCTTTATCTCCATTGCTTCCGCCTGTATCGTTCTGTACCGGGCGGCTCAGAGTGCAGGGTTATGGAAAACCGGGGATTTACTCCTGTCTTTTTTGATGGTAGCAGGCATTGGAGCCGCATTGGCAGCGGGTTTATGGGGAGTCAGTCGTAATTTGATTTTTTCCGGATTGACTGCTGGCCTGAGCCTGATTTTTTATTTTCTGGGTGCTACTTTTGCCGAACTCCTTTTTCAAAAAATCAGCGCACTTTCCGGATATCATTTTAAAGTTTTACCAGAAAATACCTCCATTATCTTATTCATCCTCAGCGGGGTTTTGTTTTTGGGGGGAATTGTTTTATTCTATCATCAAAGCAAGCGTAATCCTTCAAAATCAGCGGGTTTCCTTTCCCTGATTTCCTGGATAGTTACAGCCGAAACCCTTTTTCTGGCTTTTCAAACCTTTGGCAGTTCTCCCGATTTTCCGGAAACGGCGCAATCATACAATCAATATTTACCGGAAAAATTTCCTCAGAAAGAAACCCTCCCGGATATTTATTTTTTACTTTTTGATGAGATGATGTCGCCTTCTGCCCTGATTCAAAACTATCAGCTGGAGGAAGCCAAAACATGGAAAGACAGCCTTCATGCCCATGATTTTTTTCTCTCGGATTCAGCCACATCCCGGTTTATAGAAACACTGGAATCGGTTCATTCCGTGATGAATATGGATACAGTGGAATATCCTTTTTCATTGTATAAAATGAGAAACGGGATTCAGTATTCCATTGTCTTTCAAACCCTTGAAAAAGCGGGATATCAGTTTTTTAACTATTCCATTTTCCCTTTGCTGAATCAGGAGGTAAAATCATTTCAGATAGATTATTTTGACAGAATCAATGGATTCCCGGCGTTTTTGTACTCGGGTACATGGCTAAAAAAAATGAAGAAAAACAAAGCAGAAAATCAAAGAGAGGAGGTACATTCTGAGTTGCTGGAGGAGGTGAAATCGGTGAGTAAAAGCCCTTCCGGCTCCCCCCGTTTCATATATGCACATTTTATGATTCCCCACCCTCCGTTTGGGTTGAAAAAAGACGGGACGATGTACAGTGAGGAAGAAATGAAAAGCCTTTCGCTTACGGATTTGTATCTTCAACAGTGTCTTTACGCCTTTGATACGGGGCTTCATCTTGCCGGTTCGATACAGAAAAACAGTTCCCGCCCGGCGGTCATCATCCTTACCGGAGATCATGGGTTCCGGGTGAATTATTACGGACTGAAAACCGCACATCCTGAACAGGCAAGTCAGGTATTTCATGCGGTTTATACACCGGATTCGATTGCACACTATCATAAAAAAGACCTTACGTTTACTTTTGCTCCTTTGCTGAATCATTACCTGAAGACCACTTTCCCCGAAATGACTGACAAATAAACTGACATTCTGGCAAATTTCTTTGTATTGGCATATTATATGTAAAGGAATACTGTTTATCCGGTTTTTCAGGGTAAAAAGCAAATCTATCAGACCAAAAGTTTCATGTACAATTTTTTTAAAAAGAAAAAGAAAAATATGCAGGACGAAAATTTAATACATCCCAATGACGAAAAGGAAATACAGGAAGTGCCTGTTTCCGAAAATCAAACAATGGATTTTAATGAGTCAGAAATAAATGAAAATCAGCTTATCGAAGAGGAATTGGAGATAATCTCTGCGCTGAATAAAAAAATACTTGCCCTGGAATCAGAAAATGCTTCCATGAAAGAGCAAAACCTGCGCTTACAGGCAGATTTTGTGAACTTCCGTAAACGCAAGGAAAAGGAAGCCTCTGAAACCGTGGTTTTTGCCAATGAAGGACTGATTAAACAACTTTTACCGGTTCTCGATGATTTTGACAGAACCCTGAAAGCCATCGAAAAATCTGACAATCTGACAGCAATTAAGGAAGGAATAGACATGGTGGCCAAAAATATGAGAAACGCTTTTCAAAAAGCGGGACTTGAGTCTGTGGATTCTATCGGAAAAGTATTTAATCCTGCATTTCATGAGGCAATTACTGCAATTTCTGTAGAAGAAGAGGAGAAAAAAGGGTTGATTTTTGATGAAATTGAAAAGGGATATACCCTGAGAGAAAAAGTCATACGTCCTGCGAAAGTAGTGATAGGAGAATAATATTACCATTAAAATTTTGAATCAATGGCAAAGCGCGATTATTATGAGGTTTTGGGAATAACAAAAACCGCTAAAGACGAAGAAATAAAAAAAGCCTATAAAAAAATGGCATTGAAATATCATCCTGACCGAAATCCGGATGACCCAACCGCTGAAGATAAGTTCAAGGAAGCTGCAGAAGCATACGATGTTCTGAGCGACCCTCAGAAGCGCGCCCGTTATGACCAAATGGGACACAGAGCTTTTGAAAACGGAAGCGGAGGTTTCGGTGGAGGCGGAATGAATATGGACGATATCTTCTCTAATTTCGGGGATATCTTCGGAGATGGCGGATTTGGTAGTTTCTTTGGCGGCGGCGGAGGTGGCCGAGGAGGACAAAAAAGAAGAAGAGGACAAAGAGGCGCTGATTTACGGATTGAGATGGCACTGGACCTTGAGGAAATCAATTCAGGAGTAGAAAAGAAAATCAAACTCAACCGTTTTGCAGGTTGTAATGATTGTAGTTCTACCGGAGCTGAAAGTGGCACTGCCTTCAGAACCTGTCCTACCTGTAATGGTTCCGGGGAATATCGTCAGGTTGCCGGTGGCGGCTTTTTTCAGCAAATTATGGTGAGCGCATGCCCAACCTGTAACGGTGAGGGAAAAATCATTGAAAAAAGCTGTAAATCCTGTGAAGGAAAAGGAAGAACTCCGAAAGAGGAAACGTTCTCTGTGAAAATTCCGGCGGGTGTTCAGGAAGGAATGGCAATTTCTGTGAGAGGAAAAGGAAATTCCGGCCTCAGGGGAGGGGAGTACGGCGATTTGATCATTCAGATTTCGGAAAAACCCCATGAGATTTTTGAAAGAGACGGAGATACCCTTCATTATATTTTGTTTATCACTTTCCCTGATGCTGTACTGGGGGTAAAAGCCGATGTGCCTACAATTGATGGAACAAAGGTTCGTTTTGACGTAAAACCCGGTACAATTCCCGGCAAAATTGTCAGATTAAGAGGTAAAGGCTTACCCAACATCAACGGGTACGGAACGGGTGATATGCTGGTTCATATCAATGTATGGGTGCCGCAGGAGATAAGTTCGCAGGAAAAGGAAATGCTGAACAAAATGAAGGTCTCTTCCAACTTTCAACCGAACCCCAAAAAGGAAGACAAGGGATTTTTCAGGCGAATGCGGGAGTTCTTTTCAAAACCTTAAAAAATATTTATGAGAAACGGGCTGAATCAGCCCGTTTTTTTTTACTTTTGCAGAGATAAACCTTTTTGAATTCATCTTATGGCCGAACAAAACAGAAATAATAGTGCTACGCTCATGTTTATTGGGGGGTCACTGATTGGCCTTGTGATTTGTTTTTTCTTATGGAAAACGATTATTAAACCTTACGGACGGCCTGGAAATTCTCATTCAGAGGCAGAAGCTCCGGAAGGCAAGGAACTATTCAGGATTTCGGGTTCCAATACGATTGGGGCTAAGCTCATGCCTGATTTGGTAAAGGCTTTTATGGAAAGTCACGGGTATGAAAATCTCAGGATAACGGAGCTGGATTCTAAAGAAATCAGGGTTTCCGGAGAAAACAGGAAGCTGAAAAATTCACATGATTCCCATGAAGAAGCCGGATTTATTACCATTCACTCAGAAGATTCTGAAAATGCCTTTAAGGATATAGAAAATAATTCTGCTGCTATCGGGATGTCTTCCAGACCGGTAAATGATACGGAGGCTGCAAAGCTGATGGCTAAGGGAGATATCCGTTCTCATCTGAATGAACATATTCTGGGGCTTGACGGGCTTGCGGTAATCGTATCCGGGAGCAATCCGCTGAAGAATATATCCAAACCACAGTTACAGGCAATTTTTAGCGGAGCTGTAAATAACTGGAGTCAGATTTCCGGTGAAAAATCCGGTACTATCAATCTGTACGGCAGAGACAGTAAATCCGGTACTTATGGTTTTTTTCAGTCATCCGTACTGAATGGAAACAGTTTCGCGCCCGGAATAAGAGAATATAAAAGCAACGAGGAAATGGCAAAAGCGATATCCGAAGACCCCAACGGAATAGGATATGTTTCCCTCAATTCGGTAGGAAATAATAAGGCGCTTGCGGTTTCAGAAGAAGAAAAACTCACACCTCTTTATCCCAATGCTTTTACAATTGCTACTGAGGATTATCCGCTTTCCCGCAGGTTGTATCTTTACAAAAACCCTGCTTCCGGAAATATCGCAACGGAATTTATTCATTTTGCACTCTCGGATGAAGGCGAAAAAATAGTGGAAAAGAGCGGATTTATCTCCACGGAATTAAAAACTGTGGATTCCAAAACTGTCATCTCCGATATATCCAATGTTCCGGCAGAGTACAGCAAAACTATAGCCGCTGCAAGCCGGGAAAATTTTAATGTACATTTTATCACAGGCTCTGCTACGCTTGATAATAAGGCAATGGATGATATTGAAAGGCTGGCAGACCACTGGAATAAACCGGAATATAAAGGAAAACAAGTAATTTTGCTGGGTTTTACGGATGATCAGGGCTCACATGCGAGTAATCAGAAACTTGCTGAAAGCCGCGCCAGTGCAGTCGCAGGGGAACTGAAATCCCATGGAATTTCCAATGTACTGGTAAAAGGACTGGGAGAAATCATGCCGGTTTCCACCAATCTTACGCCTCAGGGAAGAGAAAAAAACAGAAGGGTAGAAGTATGGGTGAGATAAATACGGTTTTTTCTTTTTCCGGAAAAGAGGAGTTTTCAGAAAATTGAAAACGAGGGGATTCTGTTTTGTTTTCAGGAAATCATTTCCCCTTCCCAAACCGGTATCCCACAGAGAAACCGGGCCAAACGATGAAAGGCTTATTTCTTAAATCCCCACTACGATTAAACATATAAGGAATGTAATGAGTAAAGTTGAAGTGGTTGTAACCGCTTTGATTATTCCACTTTATCAGCGGGTAGGCAGTGAGGCGAAGCAGCAGCCGGTTGTGATTGTAACGAACCGAAAATAAAGGGATTAGCGACAGATTGTTTTCATTGTACCAACTGTTGTACTTGCTGTCCTGATACTGACGCAGTCCCTCTACGAGGGTAATTCCCGCTTCGCCCTGCCATTTTTTCCTGCCGTATAAAACAGAAGCCCTTGGTGTCAGGATAAAAACACGATTGTAATTGTCCGCATAAAACCGAAAACCTGTTCCGGTAGAGAAATCCCATTTCTCTGACTTTTTTAACCACAAGTATTCATACTGAATGGAATAGACAAATCCACTCCCAAGCCCTTCCGCCATTACCGCATGACGGTAGTTTTCGATGGATTTTGCCGACCCTTGCCCGAATACTGAAACAGAAGCAAACAGAAAAACAATGAGTAGCTTTTTCATGATTTTATTGAATATGAATGATTTTTTGTGTGAAAATAAGTAAACCTGACTCTGAGAAAACCTGACAAATCAGAATGCCTTCCGGCAAATCCGCTTTATTTATCCTGATTTCAGCATGGGAAGTGATTCCATTAAGCAAAAGCCTTCCGGATAAATCAAAAATACGATATGTCAAAGACGTCTCTTTTCCTTCAGGATAAATCCATGCAGGCAGGGAAATAATGCCTTCGTGATGAGAAATATCCCGGATTTCGCCTCTTACGAAAGGCGTTTCTTCCGGTTGGGAAACAGAATCTTCCGGACTTCCTGCCAATCGGAATGCACAGTTGGAAGGCACACTACCGGTAGTAAAGGTTTTATTTATGGCTGAGGATTTACCGCAGGCATTAGACTTCCGTACTTTTAGCGTATAAGTGGTGTTGGGATCAAAGAACCCGTATTTACTGTAATATTGTCCGGAAATGAGTACTGTATTTCCTTTGGTCCAGCTGATACCATTGTCCTCGCTCCATTCTATTTCTTCGCACTGAGTGGTCTGTAATTTTGCTTCATAATAACAGGTTGTTCCTATCCGGCTGGAGGTGATATTGCCGGAAGGACTGGGAGGGGAAGCATTTACTACACATACTTTGATGTCCTGATTTTCAGTATAACCACCCGGAAAAGCCGCCGTCAGATTTATGGTATAGGGGTTAGATGAATTCGCTGTTTGCGCAAGGGGCGTTACAGTACATACATAATTGTTTGCATTGGGTTGATACAGGGTGGAGAAGGTAAAGTCCGGAGACGACCAGCTGTAAGTAGCCCCCGGATAGTAACTGTGGTGCAATTCAAAGCTTCCCGAAGTGTTTTTACAGACTTCCGCAGGAGGATTGTAGAGTTTTATGGCTTTGGTTCCGCTTTTCTGATATACCCTTACATAATCAATCAGCAGGCTTTGGGGTAAATCAGCAGCGGAAGGCAGATGACTGTTGCCGGGTGTAAGCGGGATTCCTGTATTTATCCTCAGGGTATATTCATTCAGCGGCTTGTCATACGTAATACAATTTCCGGGAGGATTGGTGTTTACGTTTATCTTTTTGGTTACCACTCCATTTACGCTCCAGATGATAGAATCCTGCGTAATCTTCAGCCCATAGTTTACAAACTGCGCACTCAGATTAACCGGATTATTCTGATAATCCTTTAGCTTGATTCTTCCCTGATTGAATACCGCATTATTATTTACATCCTCGCAGGAGCAGCCAATATGAAGCACCTGACCACACAGATTTCCCGGGCCATTTTGCCAGATATAGGAAGCGTACTGTCTGTTTTCATTATAGCCATCGGTTTCCCACAATACAATTTCATTATACCTTGGTCCCGCACAATTATAAAGCCATGCGGCAGAGCCTATTCCTTCATGAAAGGCCGGAAGTTTGGCTCTTATTTCAAGATACAGGCCGGAATGGAAATCATAGGGAATGAAATTGGGGTTGGTAGCACTCATGGTTTTGATTTCTCCTACAGAAATGGAACCTCCGTTGTAAGGAGTACCAGCAATTTTTATTTCGCAAACATCACTGGCCACGGATACCATTCCTGGATTCATGGTATAGGCATTCTGATTCCCGGGCAGGGTTAAATCTGTTCTGTCCCACTTCGCCATATTCAGGCCTTTTCCGGTAAATTCATCCTGAAATATCAGGTTCCATCCCGGTTTTTGTACAGGGTTTGCAGGCTGACCGGGGTTAATCGTTTGGGTATATTCATTTACACAGGGTTGTGCAATACAATCATTGCCATTGAAAAGAATCAGGCAAAGTCCTCCGTAAATGAAAGAATAAAAAATACTGTACCTTCTGTTTCTCATGTCAAATACTGTTTTAAGTGGGGTAATATATTGTAACATAAACGAGGGGAGAGAAAACAGGGTTGCTTTACAAAAAAAAAAGAAGACCTGCCGGATTGAGGTCTTCTGTTTTGGATTTCCGGAAGATAAAATACAGGCTTTTTACGCAGGTACTTCTTTCTTCTGGGTAAATACAAATTTTTTATCCAGAAAAAACTTGGTGGTATAACCAATCAGCAACCCGATAATAAGCCCTACGTCTTTGGCTCTTTCTCTGCTTACATACGCTTTAAATCCTGCCACTACCAGCGTCAGGATAATGGTGGTTATGATGGACATGAGTGCGTAAAGAAGTACTTTTTTAACTTCTTTTTTCCGGGTCTCTCTTTGGTCAGAGAATACAAATTTCTTGTCCAGAAAGTATTTTAACACAAACCCGGCGAACAGCCCCATGCCGTAAGCCAGCCAGAAACGGATATCATCTCCCTTGAAAATGAGAATACTGAAGTTGTCAGAATTGATAATTCCCTGAAGGAGCAAATCCGCAGTATGGAATACACCCGTATTTACCAGAAATGCCAGAAATGCGAATGAGATATATTTTACTATCATTGGTTGGTTGCCGGGAATCGGTTTATTTTATGAGTTTCATTTCATTGAGTAAATATCCGGCACCGGCCACTTTGTCCACTACAAAGAGTACAAAACGGATATCGGCAGAGATATTTCTGCAAAGGCTTACATCATAATTAATATCGCTCATGGTCCCTTCCCAGCAACGGTCAAAATTAATTCCAATCAGTTCTCCTTTGTCATTGAGAACGGGGCTTCCGGAATTTCCGCCGGAGGTATGATTGGAAGCGATAAAACAAGTATGGATTTTTCCGTCTTTGGCGGCATATTTTCCGTAATCCTTCTTTATATAGAGCGTATGCAGTTTTTTGTTGTAAGTATAATCCGGGTTTTCGGGTTGAGCCATATTTTTTTCAAACAAACCGTCCAGCGTAGTAAAAGCACTGTATGTAATGCCGTCATCAGGAGAAAACCCTTCTACCCTTCCGTAGGTTACCCTGAGGGTGCTGTTGGCGTCCGGGTAAAATTTCTTTTCTGTCATATAGGTTCTTTGAGCGGTCATATACAACCGGTTGAGGGAGTCAATAGAGGTTATCATTCGTCCCACGGGAGGCAGAATTTCTGAATTATACCATAAACTCATTCCATTGGCAAGCAAAATTGCAGGGTCAGCGGAAAGCGTTTTCAGATTGGGATTCTCCATTGCAGCCTTGAAGCGGCCAAAATCTGTAAATACGGAGGTTTTGAAATAAGCGTCTGCAAATTCCTGCCAGTTATTATTGT
The DNA here is from genome assembly GCA_019695295.1 of Bacteroidia bacterium. Classification (GTDB taxonomy): domain Bacteria; phylum Bacteroidota; class Bacteroidia; order J057; family J057; genus JAAFHL01. The sequence goes on along the minus strand of JAIBAH010000014.1, from coordinate 17,701 downwards.
ACTGTTTTTTGAGTGTCAGAAGATAAGGCGGGAGCCGGTTTTCACCTAAATCTTCAGCATATATTTTCAATAAAGCAGCCATGATTTTATGATCCACTGAAGCGGTATAATTTTTGAAAAAGCCTTCAGCACCGGGTATCAGTTTCAGTGCTTCCGCTTTCAGGAGGGCTTCGTCCGGAATTGTCAGAAGGGCGGCTGTTTTATTGGCTAAGGCCAGATGTTCTATTCCGTTGTAAACTTCCGAAAAATAAACTTCTTCTGCCTTCAATGGGGTATATTTCTGATAAATTTCTCCCAGTTTAGTCAGAATTTCACCTTCTTTTTTTCCTTTCATTCCCACTCTTTTCTTGAAATCAGATTCGTAGATTTTCTTTTTTTCGAGGGCATTGGTTTTTTTCAGTCCCTTTACTTCTCCTTTCCACTTTTTCCATCCGTTTGCCACGCCCGCATATTTGGAAGCGTACTGAATCCGGATAGTATCGTTTTTGCGCATATCTTCGAGCATAAGTCCCAGTCTTGCGTCACGGATTTTGATTCTTGTGGGGTCTTCGTAGTTCATGGTGAAGTCTACAGCGTAAGAGCTGATGTATTCCTGTGTACGACCGGGAAATCCATATACCATTGTAAAATCGTCTTCGTCCACCCCTTTCATAGAGACCGGAAAAAAGTATTTGGGTTTGTAGGGGATATTGTTCTCGGAATATTCTGCGGGCTTGCCGTCAGGTCCGGAATAGATACGGAAAATACAAAAATCGGCGTTGTGTCTTGGCCATACCCAGTTGTCGGTATCTCCTCCGAAGTTTCCGATAGACTGGGGTGGAGCCCCTACGAGTCTTACGTCTTTGTAGGTTTCGGTTACGAAGGCGTAAAATTCATTTCCATTATAGAACGGACGTATAGCCACACTCTGATAGCTTTCTTTGGAGAGTTCTCCGGATACTTTGGCGATATTGGCTTTTATCATATCTGCCCTTTCGGTTTCAGTCAGTTTATCCTTGATGCCGGATAAAACCTTTTGGGTAACGTCTTCCATCCGGATGATAAAAGTTACAGATAATCCCGGATTCTGAAGTTCTTCTTTTTTATTCATAGCCCAGAATCCTTCGGTGAGATAGTCTTTCTCTACGGTACTGTGTGACTGAATCTGCCCGAATCCGCAGTGATGATTGGTGAGCATAAGTCCTTCATTGGAGATTAATTCACCGGTGCAGCCCCCTCCGAATAAGACAACAGCGTCTTTCATACTGGATTTATTGACACTGTATATATCTTCGGCAGTCAGTTTAAATCCGTTTTTTTGCATATCGCCTTCTATACTTTTAAGCAATATCGGGAGCCACATCCCTTCATCAGAACGTGCGGTAAGGATTAAACCGGGCAAAATCAGGAGAAAACACAGAATTTTTTTCATATATTAATTAAAATATTGGATTTACTTGTTTTTTAAATATCCGGCAAAGATAAAGGATTTTCTATTCTCTGCAAAAGTGCATTGAGAAGATTCGAATCCGGATTTTATTTTGGGATAGGTCGTGGAGGGGGATGGGATTATTACAGAGGGGCGTTTCCGCTTCCGGAGGCTGAAGCAGCAGCGAAATGAGAATGTCAGACAGGGGGATTCTGATTGAAGAGTCCGTACATTTCTGCTTTGAGGTGGTTAATGATTTCTCCGAGGTGCTCCGGATTGTCCCGAAAGTTAAGTTCATCAACCCTTACTTCCATTTTTTTGCCGTAGTTGTACTGAGCGTACCATTCTTCGTACCGGTCGTTCAGTCGTTTAAGGTAATCCAGACGGATAGAGTCTTCGTATTTGCGGTTTCTTTGCTGGATTTGTTCTACCAAAGCACCAATAGGGCAATTCAGGTAGATTATCATATCCGGCGGCTGAATCAGTTCCGCGATTGTATCAAAAAGGGCTTTGTAGTTTTCATAGTCTTTCAGGCTCATGAGGCCCATTGCATGGAGATTGGGGGCAAAAATCTGGGCGTCTTCATAGATTGTTCTATCCTGAATCACGCTTCTTTTCTCCTTTCGGATTTCCATGATTTTTCTGAGGCGGGAGTGTAAAAAGTGAATCTGAAGATGAAATGACCAATGTTGCATATCCTTATAGAAATCCATGAGATACGGATTTTGCTCATTGTCTTCATACATGGCTTCAATTCCAAAGTATTTGGATAAAAGATAGGCGAGGGTTGTTTTTCCTGCACCAATATTACCTGCAATTGCGATATGCATACTTTTAGTTTAAGGATAAACGAAAAAGGGAACGCAATGCGTCCCCTTTCTGATTGTATCTGAATTACATTTTTGGAATTCTTAACACCTGACCCGGATAGATTTTGTCAGGATGACCCAACATGGGTTTGTTTTCTTCAAAAATTACCATATATCTGCTGGAGTCTCCATAGAAATGTTTTGCGATTTTTCCAAGAGTGTCTCCGCTTTCCACTGTGTAGAAATCTGCTTCTGTAGCTGCAGGAGCAGTTTCAACAAGAGTAATCTGGTCATTTACAGACTCAACGCCTTCTACGTTTCCTACTGTAAGGATTGCTTTTTCTTTATCAGACTGACTGTGAGCTACTCCAAATACAGTAGCGGTTCCGTTTGAAAAACTTACGTCGAAAGCGTCAATACCTAAATCCATTCTGCTTACCAGGTCTTTTAATGCGTCCTGTACTTTTACCGGTTCTACTTCATTGATAGGTGCTTCTTCTTTACCACCAAATAATTTAGCACCTGCGTTTTTTAAAAAACTAAATACTCCCATTTTTTTCTCGATTAAAGATTATAAAAAAAATTATTACAAATTCAGGTACAAATTTAAGATTATTTTTTGGATATTGCTTAAATTTTTTAAACAGAATGAAATTTTTTTCTGACTTTTGCCCATTATTTTTAAAAATCTCAACAATGAAATTATTACTTACGGGCAGTAACGGACTTTTAGGCCAGAAAATTATTGACATTCTAATTCAAAAACCTGAAATTTACTTAATTGCGACTGCAAAAGGGGCTTCACGTCACCCACTCAGCAATAAATTTATTTATGAAGAGTCGGACCTTACGGATTTCGTGCGTATGGAAGAAATTTTTAATACCCATAAGCCTGAAGTTGTCATTCACGGAGGGGCAATGACTCAGGTGGACATCTGTGAAGATGAACGCGAAATGTGTGACAGGGTTAATGTGGAAGCGGTGAGGGAAATTGTCAGGTTATGTGAAATTCATGGTTCTCATCTGATTCATATTTCAACCGATTTTATTTTTGACGGGAGTAGGGAAGATGGATATTACAACGAAGAGGATACCCCTGATCCGGTAAATTATTATGGTTTGTCAAAACTGAAGGCAGAAGAAGTTATCCGGAACAGTCAGTGTAACTGGGCTATTCTGAGGACAATTCTTCTGTACGGAGTCGTGTATGGCCTGTCCCGTTCCAATATTGTTCTGTGGATTAAGGGCTCGCTTGAGCAGGGAAAAAAAATAACCGTGGTCAATGATCAGTCCCGTTGTCCTACGCTTGCAGAGGATTTGGCGGAGGCCTGTGTCTCGGCGGCAATGAAAAAAGCCAAAGGTATTTTTCATATTTGTGGTCCCGAAAAACTGAATATCCTTGAACTGGCTTTCAGGGTAGCGGATTTCTGGCAATTAGATAAATCCCTGATCGGGGAAACAGACAGTGTTTCCTTAAAACAAAGGGCGAAACGTCCCCCTCAGACGGCTTTTCATCTCGGTAAAGCCCGGAAAGAGCTGGATTATCAGCCTCACTCTCTGGAGGAAGGCCTTGCTATTCTGGACAGACAACTGAAAGAATATAGTTAAGAAGAAGGGCGGGTGCAGAACAATTGTATCCAATTTTCCCCAAAAAATATGTATCTTTTTAAATACGTTTGTATTATACCTGTATAAAATCAGATGTAATATGAAACGAATCACTTTTCAGAAAGGGTTAATCTTTGTATTGACCGTATGTCTCTATGGGTTTTTGTTTGCTGAAGGAGGGCTCGAACTCTCTGAAGGGTTAAAAAACAAACAGGTTGCGATGAATATTAAAGCCCGGGGGGGGTACCTTGGGAAAACGCTGGAAATCGGAGTGAAAAACCTTACGGCAAAGCCGCTAAAGGTGAGAATCAATGCCGGTCAGATTTTTGTGAGTAAAGATACTACCGTTCAGGATTTAATCGTAACCGATACGATTTGGGTCGAGATTGCGCCTCAGCAGGCAATTTATACCGCAGTTCCTACGATGTGCACGCAATCCTTCAACCGTTCTCCGGGAAAATCTGAGGTTTTTAACATAGGAGAAATGGCTTCCGGAAATCTGCTGACGCTGGCACTTTGTCTTTCTGCCAATAATATAAGTAGTTCTACCGCCCAATCTGCTGTATGGGCCGTAGCCAACGGTGACCCTGTGGCAGATATTTATGGAAATAATCCCAAAGAAATGAAAATTCTTGCCTATACCCTGAGCGAATTACTGAAAATCCCCGTACATGAATTTAAAACCACTGCGATTCCCCATCATATTACAGACATCAACAGCAGTCTTGAGTGGCGCACCGAATATGCGCTTGAAAATGCAAGTCTGGAAATATGGGATGAAGACGGCAAACTCATGCGCACCTATTTTTCCGGGAGAAAATACAGGGCGGGTTTTCAGCAGCATGCTTTCGGATTTTATCATACCGATACGGATTCTACCAAACATTTTTTTGTCAGGCTCAAAAATAACGGAAGCCTGATTGCAGAAAAGGAAATTACTCCTCAGGATGAACCTCTGCCCCTGAATTATTATAACTCAGAAAAAGAGTTTCACTTTCTGGCAGAGCAGCCCGAAAAAGTAAATGTAATCCTGACCGACGAAAAAGGGGATTTGTTTATGCCGCTTACTTATGGAATGGACTTGCCTCAGGGCTTTCACAATAAAACTTTTGTAATCGGCAAAAATCTGCCCAAAGACAAACAATATTATCTCCGGATTGTCACAGAGGGCGGAAAGGTACTACAGGAAAAACCCATCGGAATGGAAGACAAGGCCCGTCCGAAATTTGAACCCATGACCCAAAAAGGAATCATTACATTTCCCGTAGAAAAGGAATTGAACGGAGTAAGCCTGATGATTGTCAATGAAAACGGAGAAACCATGATGCTTTTTTATCAGAAAAGCCGTTTAGCCCCCGGAAATAAACAATATAGTTATACTTTCAGGCATTATGACGGGCCCCAAGCAACCTTTACCGTGCGGCTTGTCAATGAAGAGGGTACAATATTAATGGAGAAACCCCTTAACCGGTAAATACTGTTTTTTTCGATTAACCCGACTGCCTTTATCAGAACTCCCCGAAGGATTTTGGGGAGTTTTTTTATTGAAAATATTGGGGAGCGAAAGAAAATATTTTCCAATCAGAGGGTTGGGAAAAAGCGGTATTGTAATAGAGAAGATTTATTGTTCAGAAGGGAAATGCAATCCAAAACAAAAAATTGCTTCAATCCTGTACGATTTTTATCAGTGAAATGAGGTACATTAAACTTTTTTTTCGTAATATTGTCTGATTATTTGTTTTATAAAGAATTCACCCATAAAATCAAGATAAGAAATGAGATACTTATTTACAGTGGTTTTTATTAACCTCTCCGGTTTGATGCTGTATGCACAAACTCCCAATTGGGCGGAGCATGTTTCTCCTTTAATGTTTGAAAACTGTACGCCCTGTCATCATCCGGGAGGACTTGCTCCTTTTTCCCTGATGACTTACTCCGATGCCTCTGCCAATGCTTTTAGTGTTCATGATGCAGTGGGTAATAAAACAATGCCACCCTGGCCGCCGGACCCTGAGTACAGACATCTTGCTTTTGAAAGGATACTGTCACAGGATGAAATCAACACCATTCAATCCTGGGTACAGGGAGGAAGTCCGGAGGGGAATCCGGCACTTGCACCCGCTCCGCCCGTTTACAACAATGTTCCCACGATTGTCAGCCCTGATTTGTTAGTTACGATTCCAACCTATACTTCCACTGCAACCAACGGAGATATCTATCGCTGTTTTGTGATTCCTTCCGGACTTACCGGTACTAAATATATTACTGAAATGGAGGTTATCCCGGGTAATCCCGAAATTGTACATCATGTGCTTGTATTTCAGGATAGTACGAATACCTGTGTGCAATTAGATAATGGAGACCCGCTTCCGGGTTATAGTTCATTTGGAGGGACCGGCTCCAACAGTTCTTCTCTCATTGGTACCTGGGTACCAGGTTCACGCCCCACCAAATATCCTCAGGGAATGGGAATCCGCCTTCCTGCGAATACCAATATTGTCGTTCAGATACATTATCCTCAGGGAAGCAACGGGCAGTCTGATAATACTCAGGTACGGTTTAAGCTTACCAACGGACCCGTAAGGCAGTTATTTATTGCACCTCCATTGAATCATGGTAACGCGCTTACGAATGGCCCTCTGATTATTCCTGCGAATACCGTAAAAACCTTTAATGCAGAATATACCGTTCCTATCAATATTTCTACCATCAGTGTAGGCCCTCACATGCATTTGATTGGCAGAAAAATCAAAGTGTATGGAGTAGTAACCCCCGGAGATACGATACCACTGATTCGCATCAATGACTGGAATTTTCACTGGCAGGGAGGCTATGAATTCAAAAATGTAACCAAAATACCGGCAGGTACCAAACTCAGGGCTGAAGCCACCTACGACAATACCCTCAATAATCCATATAATCCCAGTAATCCTCCCCAACTGGTAACGGCGGGCGAGGCTACAACGGACGAGATGATGCTGGTTTATTTTACCTACACTTATTATTTTCCCGGGGATGAAAATATCGTCATTGACAGTTCGCCCAATACAGGAAGTACTCCCGCAATTCCGGATTTGATGTTCAGTTGCTTTCCCAATCCTTCCGCACAGGAATTATGGATTGAAACCGGAAAGGAAATACCGGACTTACTGAGCATTTCTGTTTATGACATTAGAGGAAATGAGGTTCTCACTCTGAAGGACGAAAACCCCGGAATAAAAGTGCAGATTCCGTCCGAAAAACTGCCTTCCGGAGAATACCTGATTATTCTTCGCTCCGGAAATCATTACGGATATCAGAAATGGATAAAATCAGAATAAAATAATTTACGAAAGCAGGCTTTTCAGAGAAGAAAACCTGCTTTCGTTTTTCAGATGCGGTCATCAGGGCTTAGCTGAATCTCCTGCGCATAAAAGAAATCTAACAATAATTTACAGGAAAAATCACTGTAAAGTAAAGGGATAAAAAGGCTGTTTTTGTCTGTTAATCTAAAATCTATACAAATCAGGGATGCGTATCTTCTTTCTGCATGGTTTCGGGGAAAAGCCCGGTATATTTGATAAAATCGTGAATGAAATTCCGGGGGAAAAAATCCTGCCGGATTTATGGGAATTTACCGGAAACCGCCCCCGCCCTGAGCTGAATGTAATCCTGCTTGCAGAGGAAATCGCGGCTCATTACAATCTGACAGAAAACGATATAGTAGTAGGGCATTCCATGGGAGGCTGGATTGGCATACATCTCAAACAAATTACCGGATGTAAAACCATACAGATTGCTTCCTGGACACATCCTTCCAGAGTCGCTTTGCCCATCCGGAATCATAAAATCATCTTTGCTTTTCTGAAATACGGTTTATACCTCAACCGGCTTACTGAATGGTATTTTGTGCGAAAAGGATACCGGGATAAACCCTCAAAAGAGGTCTTTCAGGAAACCTTCCGCCGGTTACGGAAAGGAAACCGCCATAACGTAACGAATCAGATGCGGGTAATTCTTACCCCGGTTCCTCCGCTAAATATACACCCTGACGCACGGATACATACTCATTATGACCCCATTATCCGCCGGCCGGAAGAGCCTTTTCATCAGGTAAACGGAGATCATTTTGCGCTCTACACCCATCCGGAGGAAGTATTTCCCCTGATAAAAAAAATCATTTATCCGGAGTCTTAAGCTCTGAGAGGTTGTATCATCTGAAAGAGAAGTTTAAAACAAATTCTTTTTCCCGCCGTTTGCTGTCAGTGAAACAAAAAGAAATGAGTATGGATGCAGAGGTAATCGTAATTGGTTCAGGTATAGCAGGGCTTACAGTGGCTGCGTTGATTGCAGGGGAAGGGAAAAAAGTAAAAATACTTGAAAAAAACTGGCTTCCCGGAGGGTGCTCTTCTTCCTATCCCCGAAAACATTTTGTCTTTGAGTCCGGTGCTACAACCCTCGTCGGGCTGGATGAAAATATGCCGCTGGATTATCTGTTGCGGAAAACGGGAATAAAAATTCCGGCAATTCCACTTTCTCTTCCCATGCAGGTATATTTGAAAAACGGACAGTGTATTCACCGTTTCCAATCCCTTGAAGCGTGGATACAGGAAGCCGAAAGAGTATTCGGGAAAAAAAATCAAAAAGTATTCTGGGAGAAATGCTTTCAAATCAGCAAAGCGGTGTGGGAAACCTCTTTGCAGCAACTCCATTTCCCGCCTTCGGATATCCGGGACTTGTTCATGATGGTAAAAGGGTTTCGCTGGAATCAACTCCGGAGTTTGCCCTTTGCATTCACTACTGTAGCGGAGTTTCTGAAAAAATATGAGCTGGATACCAACACGGATCTTGTGGACTTCGTCAATGAACAATTGATGATAACCGCTCAGAATACCATGGAGGAAGTAAACATGCTTTTCGGTGCCACAGCTTTGTGCTACACGAATTTTGGAAATTATTACCTGAACGGAGGGATGATAGAGATGGTCAACCCCATTATGAATTATATTCAGGATAGAGGCGGAGAAATATTGCTCAGAACAGGAGTGGAAAAAGTCAGGCGAAATCAGGATTACTTTGAAATTCATACCTCTCAGCAGGTGTTTCATACTCCTCAGGTAGTTTTTGCCATTCCTGTCAATAATGTACTGGAAATCTGGGATGAACCGGAAATCCTACAGCGATATTCCCCCCGTTTGCTTCCGTCTGAAAAACTAAACAGCGCATTTACCATCGGTGCTGTTTTTAAAAGAAAGAAAAATTTTGAGAGCCTGCATCATCAGATTCATCTTTCCAAACCTTTGTCATTTACCGGTTCTTCCAGTATTTTTGTGAGTATCAGTCATCATGAAGATACGATGAGATGCAAACCTGATGAAGTCGTGATTAATATTTCCACCCATATTCCTGATCCGGAAAAAACTTGGGTAGAAGATAAAGAAGAAGTAGTAGCAGAAATTTTCAGCGTGCTGGAAGAGAAAGGAATGTTCCTTAAAGAGGACTTGATATTTTATCATGCTTCTACCCCAAAATCATGGGCAAAATGGACTTCCCGTAAATGGGGATTCGTAGGCGGATATCCTCAGTATAAAGCCATTAAGCCCTGGCAGATGATCAGTGCCAGGATGGTGAAAAACAAAGCCTATCTCTGCGGAGACAGTACTTACCCCGGTCAGGGAATTCCGGGAGCCTGTCTGAGCGGCATCATTGCATTTGAAAAATGGAAGTCAGACGGGAAAGGTTGATGGAAGAAAATCAGTCCTTTTTAATCTCCACCACCACCGATTTGGAAGTAGGAGTATGGCTTTTGTCAGCGATGGAATCCACGGGTACGAGCACATTCGCTTCCGGGAAATAGGTTGCGATACACTGAGCCGGAATATCATAGGGAATAATCATAAAATGCTGGGCAACCCGTTCTTTTCCCCCGTAGTAATTATACAGATTCACTACTTCTCCTGATTTCAGGCCTGCGGCGGCGATGTCTTCTGGATTCATCAGGACTACTCTCCTTTCATTTTTGATACCCCGGTAGCGGTCATCGAGTCCGTAAAGGGTAGTGTTGAACTGGTCGTGACTGCGGATGGTCATCATCAGGAATTCATGAGGCTGAAGCCGGATGGGTTCAATATCCGAAACGGTAAACCGGGCTTTGCCGGAAATTGTATTGTATTCATTCTCCCTTGCGCAATTGGGAAGATAAAACCCCTCTCTGATCCGGATTTTTTCATTGTAATCCTTAAATCCCGGGATAGTCTGAGCGATACTTTCCCGTATGAAATCGTAATGCTGAAGGTATTGATCCCAGTTTACAACGGATTGTTTTCCGAGCGTGGCTTTGGCGAGATTGCACACAATATGGGCTTCGCTCATGAGTTTATCCGAAACCGGAGTCAGACTGCCCCGGCTGGAATGAACTACTCCCATGGAATTTTCCACTGAAACAAACTGTAATTCTCCTCCGATGAACTCCTTGTCAGTACGGCCAAGACAGGGAAGAATCAGGGCTTCCTGTCCAACAATCAGATGGGATCGGTTGAGTTTAGTAGAAATCTGTACCGTAAGCCGGCAGTTTTGCAAAGCTTTGGCAGTATATTGAGTATCGGGAGTAGCGGAAAGGAAATTTCCCCCCATTGCAATAAATACATGGGCTTTTTGGTGATACATTGCTTCAATTGCTTCTACTGTATTGTATCCGTGTGCCTGAGGGGGACTAAACCCAAACGCCCGTTCAATATTATCCAGAAAAGCCTGGGAAGGTCTTTCATTGATGCCCATCGTCCGGTCTCCCTGTACATTGCTGTGACCCCTTACAGGGCAGGTTCCCGCTCCGGGTTTTCCGATACTTCCCTTCAACAGAAGCAGATTGATTATTTCCTGAATGGTTGCCACTGCGTTTTTGTGTTGTGTCAGTCCCATTGCCCAGCATGAAATGATTTTTTTTCGGGTGGCAAGGATTTCCGCCACTTTTCTGACTTCTTCATCCCGGATTCCGGAGAGAATCAATAAGTCTTCATAGTTTTCTTTCCGGAGGTTTTGAATAAAACTTTCATACTCAACCGTTTTTTCTCTGATAAAATCCAAGTCAAAAACACTTCCCGGATTTTTCTCTTCTTTATCCAGGAGAAGCAGCAAAATCGCTTTCAGCAAAGCCATATCCCCATTGATTTTTACCTGCAAATACACATCCGTAAGTGAAGTAGCGCTTCCCAGTAGTCCAACAACCTGCTGAGGATTCGCAAATGCCACAAGTCCGGCTTCTTTCAGGGGGTTGATACTGATAATGGTGGCTCCGTTCTTTTTGGCTTTCTGCAAAGCACTGAGCATACGGGGATGATTGGTGCCGGGGTTCTGACCAATGATGAGGATTACTTCCGTTTCATAAAAATCTTCCAGTTTTACAGAGCCTTTGCCGATACCCACCGTTTCTATCAGGGCTACACCACTGGATTCGTGGCACATATTGGAACAGTCTGGCATATTATTGGTGCCAAATTCCCGGATGAATAACTGATATAAAAAAGCAGCTTCATTACTGGTTCGGCCTGAAGTGTAAAAAATCGCTTCGTCAGGGCTATTGAGTTGATTCAGGGATTCGGCAATCTTTTCAAAGGCGTTTTGCCAGCTGATTTCCTGATAATGCGTACCTCCCTTGGGCAGATACATCGGTTGTGCAATCCTTCCTTTTCGTCCGATTTCAAAATCATTGAGGAGGGAAAGGTCACAGATGGAGTTTTCCCTGAAAAAATCAGGCGTAAGTCTTTTGGCAGTTGCCTCCTCAGCGATGGCTTTTGCCCCGTTTTCACAAAACTCTCCCAGTCTGCTGCGCTCATCATCCGGATCCGGCCATGCACAGGAAGGACAGTCAGTGCCTCCTTTCTGATTCAGTCTGGACAAGGCAGTCAGGCCCCGCTTTATTCCGGCTTCTTTGTACACCTGCTGCATTGCAATAAACACAGCGGGAAGGCCTGCGGCTTTTTCTTCCGGTTTTGACAAGCGGATTCCTGTGAATTTCTTTGGCGGTTCTGCCTGAGGCACAGGAGGCGTTTCGTTATTTTTCATATTCTTACTCCTTTATTTAACAAACAGCATTCGGGTTTTCATAATTGTCGGACTGATCTTCGAGTGTATTGTCCAGACAGACAAAATCTTTCTCTACCAGCAAAAACAGCTTGCCGCCGTCAGGCAATTCGAAGTGGTGCTCGTAGCCTACGACATTGCTTTCGTCCCAGGTCTTTTGTTCAGATTCGGGAAAAAATACAGTGATTTTATTTCCTTCAAATCCGGCAGAAAGGTGGGTACTGCCCGGCTTTACCGCCAAAGCGTAAATAAGATTCTGAGCCGGAAAATGGGTGGTTTCCTCAAGGTATCCTTCATTACAAAGTTTGGCTACTTCTGATTTTGTCAGCCTGTATCTTACCGAATTGCCTTTGATACGTATTTTCATAAATTTAGCGATATATACAAAATGATTTTAAAAAAAAGAAAGTTTTTAACTCCTGACGGGAAGCACTTTTCCGGTTATTCAATTCTTTCTTTACCGCAATAGATGTTGAAAGAATGAGGTTTAACAAAACCCACAAGGGTCATATTAGCCTTTTCAGCGAGTGCAACGGCAAGGGATGAAGGAGCTCCCAGCGCGCAAATAACCGGAATTTCAGCCATAGCCGCTTTCTGAATCAACTCAAAACTTGCTCTCCCGCTCAAAAATAAGACTTTATCTTTTAATGGCAAATCTTTTTGTAAAAATTGTCTGCCAATGAGTTTATCCAGTGCATTATGTCTTCCCACATCTTCTGCGAGTGCTTCCAGTTTCCCTTCCGGCGTAAATAATGCAGAAGCATGCAACCCGCCCGTAGCTTCAAAAACAGACTGACTTTCCCTGACGGTATCGTTGAGGCGGGTGATGATTTCTTTTTTCAGGATAAAATGCGTGTCGGAGCGATAGTCTTTTTTGAGGGTACGAATTGCTTCAACAGAAGTTTTTCCGCAAACTCCGCAACTACTGGAAGTATAAAAATGTCTTTCTAAACCGGAAAGGTCAAAGGAATACTCTTTTTTTAGGGAAACAAGTACCTCATTTTCACTTTTCTGAATAATATTTTCTATACTTTCGGGAGAAGAAACAATGCCTTCCGTATATAAAAAACCGATGGCAAGCCAGATATCATTCCCGGGCGTTCTCATCGTAATGGAAATATTTTTGACTACCGGGATATCCTGATTGTAGTATAAAATACTGATTTCCAAAGGTTCTTCTATTGCAAGAATATCCTGTACCGATGTAAGGCAATTCTCTTTCAGACGAAAAACAGTGTGGGAAATGGTTTGCATAAGGAGTTTTTTACACTTAGAATAAGCGCTAATTTAATAAGATTTAACCGAACTCAGGTAAAAACGCATGGATAACGGTTTATATTTACCGGTTTTATTAACAACTAAATGGCGGTATAAAAAGGTTGGATGTCTTCCTGAAAAACCAGACTTTTACTATTCCGTGTATTTGATTATTAAAAGAAATTGAGTATATTTGCCGGTGTATATAATCATTTTTTACCTAAAAGATAAAACCATGAGATACTTTTATTTTCTAACTTGCCTGCTGTTTAGTTTCATCTCCTTCGCCCAACCGGTTTCCTGGCAAACGAGAGGAGTCGGGGGAGGGGGGGCATTGTTTTTCCCCACTGTGAACCCTGCCAATGATAATGAGTTTTATATTACCTGTGACATGAGTGAGTTGTTTCATTCCACGGATTTTGGCTTAAATTATGAACAGGTACATTTTTCAAAACTTCAGGTTTTTAATAATTCTACCTATGAGTTTACCAATGATGCCAATATCGCCTATTGCACTTTTAATGATGGAAATACAGGCTATCCGGTACGTACCCTTGACGCTGGCAATTCATGGCAGCCGCTTCCCGGCAATCCCGATCCGACTGAGAGTGTTTATACGCTGAAGGCAGACTTTTATCACCCCGGAAGAATTGTTATGGGGTATTATGGAATGATTTATTTTTCAGATAATCAGGGGAATACATTTTCCCTTGTGAGAACGGCCTCAAATATGGGAGCCGGTTTGAGAATTGCAGGCGTTTTTTTTGAAGGTGACAATATTTATATTGGCACCAATGAGGGAATTATCTACTCTTCCAACGGAGGCGCTTCCTTTTCCCTGCTTCCTGTTACCGGGATGAATGCGAATGAGGTGATTCTGGGTTTTGCCGGTGCAAAGCAGGGGAATATTACCCGATTTTTTTGCATAGCGGCAGATGTGTCAGATGTTTACAACGGACTTTATCCCTGGGATTACTGGAATCTTCTGAAGAATGTCTATTCGCTGGACCTGAGTACAAATCAATGGGTGCCAAAAATGAGCGGGATTGATGTATCCTCCGATTTCTGTATGTACGTAGGGATGGCCTGGAACGATATCAATACCGTCTATCTGGCTGGTACCAATAATGACAATAACTCTCCCAATATTCTCAAAACAACGAATGCAGGTTCAGACTGGAGCAGGGTTTTTCTTGCGGATAATAATCAGAATATCACTACAGGCTGGAGCGGATTTCAGGGAGACAGAACCTGGGGCTACGGAGAAACCTGCTTTGGCGTTGCGGTTGCTCCTCTCAACTCTGATAAAGTAATATTCGGGGACTTTGGGTTTGTGCACGTAACCGATAATGGAGGGGACACATGGAAACAAGCCTATGTTTCTGCAATGGACCAGCATCCTCAGGGGGCTTCTACCCCTAAGTATCAAAGTTATCACAGCATCGGATTGGAAAATACCACTTGCTGGCAGGTTCACTGGAGCGATGCAAATACAATGTTTGGCTGCTTTTCTGATATTCAGGGAATCCGTTCGGTGGACGCAGGGCTTACGTGGAGTTTTGATTATACAGGTCATAGTGCAAACTCTATGTACAGAATAGCGGAACTCCCAGACGGAACGCTCATTGCAGGCACTTCCAATATTCACGATATCTATCAGAGCACCCGTTTAACAGACGCATATCTGGATGCCAGTGATTCCAACGGGAAAATAATTTATTCTTCCGATAAAGGGAAAACGTGGCAAAATCTGAAAGTATTCAATCACCCTGTTTTCTGGGTAGTGGTTGACCCCAATAATCCCAATACCGCTTACGCCAGTGTAATTCATTATGGAGGAGGTACAGGGGACGGAGGGATATGGAAAACGACAGACCTTAACAATCTGAGCTCGTCTACCTGGACTAAGTTGCCCAATCCCCCCAGGACAGAAGGGCACCCGGCCAGTATTGTGGTACTCAACGACGGGAAGGTAGTGTGTACCTATTCAGGAAGAAGAGCCACATCCGGATTTACCGCTAGCTCAGGAGTGTTTATTTACGACAACAATTCCTGGGCCGATGTTTCTCATTCGGGGATGCAATACTGGACAAAAGATTTGGTCATTGACCCCTCGGACCCTTCCCAGAATACCTGGTATGCCTGCGTTTTCAGTGGCTGGGGAGGTGCACCCAATGGATTGGGAGGGCTGTACAAAACTACCAACAGGGGGAGCTCATGGAGTAAACTCACCGGTATTCAGTTTGACAGAGTGACCTCTCTTTCCTTTAATCCTTTACAAAACACACAGGCATTTCTTACCACCGAAACTCAGGGTTTATGGGTAAGCAATACCACGAATAACGCTTTACCTGTATGGAATCAGGTGGCAAGTTATCCTTTCCGTCAGCCTGAGCGGGTGTTCTTTAATCCTTTTGATATGGATAAAATATGGGTTACGAGTTTTGGAAACGGCATGAAAACAGGCAGTATGACTGCTACCGGAATAGAATTTCCGGATACTGAAACTGCTTCTTCTTTTTTGATTTATCCCAATCCCGCCAGTCATATTCTTTTTGTGGATATGCTCAAAGAGAGAAATGGCAAGTCTTTTACAGTAAATGTATTGGACAATACGGGTAAGGTGATTCTATCCCAAAACGCAGCAGACAAAAACATTCAGATTCCGGTTTCGGATATCTCTCCCGGAGTTTATTTTATTCAGATTGAGAATGAAGTCATCCAATGGATTAAAGAATAGCGGAATGCACATCAGGAATCAAAAGGAGAACCTCTTTTTTTCAGCAAAAGATAATCCTGAAAGGTATCTATGCTTGTAAGGGCCTGCAGATTTTCAGGAATGATTTTTTGTACGGAATTCTGCTTTAGTATTTTTTGCATGGAATCATTTCCCAATGCAAGTGCAGATTTCAGTATAACTGCAAAAGAAGGTTCATATATTCCCAGAAAGGGCTCAAAATATCCGCTTTCCGGATTATAAAAAACGGAAGCGGACTTGTCTGGATTTCTATTGATGAGCAATTGATTTAACTCCCTTTCTGTAAAAAAGGGGTAATCCACAGCAAGCACGAGCCAGGCGGAAAGGGTATTTTCGTAAGCGGAATACAGGCCTGCAACCGGGCCTTCGACAGATTCTTGGTCAAAAATGCAGGGTAGGGGATACACTTTGTTTTTTTTACAGGAGATGAATACCTGATTGCAGTGAGGCGTTAATAAATCATACAATAATTCATATTGTGGCTTCTCATGGTAAATCAGGGATGCCTTGTCTGTTTTCATTCTGCTGGATTCTCCTCCTGCCAGCACAAGTCCGTTCAGGTCAGCGTACTGGATTTTTGTTTCTGTCATACCGGGTTCCATTCAAGGGGTTTGGTAAAGGGGATAATTACAGGATTTTGCTGGTGATATTTTTGTATAACCTCTGTGAGCAAATAGTCTCTGACTACGAGTAGAATGGGAGTACCGGATTCTTTGTGAAAGTGCAAAAACCGGCTCAGTGCGGGTTCCAGTCCCTCATTTTTTAATTCCAGTTTTCCGATTTCATCCATGATAAACGGAGTTGCTGAAAGAGTGCAGTTTTCGTTCAGGATTCGGTGCATTGTGTCAAAACCGGATTTGGCAAAAGTAAATCTTCCGATTTGAATATCTCCCGGTTCAGGCGTAATTCGCTCAAAAGGAAAAATTTCTCCGTTGCAGAGATTCTGAACCACTCTCAGTCCGTGAACATCCGGTGTCAGAAATCCGTTTACCTTGCCGGAATACTGCTGAGTCCATGTGGCAAGCGCAGTGGTTTTTCCGGACTGAACCGGAGCGGAAAGGATAAAAATATTCTGTTTCATTCCTTTTCGCCGTTAAGAGAAAGTACGATTAAACTGAGAATAAACTCTTTCCATTTCCCGACTCCCTTATGATTTGCCGCAATGGATTGATATAGCGGCTTTACATAGCGGGAAAGATGAGGAATTATATTCAGGACAAGACTGATTTCCTGATGTTTTTCTTTCTGCTGAATGAGCCACCGCTGTATGAATTTTTGCCATACAGGAAGGATAAGGTAAATCCATAATATCACTACCACCACAGTACGGACCAGAAGCATAAAAGCACTGAGTGCGCCTTTTTCTGTACTCAGCCATAAGCCGGAAGCCAGAAAAATGAACAGAATGAAAGCTGTTATGGTTGTTTTTTTTCCGGTTTTGAGAGGGGCTTCGATGGAGGGCTCCGGAATAATGTGAGCGTACTTTTGTTCTCTTTCCCGTATCTGATGCGGTAAATAAAACATCCAGTTTCCCAGAATGAGCCCCCAAATTATAAATAAGCCAAGATATATCCCCACTATATAAGTACTTCCTTCCGATTGGGTAGAAACCCCGAAAAGCTGAGTAACACTTTCAGTCCATGCGTTTAATGCCTTCCACCAGGTTTGCCCGAAAATAAGGGTCAGTACAAGGAGTTTTTGTACGGCAGATTCCATCATGGTAATTGCTCCAAAGACCATAAAAAGAATCCGGCTGTTGATACTAATAGAAAAAAGCAAAGCGGCACATAATCCCTGAAATCC
>JAIBAH010000104.1 GCA_019695295.1 Bacteroidia bacterium | reverse complement strand
TTTTAAAACTTACCAGCACAGCCCCTTTTTCTACAGAGGCCTTTACTGATACATGAACTTTATCGATGGTAACGTCAGAAGGGGCCTTGATAATATTTTCCATTTTCATGGCTTCCAGAATCAGCACAGGCTCTCCTTTTTTCACACTTTGACCCGCCTCTACGAGGATACTCTGAATCAGGCCCGGCATAGGAGCCTTGAGATTCTCGACCTTTGCACTTGTTTTCATATCCAGTCCAAGGGATTGAAGCAGCAGTTCAGTACCTGTTTTCAGACTTACAGTAGTGGTCTTTCCATTGACAGAGAGCATCACTTCTTTTGCTTCCCGGTCTATCTTATGAATCACGATATTATAGGAAATTCCATCGGAAAGAATATGATACACCGACTCTCCCTCCTTGTAAATGTCCGCAGATACTATATTTCCGTTTAACTTAGTCTGCCCTTTTTCTTCTTCTATTTTAAAAAGCAATGACTGTACAACTGCCTCTGTCATAATATTGGATTAATTTTGGGACAAAAGTAGGATTTTTGAACGGGAACTACAAGTTTTCCTGAATTATTTTGTTTCTGATTTATTCAAAGCGAATCCGGGCGAAAAAGAGGGAATAAAAGTTTGTTGCATGGTGAACCCCCAAAACCGGCATTTTATTTCTGAGCAAAATTTATTGATATAATTTTCATACTCCCTGTTTTTTACCCCATCCCCGTAAAATTCGTAAAGTCTGACCCTGAGCGGATTCACACTGACAGTTCAGATAAGATGAAATTTTCTCCCGTACATTTGAAAAAAATCCGTAAATTTGCAGGGAAAAATCCACATGAAGCCTGTTCTCTCAATGAAAAAAGGCTTTGCCGGTTTTTCCTTAAACTCAAACGATTGATTATTGATATAAAAAAATATGTACGTTTCCCGTATTGTATTTCTTTTAAGTTTGTTCCTCCTTCTGATAGAGTCCGTTTCCGGTCAGAAATTAATCGGAAAAGCCGACAAAAATCCGGTCAGAACCGGGGAGCCCGTCGTTATTTCCTATCAGCTTGAAGGGGCAATCGGAAGTCAGTTTACCCCTCCGGATATTCCTGACGGTGCATTCCGGGTACTGAGCGGACCCAATCAGACCATGCAAATGCATGCTTCAGGTGGAGTGGTTTCTCAGTCAGTTTCCTACACTTTAGTACTTGCTCCCCTTAAGACGGGTACTTTTATTTTACCGGCTGCTTCTATCCGGATAAAAGGCAATACCATCTCCTCCAATCCGGTACAAATCAATGTCACTCCCGGCAGCGGAGGCAATCAGCCACAATTATCCCAGCCCTCTGTTCCGGTAATACCTCCTGACGCAGATTTCGACAATCAGGACGAGGATATGAGCCGGCGACTCAAAGAAAACATCCTGCTCAGAGCCGAAACCGACAAAACCGCTGTTTATGTGGGCGAACCGATGGTAATCACCTACCGGTTGTACAAAAGAGAAACCATCTCCCCCAGTATCCGGATGTCTTTACCTACTTTTGACGGATTCTGGACAGAAGATTTACCCGCCGCTGACCGGGGTAAAATGGGTACCCTGAACGGAAAAAACTACGAAGTATTCGAATGCCGGAAAATGCTCGTCATTCCTCAGAAATCCGGAACGCTTTACCTCCCCGAACTGGGAATAGAAACCGAAGTCATCCTCAAGGAAAAAGCTTTGAAAATGCCTACTTTGCAGGATATTCTTCAGGGAAAAATCCCTAATATCGGTTTTCAGAATATTCCTTATTTAGTAAAAAGTGAAAAGGTAGCCCTTCAGGTAAAACCCCTTCCCGAAGAAGGAAAACCCGCCTCCTTCAGCGGATTGGTCGGAGAGTACGGAATGAATGCCGTAATTATGCCCTCCACCGCCAAAACAGGAGAACCCATTCACCTGAAAATCACCCTGACCGGGAACGGAAACCTCAAAATGGCTCAGCCTCCTGTACTCAACCTGCCCGAAGGATGGGAAGCCTACGAGCCGGACAAGGAAGACCATATCATCAACAATGAAGACGGAACCGAAGGAAGTATCACTTTTGATTATACCCTTGTGACTTCAAAAGTGGGGAAATATACCCTTCCCAAAATAGAAATCGGTTTTTTTAGTCCTGAAAAACAACAATACAGTGTCCTTTCCTCCGCTGAATTTCCGGTAAACATTCTTCAGGGTGAAATAAGCGAGGAGGAAAAAACTAAAAATGAAGAGAGCGCATCAGAAGAGTCCGGTTTTTGGAAGGGGCTGTTTTCGGGTTTTTCCCTAAAGAGTCTTTTATGGCTGCTGCTGATTCCGGTTTTGGCTTTTGCAGGATATTTTACTTACAAAAAACTAAGCAACAGGTCACCAAAGCCAGTAGCCGAAAAGAAAACTGAAATACAAAATCCGCCTGTATCCTATAAAAATTATATAAATCAGGCTGAAAAATCCGGGGGTAGTGCTTTTTATGAAAACCTGAGCCTTGCCTTAAAAAACTTTGTTCAGGAAAAAACGGGGCTCAGCAATGCTGCTTTTACCCGGACAGACTTACTGAATCACTGGGAAAAAATCAGGCTTTCGCCGGTTTTACTCTCCCCTTATTTCCGGATTATGGAAATCTGCAATCAGGTGATTTATACTCCTTCGCCTTCAGGTCAGGAGACAAAAACCTTGCTGAAAGAAGCCAAAGAATGGATTGCCGCAACAGAAAAAGCCCTGAATGAAGTGAAGTCGTTGCCACCGTTACCCGTAAATCAGGAAGAAGACTTATTGTAATTTTAAATTGAAAAATGTATGAGAAAATTCGTTATAATATTTTTATTGCTTTCTTTCCGGTTGCTGAGCCACGCCCAGCCCACCTGGAACCGAAGCGATAATACTGCCCTCAGAAAAGGAAATGAAGCCTACGAAAAAGAAGATTTTGAAGGCGCAGCTAATTTTTATCAGCAGTCACTGAGCCTGAACCCGGAAAACGAAAAATCCGGATTTAACTACGGGGACGCTCTCTACTCCCAAAAAAAACACAAAGATGCTGCGGGCGCTTTTTTGAAAGCAGCGGAAAAAAGCAAAGACCCGGATTTTCAGGCTAAAGCCTATTACAATGCCGGAAACAGCATGCTGGCAGAAAATCAGTTTCAGGAATCCATTGAAGCCTATAAAGAAGCGATTCGAAAAAATCCTTCTGACGAAAATGCCCGCTATAATTTATCCTATGCACTCCAAAAATTAAAACAACAGCAGCAAAATCAGGATAAAAATCAGGAAGACAAAAAAGAAGACGAAAAGAAAGAACAGGAAAAAAAGGAACAGGAGCAAAAAGAAAAAGAGGAGCAGGAGAAAAAAGAGCAGGAAAAGAAAGAACAGGAGCAAAAAGAACAGGACAAAAAAGAAGGTAAAAAGGAAGAACCAAAACCGGAGGAAAAAGATACTGAGAACAATCAACCCCAACCTTCCCAGAAAATGTCTGAAGAGGAGGCGAAAAGATTGCTTCAGGCCCTGAAACAGGAAGAAGAAAAGGTGAGACAACGGTATCAGATGCAAAAGAACAATCGTCCGCCCAATAATACGAATAATAAAGACTGGTAAAATGAATACGCTTTCTGTGTATGATAAATATTCCGGGGATTTGCTCAGTACCCTTCCCCTTCACAATGAAGCAGATTTAGACACTATCATTCGTCGGGCAAAGTCCGCTCAAAAAGGATTTAAAGCCTATTCTGCAGGGAAAAAAGCGCAATTACTGCACAGACTTACTGAACTCATCGAAAGAGATAAGGAGATTTTCATTTCTCTGTTAATATCAGAAGCAGGCAAACCCCGTTCTTATGCTGGCGCAGAAGTGGAAAGAGGGATATTCACCGTTCGTTCCGCTGCGGAGGAAGCAGTACGTTTCGGAGGAGAATATATCCCCCTGGATTTTGGGGCAGGAGAAGGAAAAACCGCACTGACGAAAGCTTTCCCTTTGGGAATCATTCTGGGAATTACCCCTTTTAATTTCCCCCTGAATCTCGCATTGCATAAAATCGCCCCGGCATTCGCCACCGGAAATGCGATTATCATCAAGCCTTCGCCTTATGCACCTTTGTGTATGGTTCACCTGAAAAATCTGGTGGAAGAAGCCGGTTATCCGGAAGGCATTTTTCAACTGCTGATTTGTGACAACGAGGTATCGGAAAAGGCGGTACGTTCTGACGAAATTGCGATGCTTTCATTTACCGGAAGCCCCAAAGTGGGCTGGTATCTGAAAAATATTGCCGGAAAAAAGAAAGTTTGTCTGGAACTGGGAGGAAATGCAGCGGTTTTGGTAGATGAAACGGCAGACCTGGATCCCGCGGCCCTGCAAACTGCCACAGGCTCCAATGCTTATTCCGGTCAAACCTGTATATCCACACAACGAATTTATGTGCACTCAGCAGTATGGGAGCTATTTTTACCGAAATTATTAGCGGCTTTCGCTCAGCTGAAATCCGGAAACCCTGCGGAAAAGGATACCGTAAACGGCCCATTAATTGACGCAATCCATCTGGAAAGAATACGGCTTTGGGTAGAAAAAGCGGTTTCATCCGGAGCAAAAATATTATACGGGGGAGAAATACTGGACAAAGGAAAAAACCTCTACTCCCCTACCCTGCTTTCAGACGTTCCTTATACTGCCAGAATTTATGCGGAAGAAGCGTTCGGGCCTGTAGCAATCATCGAACCCGTCAAAGACTTCAAAAGCGGAATTGCCCGTATCAACGACTCGGTTTTCGGGCTTCAGTCCGGGATTTTTACGCAGAATATTCAGCACATGAAATACGCACTGGAACACCTCGAAGTCGGGGGAATCATCGTCAATCAGGTGCCGGGATTCCGGATAGATACAATGCCCTACGGGGGCGTAAAAGACTCCGGGTTTGGCAGGGAAGGCGTTCGTTTTGCCATGGAGGAAATGACCGAAAAGCGATTGCTTGTATTTTAAACCACTCATTCTTTCTGTAAAATAAAAAAAGAGGCTGAACCTTACCGGACAGCCTCTTTTTGGGAGAAAGACAGTATGACGGAGGATTATCTCATATCATTCAGCACCTGCATTGCTTCGTACAGATAAATGTCTTTTTTGATATTTTTCTTCCAGTCATTATGTAGCCGGACTCTTGTAGTATCACCCTGAATATATTTCTCTTCAGACGCAATGGTAATCGGAACAATCTCCGGGATTTCCTTTTCCAGTTCTTTTTCCAGTTTTTCAGATTGCTCTTTCAGTCTTTTTTGTATAGACTGATGTTCTGTAAGATTGAGGGTATAATTCACCTCATCACTTTGTTCTTTCAGTTTTTTGGCTCTTTCATTGATTAACTGGAATACAGGATTTGCGTCCACTCTCTTTTTACTGCTTCTTTTCAGTGCTTCAACATTAACCGGATTTTTCCATAAAGTATATTGCACCGGTTTGATTTCGTCCCAAGGCAAATAATAATCCTGCTCTCTTTCTCCGTTTTCAATATAGGAGAAATTATCCGGAAGAACGACATCTGAAGCCACCCCTTTTAACTGAGTTGCCCCACCATTGATACGGTAAAATTTCTGGGTTGTCATTTTTACAGAACCCAGGGGTTTTACATCTGATTCACCGGGTAGGTATTCATCCAGATTATAGAATCGCTGAACGGTACCCTTTCCGAATGTCATCGGGCTACCAATGATAACGCCTCTTTTGTAGTCCTGAATAGCCGCAGCAAGAATTTCGGAAGCAGAAGCACTGTTGGAATTTACCATCACAACGAGTTTGCCATCATATAAAGTTCCACTGTACAGACGATTATTATCTGACATTACCTGAGGATCAGTAGAACGGGCTTTCACCTGAACTACAGGACCCTTATCGATAAAGAGACCGGTCATATCCACCACATCGGTAAGTGAGCCTCCTCCGTTGTTTCTTAAATCCAGAATGATTCCGCTGATTCCTTCTGTCTGAAGTTTTTCGATTTCAGCCTTGATATCCTGAGCACATCTTCTGCCTCTTGGATCCTGAAAATCAGCATAAAAGCGGGGAAGATAAATATAACCGTATTTCTGAGAAGAATTTTTATCCTGAATCACAAGCGACTTCGCAAACGTTTCTTCAATGATAACGACATCACGGATAATGCTGATTACTTTAATTGCTCCATCCGGTTTTTTTACCGTGAGTCTTACTTCCGTGCCTTTTTTACCACGGATTAGCCTTACGGCTTCGTCGAGCGGCATTTCCACAACATCCACCGGTTCACCTATGCCCTGTGCTACTTTAGTGATTAAATCCCCCTCTTTGAGTTCTCCCTGACGGAAAGAAGGACTTCCCGGGAAAATATTGGCTACTTTTATATAGCCGTCTTTTTCCTGAAGCGTCGCCCCGATTCCTTCAAGTTTACCGGACATTGAAATATCAAAATTTTCTTTGTCTTCAGGTGGATAATAATTGGTATGAGGATCATAAACCCCAACAATCGTATTGAGATAGATTGCACGGCGGTCAGAAGCTTTTAACTTATTCAGACGCTGGAAATAATCATCGTTATTTTTCAGTACTCTTTTTCTGGCTTCGGCTTCCATTTCAGAGAAGTTTTTTTCATGAACAGAAGTATCTTTTTTAACCATTGCTTCATTTTGCTCCTCGAGCAGGTCAGCAAGCTTTAGCATTGTCTGATATTTCAGGACTTTGTACCACCGGGCTTTCAGTTCCTCCGCATCTTTAACGAATTCGATTTTGTCGGGATCCACTTCAACCTGTTCTGCTACCGTAAAATCAAAGGGTTGAGCGAGGATTTCCCGGTAATAGGTTTGAGCCTGCTGCGTTCTGCGGCTGAGAATCTCTTCGGTAGCATTAAAGTACCCGTAATTCAGGTTGTTAATTTCATCATCAATGTCATCTTTAAACGCCTCAAGTTGTGCGATGTCTCCTTTGGTAAGGAAACGCTTGGCATAATCTACCCGGCTTAAATACAGTTTAAAAATACTTTCTGAAAACTTATCGTTTACTTCGATATTTTCATAGTGTTGACTTTTAAGGTTTTGCATCATCAACTTGATGATTAATTCATCTTTATCCTCCCAACTGCGCAGGTTGTAGGCACTAAAGCCAAACAAAGCGATCAGTAAGGAAGAGGATACCCACAATTTTGCTTTCATATAGACCATTTTTTTATTATTAAACTGGTTGAGATTTTAAACAATCAAATTATTTATATTAGTACGTAAAAAACACAGAATGTTTCATTTTATTTTAAAAAATCCCATAAAAATTATGCCAAACGATTATAGATTTGCCACCACCTGTCGGGCAACTCGTTTTTCATCGTACAAATATACTCTTTTTCGGTGCAGGCCACTACTTTTTGGTTGGGTTTATTTTTGACTTCCATCCACCATCTTTCCGTGAGGTTACTCTGAAAAAACACCACTTCCTCCACAGGAGCGTCGAGTTTTACCTTATAGGTCTTGAAATTGGCGGGATGAGTCAGGGGATTTTCGTTTATTTTTGAATAAAATCCTTCACAAAAATACCATACAATCATGGCTGCAAGTAAAGTACTTTGGCCGTGAAAATCTTCCTCAGGATTGATTTCTGTAAGGCTGAATGTATTGACAGTGGAAGCTCCGGCATAACGGGAAAGTTTACAGATTTCCATTACCGAAAACCCTCCCGGAGAAGGGCGGTTACTTCCCGGACTTTCTGAATGTCTAACCGATGACATATCCATACAAACGGCTTTGGCTTCTCTCAGATAAGGCTCGGCAGAAGCTATGTCCGGTGCAATTTCCCCATACCTCAATATAGGAAAGTTCAGGTTTTCCATCAGATGCACTTCGGACTGAGTCAGGCGGTATTTTTGCATTCCTATTCCGGAAAGGCTGTTTACTCTCGGTGGAAACTGATTGAAAATCCGGAAATTAACACTTTCCTCTTCGTCATTTACTTCGCTGTCAATCATATCAATGGAAGAGGAGATATAAACATAATCAATGCCGTTTTCCTCCCCGTCTGCGAGAGTATCCGACGAATACCGGTATGCAAGGGACTGACCGTAAGCAATTTCGCGTGAGCTTCCCAGAATGATTACGGTTTTGCCGGCTTCTGCCAGTTTTTCAAGCACATATCCCAGTGTTTCAAAGGTTTCTTCTTTCGTATCCTGCGGAATGAGATTTCCCATGTCAGTGATTCGGATATGAGTCGAGGGGAGCGTCAGGTCATACAACTGAAGCCGGATTGCGTCAGCAGTTTCATACAAAACCTCACTGTCTTTTTCGCAACCCAAAATAAAAATATCAGCGTCGAGGCAGGTTGTATAATCCAGGTTATAACATTTTATTACACTTCCGATTTTCTCCTGATTTTTCAGGTAAACTGCCGGCACAAAAACCGGGCTGAAAAAAAGTGTAAAATCCATAAAAAAGATAATCGCTTGAATATTTAATTTTTAAAAAATTCCTTATTTTATAATTTGATGGATTATAATTTTAAGGCCTGAAAATTTATGAAAAAGAAAAAGAATATTGTCGGATATTCCTCTTTTCGATATACATTCAGCGAACAAAATTAGTGTTTCTTTTTATTTTTTCAAAAGAAACTCAAAATTCATGGAAATTTTTGCTTACAAATTACATATTCCGGGATAAAGCAAATGCAACGATCAGGTGGTTATTCTAATCTGAAAGTTGTAGTTAAATTAAAAAATACTACCTTTGCATCAATTTATATCAAATAGTGGATTTTAATTTTTAATCATCATATATGAATTTACCCCGTCCGGAAAAAACTGAAATGGTAAATGCGATTACTCATGGTATAGGTGTATTAATTTATATTGCCTTTATACCGCTTATGTTTGCAGCGACTTCTGCATACGGAAGTTTTGCAATGAGTTTTGCATCAGCGATTTACAGCTTTGGGCTGATTTTTACTTTTTCTGCTTCTACGATTTATCACGCTGTGACCAACCCGGACTACAAATACTTTATGCGGATTCTGGACCATATTGCCATCTTTTTTCTGATAGCAGGAACTTATACACCCTTTATAATCCGTTATATTGGTTTGGTAGATGGCTATAAATACCTCATCATGATTTGGGCACTGGCTCTGAGCGGAGCTGTTTACAAGTTATTTTTTACCCACGGTAGCCGGGTTATCTCTGTCATACTTTATCTCTCCCTGGGCTGGATAGCCGTTTTCTTTTATGGCCCTATGAGCGCAAAGATGTCGGGTTTTGTACTATGGATGATAATAGCCGGAGGGGCTTGTTTTAGCGTTGGCAGTATTTTTTATTTACTGAAAAAAATCCCTTATAATCATGCAATCTGGCATGTTTTTGTCCTTGCTGGAAGTGCCTTTCATTTTACAGGAGTTGTATATAGTATTATGTACGCCTGATAATCAGAAATTAATACCGAAGCAGCCAATGAGCTGGTGGCTGAAATCTGTGATATTTTTATAATATACCAGTACGGTATAGTAGTTTTCAGTTTCTCGCCTTGTGCCTTCCGTGAGTGATTCGATGATTTGACCGGTTTTAGGGTTTTTTACTACATAGGTATAATCATAATGTCCCTGTTTCAGCAGCATTTCCCCTTCATACTGCCTCAGTCTTTCATTATAATATAACTGATTTCCGGAGCCGGTTTGCCAGTCACAAAACCCGCCGGTTACATACATTTCGAGGTCATCATATTCTTCATAGGCTTTAAAGGTAAAATGCACTTTCACATAATCGGCCTCTATCTCATCTTCATTCCACTCCTGAACCTCCGTAAACCAGCTTCCGTTATTATCCATCATGGACAAAAAAGTATTTTGAGACCTGGGTACGTCTTTTTTCAGAATGACATGCCAGAGACTGTCGGTACGGTAAGCACTTTCCATATTATTTCCATAAAACTGTACACTCCGGATATCCATCCACCGGAATTCGTTACCGGAATCAAACCCCTGATTGATATCCACATCATACCGGTATGTATTATTAATATAGGAAAGAATTTTCGGACTTTGGGCATTATCCCACCGGAAATTCTGCAAAACCTTGACCTGAAGGTCCCAGTTAGGGTTGGTGATACGCATATTGTTCACATTATTCAGGTTAAAATGCAGGGAAGAAAACCGGGTTCTTGGCATATTGGCAGTCAGAGTAAGCAGCGGCTGATACTGAATTTTATTGTCCGCTACGATAAATCTCCGGGTAAGAATCAGATCCTCCTTGTCTCCGTCCCGGTAAACCATCAGCAGATAATTGCCACTCATCCTGAAACTTTCTCCCTCCTGAGGAAAAGAATAGCGGTAATGCAGGTAATTAATCAGGGTATTCTGAGAATACTGATAGTCCTGAATCATAGGAGAATTATAGCCATTATAAAACTGCATGGGCATCAGGCTGGAAGGATTCCAGTCTGCATCACAGTTGATTATATCCACATTGAAGTGTCCGTATCCGTCATCTCCGTAGTTCAGTTCATCAAAAGTAAGCGTAAGCGGCATTTGCGAATTCAGATAAATTACCGGATAATGATAAAGGTACTCCCCCGTAAAACGGACGGTTTTAATATTTTCCTGATACACCGTATCTATATATACAATGTCCATTGCGTACAATCCGGTTGTATGTATATAAATGAATAAAAAAAACAGAATAAGATATTTCATTTTCCAAAAAGACGTTTTAGTCAAAAATAATATTAATTTTGCACGAAAATAAATATAAAATTACTAACTTTCAATAATAATTTAACCTATACTACAAAATCAGTTATGAGAACGTTTAATATCGCTTTATTATTGGGTTTCATATTAAGTATTCCGTCTTTGTATGCTCAGGAGACCAGTATGCTTAAATTTTTTGTAAGGGAAAAAGAGCAGTTTGACCCCAAATCCGGTGTCATTTGTCTGGTAAAAAAAGATACTGTTGTATTAAAGGAATACAGAAGCGATGCATACGGAGAAATTAAATTCTCTTTGCCCAATGACGCAGAATACCGTATTACCTTTCAGCTTCCCGGGTATGAATCCACAAAATTTGATCTGGATATGCGCAAGTTTAAAGGAATTACAGTGGATCTGGATGTAGAGATGATTCCCAAAGACTGGGTATTGTACAAAGGCTCGTTTCATGACCGCTCAGCTGATAAATTTATGGCCCTCACCCCTGTCAAAATCAAAAACCTCTACACAGGAGAAGAAGTAATTGAATATACCAATGAAGCCGGATTGGTGTTTTATTATATGAAACCCCGTCAGAAATATGAAATTACGCCTCAGGCACCCGCACACCTTAACAGAAGAGCCGTAATTAATACGGATTGTGGTACAGGAGCAGAGGTAAAGTATTGTATTCAGGGTTTTAACTTTGAAAACTTTATGGACCCGGATTATGAACCCAAAACCATAATCGGAACGCTGATGCTCGATTCTATCAAAATCAATCAGACTTTTTCCTTTGATATTTTATATGACCTGGGAAGCGCAAACCTCAGACCTGAAGGCACCAAAATTCTCGATATGCTGACCAATCTCATGAATGACAATCCGGGCATTATTATTGAATTAAGCGCACATACCGACAGCAGGGGCGACGCCGCTTCCAACCTGAAACTTTCTGAGCAAAGGGCAGAATCCTGTGTTGCTTACCTCAGAATGAAAGGGATAGACGACATCCGGATTGACCCCAAAGGATACGGGGAAACCAGAATACAAAACGAGTGTACCGACGGAGTTCCCTGTTCTGAAGAAAAACATCAGGAAAACAGACGTACCGAAGTCAGGATTATTCAGATAATGGACCCTCAGGTAATCAAATTCCGGAAAAGACCCGGGAAAGAATAAAATTATGTTGTTTCCGCTGATAATTCAATCCATTTATTATTAATCCATTTTTTTTCATGATAAAGTTTACACCAACAAGCCCGCTGAATGTGGAGTTACTGGAAAACATGCTCAAAAGTCAGTTTCAGTCTCCGGAATATACCGTAGTAAAACCAGGCTTTACCCTTTTTGGAGAATATGTATGGGTGAAAAATGGCCCTGTATCGGCTACAGTTGTCGTGAGAAAAAACGGCGAAATCCGGGTTCGGGGACAGGTAAATTATCAGCATACCCCCATTTTGATTGCCATGGTTGTTGGAATTTTGCTTATCCGGCTGGTACTTTTTATTACACTGATTGTCTGTCATTTTAAATATAAAGAACAGTACAAAGCGCTGGAGCAGGAAGTTGCTGATTATATCCAGGCTGACTTTTCAATTGATGAAATCGGAAAAACAGAAACCGTAAACTGGGAACCCTAAAGCAAGGTTGAAACCCTGTCTTACAGGATAAACCAATGAGTATTTACCAGAAGTTTACAGAATAAAAATATATATATAAAAACATGTCCATAACCGTAATGAAATTTGGAGGTGCTTCCGTAAAAGACGCTTCTTCCGTAGTGAACGTAGTAGAAATTCTGCTGGAATACAAAAACGAACCTAAAATTGTGGTGATTTCCGCAATGGGAAAAATGACCAATGCACTGGAAAAGCTGGCACATCTTGCCGCAACCGGTCAGGAAGAAGCGGTTGTAGAGCAGTTTGAAGCGATTTGCGATTTTCATCTTCAAATCGTGGATACCCTTTTCGGGGAGGTAAAGCATATTGTAGAAAATGCCATTCAGCCGTATTTCGATGAAATCCAGAAGTGTGTCGAAGGGATTTTGCTGCTGGGAGAATTCCCGTCTTTGATGTATGACCGGATTGTGGCTTTCGGCGAATTAATCTCTACCAAAATCGTGGCAGCCTATATCGAATGGGTAACCGGAGACGCTACCTGGCTGGATGCCCGCTCTTTTATCAAAACCGATATGCAGTACAATCAGGCTCAGGTACTATGGGGAATTACAGGCGAAAATATCATTAAACAAGTACTTCCGCTGATTCAGCCGGGTAAAATTGTAGTTACTCAGGGCTTCATTGCCAGTACCGTAGCCGGAAAAACCACCACACTCGGCAGAGAAGGCTCAGATTATACAGCGGCTATTCTTGCTTATTGTCTCGACGCCTCAAAAGTAGTAATCTGGAAAGACGTAAAAGGAGTACTGAGTGCAGACCCAAAACTGAATCCTCAGGCGGTTTTACTCGAAAATCTCACTTACGAAGAAGCCGTTGAGATGACGTACTATGGCGCGACAGTCATTCACCCCAAAACCATTCAGCCACTGTACAATAAAAAAATCCCCTTATATGTAAGGTCTTTTATCGATACTCAGGAAAAAGGAACCTGTATTTCTACCGTAAAAAGCCAAAACAGGGTTTCCGTTTACATCACAAAACCCAATCAGTTGCTGGTGAAGGTATCTTCCCGGGATTTTTCCTTTATGGACGAAAACCTTGTACAAACGGTGTTTCAGAAACTCTATCACTCCGGAATAAAGATTAACCTGTGTCAGACGACCACCCTCTCCCTGATTTTATGCATTGACAATAAAGCCGAAACCCAAAAAAACCTGGAGTCGGAATTATCGGAATTATTCTTTGTAGAATGTACCTCCGGAAAAACGATAAATACCATTATAAATTATAATGAAGAGAATCTCAGCGGAGCCCATAATGCCGATGTCATACAGGTTGTAGGAAAAACGCTGTGTGTAGTAAAATAACTACATACATTGGCCTCTCATTTATAGGGGTTTATAGCGTAGATACAGCTGTCTTAGACAAAAAAAGACGGAATTTTAGACATTAATGAGTAATTTATTCAAAAAAAGCGCAAAAATGTATAAAATTTTTACCTTTTTATTTTGAAAGTTGAATTTAATTCATAATTTTGCACACACTAATTACAGATTATCAGAATCAATGTTTCAATTGCTATATAATTATACTGTCGGCGGGGACTATACATATTTCAATGAGTTTGGAGAATCCGTTTTTCCATCGGTGGGTATTATAACCATTGTTTTTTCACTCATTGTATGCCTGCTGTATTATCCGGTGATTAACCGCCTGACCGATAAGTTTGACCAATTCGTACACTGGATTATCTTTCTGGTGCTTTGCGGGGTATTTGGGGGCGTTTTTGCATACGTTACCGCCAATAATTTTATTGTAGGAGAAATGGGAGACACAGAACCCCGGATTCCGGTGCTCTTCTGGGTAATGAATGCCATTTATGCAATCCTTTATTTCTTTATTTTTTCAGTTCTGTTGAAAAAAACCTCAAAGTACGCTACTTTAATTCCATTTTAAGTAATCCCAAAAAAACATTGAGAAATAATCAATTATTCACATTTACTCATTAAACTTACACGGTTACTCTTTTTTGAAAAAAAAATTGTAACGTTTTTCATACATTTGCGTTATTCAGGTACAGAATTTGATAATTCAAAAGTATAATAAAAAAATAAAAAAACAGTTACTTTTAACAATAGTATTTCACTAATAAACATAAATCTTTATAGAAAAAAAATTACTTTCATTTTTTAAATTTCACTAAATCATTTTTCTCAAACAAACATCATGAAAAAGGTATTTCAATTTGGTTTTTTCCTTTTCCTAATCACAGGTATTTTTGGAGACATTATTGCACAGGGACCTCCTACGCAGGCTGACAAAAAAGCGGAAGCGCTGATGAAGTCCAAGAAATTTGCAGAAGCGATTCCTTACCTGAATGAGATGATTAAATTAGAACCCAAGAACATTAAATGGTACTTTGATAAAGGCGTATGCGAATCCAAAGCAAAAAAGTTTGAAGACGCAAAAGTAACCTTTGCCAAAGTAATCGAAATGAACAGTAAGCACACCGGCGCATACGTACAGTTAGCCAACGTACACCTCCGTCAGAAAAACTACGACGAAGCAAATAAATACTTTCAGCAGGCGCACGACCTTGAAGCCAACCCCGCCAAAAAATCTCAGTTAAAAATGATGATGCTTGACGCTATGGTTCAAAAAGGTGACCTGCCAAAAGCAAAAGTATATCTTGCTGACCTTCAGAAATCCGCTCCTGAAAACATGAAAGTAATGTACTATGCAGGGGAAATCAAAGTAAAAGAGAAAAACTGGAGCGGTGCCAAAGACGAATACAACAAAATTGTAGCAAACCCTAAATTCGCCACAATGAAACCCGCTCAGCAAGCGCAATACTACTATTCTTTAGGCCTTTGCTACCTTGAAATGGGAGACGAAGTAAACGCTCAGAAAAACTGGAGAAAAGCCAATTCCGGTAAATACGCAGACCTGATTGCCAAAAGAAAACCCATGTGGGCAGTAGAATTCGCTGAACCAGAAAACGAAAACCTCACAGACGAAACCCCCTCAGAACTCTCCGAGTTCAACACAACCCCTTCATCCGGAACCTCCTCTTCTCCTTCCTACGAAGAACCCGCAGACTCAGGCTCCACCTCCGGATCATTGGATTGGGGATTCTAATAAACCGATTTTTTTTAATAAAACAGATAAAACCACCAGCAAAAAACGCTGGTGGTTTTTTTTTGTTTCAGGCATGAGAAGATACCACAACTCAAAGGAAACGACCCCTCCCATAACCCTTCACCCCGAATAATTCCCATAACCCCCAAAACAACCGTAAATTGTTGAGACGCACGGCCGTGCATCTCAACAATTTACGTGAAATCTTCGTACCAAAATTCATCCCCCTCATTGATAAAGGGGCCTTAGCCCTGAAATCTTTTCTAATCACCTCGTACCTTTAAGACTATGAATTAAAGGCCTCAATGAAAGGGAAGTTTGCAGCTTCCCGCCCAAAAGAAAAAACCTTACAGGCATAGCTTCAGCTCCCCAAAAGTAAAACGTTGGTTATAGAAAGTTTTACTTTTGGGGGTAGTAATCATTTAATTTTATAGGCACTTATACGACACCGCAAAACCCGCCTCGGAAAAATCTGTAGTTTCAGTAATCATTTGAATTTAAAGGCACTT
>JAIBAH010000013.1 GCA_019695295.1 Bacteroidia bacterium | reverse complement strand
TCATCTCCGAGAACATATTTTAAATTATAAAGCATTGTGGCAGTTTTGGTATAAACCTGTCCGTAATCTGTACTTTCTTCCTTACCCCCAAAATCATCTGAGTGAGTATTCAGTACGCCATCGTCTCCGTGCATAGCGGCAAGTAAATAACTGCTGTATGCCTCCATATACCGGGTTGAAACTTTGCCCGTAAGGGAACTGAATTTTGAAAGCATCGGGTCATAGCGTCCCACGACCTTCTCCATGCCCCAAACCGTAAGAAACTGCGTAAAGCCTTCATCCATAAATGCCCGGTAGGTTTCATTATTTCCCAGCATCCCAAAATACCAGTTATGCCCGATTTCATGCGCAAATAGTGAATAATATCCCGGAGATTCTCCTCCGTCAAAGGTAAGCATAGGATATTCCATTCCATCGTCGGCATCGGCTACTACCATTTTGGGATAAAGATATTTCCCGAAATCCTCTGAAAATAACTGGATAAACTTTGCATTATATTCTGCTGCGTCCTGCCATTTATCCGCTTTTCTTTCCCTTACCATAGAGACACACTGTACTTCTCCACTCATGATTTCTCCTCTCCGATAGGTTGGGTCTGCTGTAAAGGCAAAATCATGTACATTGGTAGCATGAAAAACCCATTGCTTCGTTTTTTCATTATTTTTAGGAATGATTTCACTGGCGTACTTTCCCGGATTAGTAAATTTCCTGATATCCGTTTTCTCCAGCAACCAGTCAGGCAAAACCTCGGATTTATTCTGAATTACGCCCGTTGCCTCCAGCAGATAATATTCCGGAATATTGATATGTACATCAAACGACCCGAAATCGCCATAAAATTCATGTCCAAGATGCTGGTCTGTATTCCAGCGAAAACGACTGTCATAAACTGCAATACGGGGATACCAGTGTACAACATCATAGTGGGTGACCTCATAAATTTCCCCGTTTTCTTTCTGTATTTTTTCCCGGATGATTTTCATCCTTCGGTTCTCTGAGTCCCCTTCTGAGAAATAAGTCGTAAAACCAATCTCAAAAGTAGTGCTTTCCCCCGGATTCAGGGGATGATGAAGATATACTTTCATGACTGTATTATCTGTTTCATACTTCACCTCGTTTCCGTCATGAAGAAACCGGTGAATGAGGGTGCCTTTACCGGAATCCCCGTTTTTTCCATACGATACATTCTCTCCTTTCTGACGCTCATATTTATCCAGATAGCTGTCAGGAGTAAAAGCATTCTGATACAGATGGAAATAAACTACCTCCAGCTGATCGTTGGAGTTATTCCGGTAGGTCAGGGTTTCCTTGCCTTCTATCAGATTATATTCAGGCTGAAGGTTACACAGGATTCTGTAATGTACATCCTGCTGCCAGTAATCAGCATAGGGTTTTCTTCTCTTCCAGTAATACGGGTTATCCGGAGACGAATACACCGTTGGAGAAAGATAATATCCTTCGTCCTGTTGCCAGTTAGCAACCTGAGCAGGCAGTGAAATGGCAAGCAAAAGAAACTGGAGTGTAAAATATAAACGACGATTATTCATATATTCAGGCCTGGTGAAATATTTTTTCCTGCAAAAGTGAGTAATTCTTTTTGAAAATGAAAATTATTTCTTCAAACTGAACAGATTGAGGGAGCGAACAGGTATTTTCTCCCTCTTTTTATAAATTAACTCCTCCGGCACTTTGAGGATTCATTGTCCCTGAAAGACTGAACTTCAAAATTGCCTCCCTTTTTCAATATAAGCACAATATTACCCTTTTGGGTAAAATTTTATTTTTTTTTTGTAATCCCGAATTAATCCTTTAGTATTGTAAAATGAAAAGGAATTTAATACAAACCTGTATTTTTTCAATTGCCTGGATAACAGTAGCTTTTGGTCAAAATGCCCAGATTTCGCTTTCTGTTCCTGCATCCGGACTCCCTCAGCTTACACCGATAGAGGGGAGTCTGTACGTTGCCGGTACTTTCAATAACTGGAATCCCGGAAGGGCCGATTGCAGGCTCATTCCCGGAGCAAACGGCAGTTTTTCAGTAAATATTGACAGCCTGACCAATGGTCAAACCATCGAATACAAATTCACCCGCGGTAACTGGGATTATGTAGAAACCCAGGCAAACGGAGCATTTCAAACTAACAGAACATTCACAGTGACTAACGGAGCAACCCCCTCACATTCAATCGGAAACTGGGACGATATGAGCAATCCATCTATTCCAAACACCCCAACAGGAAACGTAAGAATCCTGAACTCTGAGTTTAATATTCCCCAACTAAACAGAAAAAGGAAAATATGGGTATATTTACCCCCGGATTATGCCCTAACCACTCAGCGGTATCCCGTAATATATATGCAGGACGGGCAAAATCTCTTTGATAATGCCGCTTCTTTTTCAGGAGAATGGGGGCTCGATGAATCGATGGAGCAGCTATTTGCAGGAGGAGACAATGGGGCTATTATCGTTGGGATAGACAACGGAGGCATCTCCCGCCTTGACGAATATTCTCCATGGGTCAATACGCAGTATGGAGGAGGAGAAGGGGAGGAATACGTATCTTTTCTCGTAAATACACTGAAGCCTCACATAGATTCCGTTTTTCGGACTGAGCCGGGAAGAGATTATACCGCAATTGGCGGAAGTTCTATGGGTGGGCTGATTTCTTTATACGCAGGCATTGAGTATCAGGAGATTTTTAGCAAAATTCTCGTATTCTCGCCTTCTTTATGGTTCTCTCAGGAATCCTTTAATCACGTACAAGCCCAGGGAAAACAATTCCCCATGAGAATCTATATGATGTGTGGAGCACCCGAGGGCAATGGAAGCGTAGAAACCGATATGAATCTCATGTATAATACCTTAATCGGTGCAGGATTTACCGTTCCCGAAATCAAAGTTGTGGTCAAAGCTGACGGGCAGCACAGCGAATGGTTCTGGAAAAGGGAATATCCTGAGGGCTATCAGTGGCTGTTTGAGTCTCAATCTACGGCGATTCATTATTCTATGGATGAAAGCCTTCCGTTTATTCTTTCCCCGACTCCGTTTACAGACAGTGTAACCCTTATCTGGAAAAGCCCGGTCAGAGAATATACCGTTGCACTCTTCAATTCCTCAGGGCAGAATGTCTTCTATGATTTACGAAAAGGAAATCATGTACTGGATACACAATCCCTTCCCAAAGGTGTGTACCTTCTCATCGTGGAATTTAACGGACTTGTATTCCGGAAAAAAGTACTGAAAGGATAAAGCTCTGATAATAAATGATTTAATGTATCCATTCTAATCCGCTTACCAGTTCAATACGTTCAATTTTATTATGGGCTGTATTCAGCTTCTTTAATTTTTTAAGGGCTTTCAGCGGGCGGATATCCGTTATTTTATTGGCTATCAAATTAAGGGAAACGAGGTTCGTCAAATGCTCCAGTACAGAGATATCCCTGACTTTATTGGTAGCGATACTCAGGTTTTGCAGTTGGCCGAGGGAATGCAAAGGCGAGATATCAACCACTTTATTCAAAGCAAGGTTCAGGGTTTCCAGCCCGACAAGAGCAGAAAGTTCGGAAATCGAAATAATTTTATTTATGGCAAGATTCAGCGAGGTCAGTTGAGATAATCCCTGTAATCCTGATAAACCGGTAATTTTATTACTACAAAGATTGAGGGTCATAAGATGAGGAAACTCCGCAAAAATTCCGGTTTCGGTGAGTTGATTATAGGATACATCCAAATGCAGTAAACCCGGCAGATTTCTCAGTATTTCTACTTCTTTGAGTTTCGTAGCAGATAAATTCAGACTGATAAGGTGCTGACAATAAAGTAAATCCGGAAGATTTTTCAGATCACGGATGTTACAAAACCTCAAATCAAGGGATACAAATCCACCGGAAATACATTCCGATACTTTTCTCTGTGCATCTGCAAGTGAGGGCATAGGATGAAAGATAATGAATGAAAGATAAAGAAAAACGATTATTTGCTCTTCGCATTTTGCTTCACGTATTCACAAAATGCCGGGTAATATGTATTTCCTTCCAGCAGGCTCTGAAGATAAATCTCATACATAATAACCTGATTACTTGATACTTTGGAGGGCGGGAAGTCCTGTTCAAAACTTTTCAGGGCCGACTTCAGAAAGATTCGTTTTCCTTCTTTAGCCGCCTCTATCAGTCGCATCATAATCTCTGCAAATCGGGCAGCTTTATCATAAGTCCCGTCTTTCATCAGGGATTTGAAATCCTTTTTCCATTTCAGATAAATCTGTTCTGCTGCGGCATAACTCCTTGTTTCATAACAAAGTACGATTTCAAAAACAGAAAGATAAAACCGGATTTCTTCCCCTAATTTCAGGTATCTCGGATGATTCCGTATTTTTTCGAGGGTTTCCAGCGAAGACTGAGGTTGCTCCTGACAAAAATACTGGTCTGCAAGACTGATTAGCATCAGCAATTCGTGTACATTGCTTTGAGTTACCTCTTTGATACTCAGGGCTTCCTGTACCAAAGCCATGGATTCCTGAAGGTTCCCCGAGGATTTATCGTTATTGATTTTTGCAGAATAATAATAAATCGCATATTCATTGAAATGACGGCGGTTGTACATCTCCAGATCAGCCTTTAGCTCATTCAGTCCTTCCCTCGCCTCTTCCAGCCGAAGCAGCAACCCAAGGCTGTTGATTCGCCATATCTGCATCAGAATCCGGAATGAATGATTCTCTTTATTGAAAATCTGCGCATTTTTAAACTCAGTAAATGTCTCCTTTACATATTTCTCCAGCTCTGCGTAAGCCGATTTTTGCTGCAAAATAGCCGCCACCGCTCTGAAAATCAAAATCTTTCCGGAAGATGAATGGAAAATCCGCTGATGTGATTCCAGTTTTTCGCGGGTTTCCTCCAGCAGCTTAATCACAGACTCACTCTTTTTGCCCGCATCCGAGAAGTTTCGTTTTTTGAGTTGCTGTGAGATTACTCCCAGTACTTCACTCGTCATTCTCGTAACCTGAAGTTTTTCGAAATTTTCTTTTCGCCTTTGCAGGATATTCTCAATCTCAACCTCTATATCTTTTGAGGCCAGCCTTACCATCTCGTCATAAATTACCTCCAGTACATTGAACTGATCATTCTTAATCGCTACTTTTTCCGCTTTTTTCAGGTAATGATAAGTCTCACGATACAAGCCCCTTTCTTCAAAGATAAGGGATAACTGTAAATAACTATGAGGTTCAAGCGCACTTTTGTCATTATAGTGATAAAACAAAAGGCTCTTCTCAACGCTGTTGAATAATTTGTTTTTTAACCGGTAGTAGTTGTTTTTGGAGTTAGGGCTAAGGTTTCCGTAGAGTTCAGTTACGACATCATCTTCCCTTGTTTCAATTCCACCGGAACGAAACGCATCAAACAAGAGTAATAGTTTTTTTTCTTCATCCGCCTTAAATCGGTTAGAAAGAATTTTAAACCGCCTGACCTCATCGCTTGTCAGTGTGGCTATGATTTGTGTCAATACATCCACAAGCAATGCACCTTAATAATATTTTACAACCAATGGATTAATCTATCCTGAAGAAATCGCTAACTATGAATAACGGAAAAATAAAACTTCAATAAAGAACAATAAAATCAGGTTTGAATTAAAACCAGATATGAATTATCCGATATAAAAAAATATAATTCCAAATCAAGTTACGAATATAAAGAGAGATTTTATATTTAGCAATAAATTCCTGAAAAAAAAGCATATTTTTTTTCAGAACCGATTTTTTTCTGCATCTTCTGTATTGTTGAGTACTGTAATTCCAAACTTTTTTTAATAAAAAAGAGAATGACTGACACAAAACCGGACTTCAAAATATAAACCTGAAGAATTTCATATCAAAACTATCTCAGCCACTTTTTTGTTCCCGATGTTCCTGGTATTCAAAAAGGTTTTGCCTCTCAGAGCTGGTTTTTTCTCCAAAAACAGGGAGTATTTCCTTTCACCGCCAATTATTTTTATTCAAAATCTATATCTTTTTTGTTCATAATAAAAATTAAATCAAAAAAGGGCGTAATTTTGTGGCTCGGTGAAAAATAGAATGAAAAGAAAAACATACATTATAATAATAGGAATAGTATTCATTGCAGGGATTTTGTTTTTCCCCGGTCTTGCTTTTGCGCAGGATTCTATTCCTCCTAAAAAAACGGAGGAAAGTCAGCCCGCCAAAACAGAAACTCCGCCTCCTGCCGAACCTGCAACTCCCTCCTCGCCTGCACCTCAAACGCCGGCTACTCCTTATATCATTACAGGCTCTATTGACAATTATAGCCCTGCCAATCCCGGTAATTATAATAAGTATAAAAACTATCAGGATACAGTAAAGCCATACATTGCAGACCCTTCGGTAATGGAAATTATTTCGTGGGATATGCCCGTCGTCGGAGAGGAGTCTTCCACTCAGGATACGTTACTTTTCAGCGTAAAACCGGTAATCACCCAAAAAGAAAATCAGAATGTAATCTCATCCCTCGATTCCTGGAAAGAAGAGACACGCGTTTTTTCTATTCCTTTTCAGATAGATAAGGTGAGCAACCTGAGATTAAGCCGCTTTTTTAACTTCCCGGGAGAAATTAAGGAAGGGCAGAAACTCTATTTGTATTTTGAAGGTATCGCTTCCAGAACCGAATTAAAACTTAACGGTAAATTTCTGGGAATCAACCCCAATCCATTTAAACCCTGGATTGTGCCCCTCAATACCGAATGGCTGAGAAAAGAATCCAATCTTCTCGAGGTTTCGCTCTCTTATGGCGAGTCTGCCCGGTTTTTTCCAAAACAGTTTCTGGGCATTTTCAGGCCTGTTTATATCCTCAATCAGGAGCAACTTGCCGAGATTAACAGGCCCGTCATGGAATCCGTACCCGAAACCAAAGAAAAGGTAGCAGTTTTTACTCCTTATTATAATGAGCATCGTTATATCTTTGATAAATTTCAGGCTGTAAGAACGCTCGCTCACGCCCCCAAAAATGGATTAAAGTATATTTACTTCCTGCTACCGCCCGACAGAGAACTAAAATTGCTCTGCAAAGAACTGGGTTTGATTCAGGTAGAAAAATTAACCCCCGGACAAACCGTCTGCTGGCTCAATTCCTACCCTTATGAACCTTCCTCTTTCCCGTTCAGCGAAAAATTCTGGCTCGACCAGAACGGATACAGAACGCAGAACTACGGCTCTTATACTACTTTTGACGTGAGAAAAGCCGGAATAGAAAAAAGACCGGTTACTCCTTTATTTGCTTTTCTGGTATTTTTCCCGCTTTTGGGTGTCTTTTTATTAAAACTGCTGAATCCGAAATTTTTTAATACCTTACCGGAAATTCTTCTCAAACCCCGCCTGCAGATAGAGCGGTTTATCGAGGCAGTTGCAGGCAATCAGGGATTATCCTATATCCTTCAAGTCCTTCGGATTCTGATGATTTCCATTACGCTTGCCCTTGTGGTAGATTATATTCACCGCAATAATCAGTGGCATATAACCGGACTCGCCGGAAATAATGCACTCATCAAAGTATTTTTTATCCAGAAAAGCACTTTCTTCAACTATTTACTCAAAAGTATCCTGCTCGTCTCATCCTGGGCTGCGTTTCGCTGGGTGATTATTCGTACCCTCTCCAATTTGTTTAATATTTATAATATGTATGAAGGACTGACAAATCTGGAATTGGTAGCGTCTTATCCGCTGATTCTGATAATCAACCTTCCGCTTGTCTTTTTAGCCTTTCTCTCCGGAGGAGATGGATGGCATAATATTATTCTTTCCGTTCAGGTGATTTTGCTGATGCTTTACATCCTGAGGCAGGTGTATGTATGTTTTGTAGGAATGGGAAGGCTCTTTAAATTTTCAACAAGCGTTAAAATTATCTACATCGCCCTTTCTGTTTGCCTGCCTTATCTGATTACATTGTAAAAAATAAGATTGGCAAGGGTAAAATATTAAAAATTAAATTAAAATATTAGAATTTCTTTAAAATTTCAGGATTTATGTGCTGCAAATGAAATAATTGCCTATTTTTGCGCCTCGAAATACAATAAATCCCGGCTTTGTTCGGGGTGGGTATTATAAATCACTGATTAACAGTTTTCTATATATATTAGGATGGGTAATAAACGAGTTAATTCTATACTTATAACGCAGCCTGCTTCTTTAGACGGAATGATTCCTTATAATGCGCTTGGCGAAAAATGGAATATCGTCGTGGATTTTCGCCGGTTTATTCGTGTAGATGGATTATCGCTCAATGAATTTCGTAAGCTAAATGTGAATCCGCTCGACTTTAACGGGATTATCTTTACCAGTAAAGTTGCGGTTGACCATTTTTTTAGAATCATTAATGAAATGCGTATTGAGATGCCTCCCGAAACCAAATACTATTGTGTCGGTGAGGCTACCTATAAATACCTTCAAAAATATATTCTTATCCGCAAAAGGAAAATGTTCGTAGGTGATAAGACCGCTATGGACCTCATCCCTTTTATTGATAAATTTAAAAAAGAAAAATTCCTTTTTCCCTGTAGTAATGTACATCAGGGAGAATTGCTCAACTATATGAAGTCAAAAGACATTGATGTAACCGTTGCGGAGATTTACCTCACAGTTCATGATGATCTTTCTGACCTCAAAGAAGTATTTTATGATATGATTTGCTTTTTTGCCCCTACGGGAATTCAGTCTTTGTTTAAAAACTTTCCGGATTTCAAACAGAACGATACCCGTATTGCAGTTTTTGGTTCTACTACCGCTCAGGAAGCAAAACTGGCTGGACTGAGAATAGATGTAGAAGCACCGAGACCGGGAATTACTTCCATGACAGCTGCCATCGAAGAATACCTGAAAGAAAGCAATTTGTAGTTTAATACGGCAATTTTGGGTGAAAAAACGTTAAATAGTGTATAAAAATGTAGTTTTTTAAAAAATATTTTATTTTTCTTGCGTTTTTTCATTTAAAATAAATAGATTTGAGGCGAATTTCAGTGGAATTAACATAATTTGTAAAAAGAATTTGTTTATTTGAAATAAAATATTCAACTTCACACCCAAAATATAAATTAAGTATTTTATGAGAAAATTATACGTTTTATTGACCGTCCTGCTTATTCTGCCTTTTATTTCTAAAGGTCAGGTATTCGTTCAGAATACAATGTTTCCTTTCAATAAGTTTATTTACAATCCTGCTGCTGCCGGTGCTTCCGGATATACCAATATCACAGGTATGTTCAGAGCGCAATGGAGAAGTATCCCCGGAGCACCTACATTGTTTACCCTTGGCGCCGACGCACCCATTCGTCAGATACGGGGTGGATTGGGTGGATACATTATCTCCGACCGCTTAGGCCCTCTTGCCACAACCGGTGCTAATCTTTCCTATGCATTCCGCTTCGCACTCGGAGATCCGGAAGATGAAAAAACGCCTTCCCTTGCAATCGGGGCTCAGGCCGGCTTTATGCAAAAAAACCTGAATGGATTCTTTGTTTTTGACCAGCAGGGAGGAATTGACCCAATCATGGGCGCAGGAAATTATTCCGCTTCTATTTTTACGCCTAATCTGGGTGCAGGAGTTTACTTCTCCGGACCGAATGATAAATATTATGCAGGAATTTCTGCTCAGGATTTATTGGAGCCATCTTTACAGGGACTTCTTACAGCAGGAACTGTATCCAAGGCAAGAGTTCCCCGTTCCTATTATGCAATGGGAGGTTATACCTTTGATTTTTCAGACAGGGTAAGTCTTCAGCCTAATGTAGGTTTCAGAACTGACGGCAGAACTTCTCAGTTTGATATTAATGCTTTGGTGAATATTAAACCGATGGTTTTTGGTATTGCTCACAGATGGAAAGATTCTTTCTCAGGAATTGCCGGATTTAATGTCTCTGACAGATTCTTCTTCGCTTACTCTTATGATTATACACTTTCCGGACTGAATAGCTCAAGAGATGTACATTCTCACGAGTTAATCCTCTCCTACAGATTCCCGCGTATCGAAAGATCCGGCCCTGTTCTGGAAAACATATTTGGTAAGTAATTAATTTGTGGCATAAAAATTGGAAGATTTTTAATTTTATCTGGCAGATGGTTATTTTATACAATATTTTAAACAATCTGAACGTTTAAAGTATAGTAATCAAAAGCAGAGTTTCTGATGATAAATCCTTAATCATCCTCCTT
Organism: Bacteroidia bacterium; assembly: GCA_019695295.1. Lineage (GTDB taxonomy): Bacteria > Bacteroidota > Bacteroidia > J057 > J057 > JAAFHL01. Next base: position 56,120 of record JAIBAH010000013.1, on the reverse strand, counting down.
TTAAAAAAATCTGTTAAATCTTGAAATTTTAATAGACTTTTCAAAATAAATTTATAGAATTAACGTTTCATTATCTCTACGTTTATATTCATAAATTATTCTAAGTATATATATTTTTTTAAATAAAGTATTCCTCAATTCACTCGAGAAATTAAATTGAAACTGGATAGTATGAAAAAGTTTTTATTTGCTTTATCCGTTTTGGCAGTTTTTGCAACCGGTTGTAAGTTATTCGGAGGGAAAGAAACCGGACATCATGGAGAGTTGACCGGTCGTGTTGATCGTCCCGAGTGGGATCAGTATCAACCTCTCGATATGATTGTTATTCCTCCGGGAAGTTTTCATATGGGTCAGAATGATCAGGATGTAAACTACTCTCAGGTTGCACATAACCGTCAGATTACCATTAGTGCATTCTACATGGACGAAACGGAAATCACAAACAATGAGTATCGTCAGTTTTTGTACGGTGCAGGCTCTAATGAGAAAAAACCTACACAGCAAAACGGTGCTTTAGACACAATTAACCCAACTTTGGCAGCGATTATCGTTCCCGATACGCAAACCTGGGTTAGAGATTTTGCTTACGCTTACAATGAGCCTTTAATGGAAAACTATTTCTGGCATCCTGCCTTTGATGAGTATCCGGTCGTAGGGGTGAATTGGTATGCCGCTGCTGAGTTCTGCAAATGGAGAACTGCTGCCCTTAATCAGTATCGTGCAGAGCAGGAACTGGCTAATATGCCCCGTTTCCGCCTCCCAACCGAAGCTGAATGGGAGTATGCCGCAAGAGGTGGCTACGAACACAAAATTTATCCTTGGGAAGGTCCTTACCTAAGAAATTCCAAAGGCTGTCTTTTGGCTAACTTTAAACCCGGAAGAGGGGATTATATTGCCGATAATTTTGAATATACCAACCCCGTTAAGGCTTATTTCCCTAACGATTACGGTTTGTTCGATATGGCTGGTAATGTAGCAGAATGGTGCGAAGATGACTTCGAAGAAACCGGTTATATCTACGCAAGTGACCTTAACCCGGTTTACAGAAATCCAAAATGGACTGACGCTGACCGTGTACCTTCCGGTGCTAAAATCAGAAAAGTAATCCGTGGTGGTTCCTGGAAAGATATCGGATACTTCCTCTCCTGCGGTACACGTACTTTTGAATATTCTGATACAACCAAGGCTTTTATCGGTTTCCGTTGTGCAGTAACTATCCTTGGACGTTCCGGAGCGGCAAGCTTCTAATTTAAACCATATAAAAAAATAAAAGGTGCTCATTCTTTGTGAGCACCTTTTTTTTATAATAATATATATTTGCAATAAAATAAAAAATATGAAAATAAAATTATTACTTATTGTGAAAATAAAAATTGTGGCATTTTTTTTGCACTGTTGTGCCATAATATTTTAATTTAATCCTTCGTTTTATTATCATATTGACTTTTGGTATTCTCCCAAATATACTTTAATAATATTATTGGGGAGAAGGAAGGAATAAAAAATAAGGCTTTTTATATAAATCAGCGCATTTTTATTACTCTTTTATGTAAAAATCAGATTTTTTTAATAAAAAAAGGATATTTTTTTTTACATTTTTTGCTCGTAATTAAAAAAGTTCTATTTTTGTTCCGAATTATTAATCAAATCATGATAATTTAAACAAAGAATTAATTTTACATTTGTTTTTTATTTTTCAAGTTTGTATTTATCTCAATTTAGTTTTTAACATTTATTTAAACAATGGCAAAAGGAAAAGGCTTTTTAAAGACCAGATTTGCTAAAAATCTGATGAACGTTATTTATGGTGTGGCTGCAGCAGTCGTAATCTATGGGGCTTTGGCAAAAATTCTTCACTGGGAAGGAGCTACATATTACCTGATGGCAGGGATGTTAACAGAATGCGTGGTATTCTTAATTTCCGCTTTCGATTTCCCTTCAGATGAGTACGAATGGGAGAAAGTTTACCCACAATTGGCAGATCCTACTTATATTCCTGAAGCTTCTGCCGGTCCGGTAAATATTCCTCAGTTAAACTTCAATCCTGAAGCTTTTGACGGTCTTTCCAGTACACTTACTGGATTGAAAGACAGCGTAAGCAAATTTAACGGAGTAGCTGACGCAGCGGATTTAACCAACTCTTATGCTTCTTCTATCAAAACCGCTACCGGTAAAATCGAAGCATTGAACAGTAGCTACGGTGTAGCCGTTGAATCTATGGGTAAGTTTGCAAATGCCGCTACTGACGCAAAAGCGTATCATGAGCAGGTACAGCAGGTTACCAAAAACCTCGGTGCTTTAAACTCTGTTTATGAACTTGAGCTGCAAGACGCTAAAACGCATCTTAAATCACTCAATCAATTCTATGGTGCGATGTCTTCTGCAATGGGTAGTATGCTTGAAGCTTCTAAAGATGCTGAATCTTACAAAGCAGGAATGCAAACTCTTAACCAGAATCTTTCTAAACTTAATACCGTTTACGGTAATATGCTCTCGGCCATGGCAGGTGGCGTAAAATAAATCCTAACGGATTTTTAATTTCATGTTTCACCATTTAATTTGTAAAAAGATAAAACTATGGCAGGTGGCAAAATAAGTCCTCGTCAGAAGATGATTAACATGATGTACCTCGTATTGACGGCAATGCTTGCCTTAAATGTGAGTGCTGAAATCCTATCAGCTTTTGAAACAATCAAAAAGAAACTGAATGAATCTGCTCAGGCTGCTGAGTATAGTGCCGAAGGGGCTAAGTCAGTGATGCAGCAGAAAATTGATCAGGAGTTAAAGGCAGGTCAGAAACAACATGAGTTAATCAAAGACTCTTTGACTGAAATCCATTCCCGTACTGAGGATATGATTAAATTCATTGACGGCCTTGATTCTATGTTGATGAATATCCCGGGGGTAATGGACCCCAAAACCAAGGAAGTGGCAAGAAAAGATGAGTCTGAACTTAACTTCCAGTTTTTTATGGGTAAAGGAGCTGCTGCTGAGGCTAATGGCGGAAGAGGTTCCGGTCAGGGTAAATCCCTCCGTGACTCTATCGACAGATACAGCAAATGGCTCGCTGATATCTACAATGTAAACCGCCCGGACTCTACTTTATGGAAGGATGTTCTCATTAAAGATCCTGAGGCTTCCAAAGGACATGAAGGAGACGGTGTGAAAAAATCATGGGAAAGATTCAACTTTGAAGGCCCTATCGTAGCAAACCGCGCTATGCTTGAGGCAATGAAGCAGGATATTTATCAAAAAGAAAATAAACTGTTCAATGCTTATGCTGCGAGATTAGGTCTTAAAATCGAAGAAACCAAACAGGTAATTCAACAGGAAGTACAAAAGAAACTCGAAGATGTGAAAATTCCAGCAGAAGGTGCAGAACTTATCTCCGCTCCGGTTTCCAGTATCGTTCCGGCAGGGCTTCAGTTCAAAACCAATCTTTATGTAGGTTTGAAAATGAAAGAGCCTGTACGTTTCAACAGTACTTCAGGTACTGTAACTCCTACTGAAGGCGGTATTGGTGCAGTGCTTACTATCCCTGCAAGTGGTAACTTCCCTGCCGGTAAATCTGAAATGGAGCAATCCTACTCAGTTACTGCAGCAGTGAAAACCCTCAAAGGGGCTGTTGAGAATCTGACCTATAACGGCAAATTCATTATCCGTAAACCGGAAATCGTGGTAACTTCTGCTACCATTCAGAACCTTTACCGTGAGTGCGGAAATATGATTAATATCGACGTACCTGCGTTGGGTGAACTTTACAATCCGGTATGTACTGCTTCTGAAGCAGAAATTACCCCAAGTAAAGAGAGCAAAAAGAAATTCCTGATTGTACCAAGAGGTAAGAAATGCGTTGTGGGAGTAAGTTCCGTTACAAATGGACAAACGATGAAAATCGGTGATGTAGTCTATAACGTAATTGACCCTCCCAAGCCATCTATCGAAATCTATGTAAATGGTCAGAGAGCTTCTGCTCAGATGCAGGTTGCTAAAGGTTCCCGTGTAAAATTGAAAATCGTACCGGATCCTGAGTTTAAAACGCTTCTTCCTATGGACGCAAGATATGAAGTGTCTTCTGTTGAAGTGTTCAAACAATGTGGTTTAGGTCCCCCCCAAAGAGCCGGTGGAGCGAGCCTTGCAGGAAGAGACGCAAGCGGCGAAGGTTTGGATTTCCCAATCCCTGGTGAAGCTTTCCAGTGTCCTTCAGGTTCTAAAATCTACTTTGAGGTGAAAGACGTAATCCGTAAAAACTTCCAGAGTAAAAAAGTTACAGATGACCGTTTTACGCTGTATGAGAAAAATATCGCAGTTACTACCAAGTAATCAAAAACGATAATATTATCCGCATGAGGAAGAGCAATCGCCTCATGCGGTTTTTTATTCAGGCAGTTCGAAAATTCATTATTGTAATCAATACCGGAAATATTTTACGGGTCCGGGTAGCCATAGTAAAAGGGGCTTGTGTAAATCCCCGGTTTTTATCCGTAATCCGGATTTAAGCGGTTTGAATACAGGCCAAAAAAAGTTTTTTTATGAAAAAGTAAAAAAAAATACCCTAAAAGGGTAAAAAATAAAAAAACTTATTTAGCGTTTTATAAATTATTACTATTTTTGGCACTCCAAATTCCCGTAAAATAATTTTACAGGTAAAATCAGGGATAGTTAAAAAAATATTAAAATAAAGTGTATCTTTTTATCTGTTCTTAATTATAATAATTGTAAGATTTATCACAATAAAATTACGTAAAAACTCGTTTAAAAGTTGATAATTAAAATCGTACTATGAGAAGAATTGTTAGTATTTTAAGTTTTGTATTAATGTTAACGACAGCGTCTGAGATGCTGGCACAATTTCCGCCTAGAGTTGAAGATCACTTTTGGCGTAGAAAAGTGGTTAATAAGATTGATTTAACTGAAAAAATCAATCAACCTTTGGTAATGAAAGAGCATGATATGTATCAGCAATACAATCAGGGCGTAGAGAAAAAAGGGATTATCGTATCCTTGATGGAAGGCCTCAAAGCAGGTAAGTTCATCGCATACTCTACCGATAGTCTTGCAAAAGCACTGACTTATGCTCAGGTAATGGAAGTATATGACGAAGCCCGCGGAAAAGCTAAGTCTGATACAAAAATGGATGACGCTGAGTCACCCGGTTTTGATGACCTCGATGGTGGAGGAGACGATGCCGGAGACGGAGGAGACGCTGATTTCGGATTTGGAGATGAGTTCGGATTTGATGACGCAGGTTCAGGAGAGCCGGATCCGGCTGCTTCAGGGGAAATTTCTTTTGGTGCCGGTGATGAGTGGGCTCCTTTGGAAAATTACCTTATCTTCGTTGAAGACCGTATCTTTGACAAAAACCGTTCTGATATGGTATATGATATTCAGTACCTTCAGATTTATTATCAGGATCCTTCCGGAGTATTGCGTGACAGAGCAGTTTGTTCATTCAGATACAAGGATGTAATGGAAATGCTTGAGCAAACTCAGTGGAAAAATAAATTCAATGACGCAGAATACCGCAATATGCGTGAGATTTTTGAAACCCGTCTGTTCAATAGCTATATCATCAATGTATCAAACATCAACTATGGTGTTCAGACGCTGGATGAAGCAGAGTACAGAAAACAACAAATCGTTGAATTTGAACATCATTTATGGAGTTTCTAATCCCTGAAGGATAAAAAATATTGAATACCGGCTACAATAAAATGTGCCGGTATTTTTTTTATTTAAAAATAAGCCGTAATTTTGTGCGGCAAATATCCACTCTTAAAATCAATTGATATTTGCCATGAATTATTCCAACAAAATTCGTTATCAGGGACTCACATACGACGATGTCCTTCTCATCCCAAACTTTTCAGAGATTCTTCCCAGAGACGTGGAAACACGGACTCTGCTTACCCGTGAGATTATTTTAAATACTCCGATTGTAAGTGCTGCTATGGATACCGTTACGGAACATAAAATGGCAATCGCAATGGCTCAGGAAGGAGGAATCGGATTTATTCATAAAAATATGAGTATCGAAAGGCAGGCAGAGGAAGTAAGAAAGGTAAAACGTTCTGAAAGCGGAATGATTGTTGACCCGATTACGCTCAGGCCCGAAGCTACACTGAGAGAAGCAGCAAAGTTAATGGCAGACCATAAAATCGGGGGAATACCTGTGGTGGATAGTCAGAAAAAATTAGTTGGGATTATCACTAACCGCGATATGCGGTTTCAGAATCAGGATTCCCGTCCGGTAAGTGATTTAATGACCAAAGAAAAATTAATCGTAGCACCCAAAGGTACCTCTCTCGAGGAAGCAGAGTATATTCTCAAATCGAATAAAATCGAAAAATTACCTATCGTAGATTTGGACGGAGTACTTATCGGTCTTGTGACCTACCGCGACATTATCAAAAAGAAAGCTTTTCCCAATGCCTGTAAGGATAGTTACGGAAGACTGAGGGCAGGTGCAGCAGTAGGGGTTACCAATGATACTTTTGAAAGAATCAGTGCCCTCGTGAAAGCAGGAGTGGATGTCATTACAGTGGATACTGCTCATGGTCATTCCAAAGGAGTGCTGGAGACTGTAAGAGAAATCAAAAAGCAATGGCCTGACCTTCAGGTAGTGGCAGGGAATATTGCTACTGCCGAGGGAGCTAAGGCTCTGATGGAATACGGAGCGGATGCAGTAAAGGTTGGAGTTGGTCCCGGAAGCATTTGTACCACAAGGGTAATTGCGGGAGTCGGCGTTCCTCAGCTAAGTGCGGTAATGGAGGCATTTAAGGGAGTCGAAGGGAAAATACCTCTCATCGCAGATGGCGGGATTAAGTATTCCGGAGATTTTGTAAAGGCACTTGCCGCAGGTGCCAGTTGTATTATGATAGGGGGAATGCTGGCAGGTACGGATGAAAGCCCCGGAGAGACAATTCTTTATGAAGGGCGGAAATTTAAAACCTACAGAGGGATGGGCTCTATCGGTGCAATGCAGACCGGTAGCAAAGACCGCTATTTTCAGGACGCAGAAGAGGATATTCAGAAGCTGGTCCCCGAAGGGATTGAAGGACGAGTGCCCTATAAAGGCAATGTAGGAGAAGTAATCTATCAGTTAATCGGCGGGCTTCGTGCCGGGATGGGCTATTGTGGAGCAAAGAATATCGAAAATCTGCAAACCTGTTCTTTTGTACAAATCACGAATGCCGGGCTCATAGAAAGTCATCCGCATCATATTCAGATTATCAAAGAAGCTCCCAACTATTCTTCCAAATAATCCCAATGGACGATATCCGCAGCAGAATTTCCGCAATCAGAGACAGTATAGCCCGAATCGCCGCTGTAAATGGCAGAAATCCGGAAAATATTAAACTGATTGCTGTTTCTAAAACCTATCCGGTCGGGGCGATTGAGGCTGCATTTGAAACAGGGCAGCGTATTTTCGGAGAAAACCGGCCTCAGGAAATGAAAGAGAAGTTTGAAATATTGTCTGAAAAAGGGGGATTTGAATCCATCGAATGGCATCTCATCGGGCAGTTACAGAAAAATAAGGTAAAATATATTGCTCCTTTTGTTCATACTATTCATTCCCTTGATGATGAGGAGCTACTTGCTGAAATACAGAAGCAGGCCACAAGAAATAACCGGATTATCCGGTGTCTTATACAGATTAATATTTCGGAGGAGGGCCAGAAATCGGGAGTGAATGAACAGGAAGCACTGGAATTGCTCCGGAAATCGAATGCTTATCCCAATGTGAAAATTACCGGGCTGATGGGAATGGCGTCTTTTACGGAAGATGAAAACCTGATTAGAAGGCAGTTCAGAAGATTGTCAGAAGCGATGGTTTTCCTGAACTCAGGCTGGCCGGCAGAGGGAAACGAAGTACTCACTGAATATTCAATGGGAATGTCGGGGGATTATGAGATAGCGATAGCAGAAGGTGCTACATATATCAGGATAGGCACAGCGATTTTTGGGCACAGATAAGCAATATTCATAAAAAATGACCGGAGTTAAAAACTGTCGGTCATTTTTTTAGGGTCTAAACTCAGGGTCTTTCCAGAATCAGCGTACAGTATGTAGTATCGGTGGTATTCAGGGGAATCAGTCTGTAGTTTATCTCTATGGTTTTGAGATTAGGGGCTAATTCTCCTCCCCCTTCAACATGCCCAAAACTCATATATTGTCCGGGAATTCTGAAATTGTATGAGGTAAGCAGTTCACATAAAATCTTTGCGGTTGTACCTCCGGATTGTTGATTATGAAAGTTTCTGATAACGAAAGAGTTGAATTTTGTGCCGCTGATGATATCGGCACTGTATCCTTCACTCGTACCGTTACACACCTCTGAAGCGTTGAAGGTGCCATAATATTTTTCAGCCCAGGTTTTATCACATAAAGCCCCTTCCCAGCCCTCGTTACAATAGCAGGTCGGAGGAGTCGTAGTAGTATCACAAAAGCTGTTGAGAGTGTCACAACCCATTGTAAAACAGGGATTTATTTTGATTTCACAGTTCACCCCTGTAAAGCCGTCCGGGCAGTTGCAAAATCCGTTTTTACACTCACCTCCGTTTTTACAAACGATATCTTTACATACATCAGGCTTGCAGCCACCAAAAAGAAATAATATAAACAGAAAAAAGAAGGAATAATGCACTTTCATGATGAAATAATATAATAAATTGATATTGAGACAAACGAAAATCAGGGGGAAAAAGTTGCAGTGGAAAGAGAAGATAAATCAGACTCCGGGTATAAAAAAATGAGATAGACCCAAATAGTGCGTAAGCGGATTTTTCAGGAATCCTTTTTTAGCGCATAAAGAAAAGCGCATTGTTTTTTTGATACATAAGATAAAATGAAAGAATCTTCATTGCTTAATAACTGATTGTAAAACAAATAAGGGTAACTGTACAATAAAAAGCGGAGTTATTGTGGTTTTGGCAGGGTTCAGGCAAGATTCATGAAAGAGAAAAACAGAAAAAAGTTTAAAAAAAATATAAAAGATTTCACTTTTTAATCTTAAATTGCATGACTTTTAATAAAAAGCTTATATGAAACGCTCAGACGACTTACACTGTATAGAATGTAAACAACGGAAAAACTCCATTTTCTGTAAAACGGGAGAGGACAGCCTTGAAAAAATGGATGATTACAAGTCCTGCAATATATATAAGAAAGGACAAACGATTTTTCAGCAGTCTCAATATGCTTTTGGGGTATATTGTATCAATGCCGGAAAGGCTAAGCTTGTACAGACGGGAGAAGAAGGGAAAGAACAAATTGTAAGGCTGGCAAAAGAAGGGGATGTTTTGGGGTATCGCGCTTTGTTAAGCGGAGATCATTATAGTGTAACTGCAATAGCAATAGAGGACGCCAATATCTGTTTTATACCCAAGGAAACCTTTTTTGATGTTCTGGACAAAGAGTCAACGATTTCTACTCAGATTATGAAGCGTCTTGCTGAGGACTTGAAGCGTGCTCAGGAAAGAATTACTAATTTTACCCAGAAAACGGTAAGGGAAAGAGCTGCTGAAACGCTATTGTTTCTAAAGGAGGTATTTGGTTTTGAATCGGATGGAACAACTCTTAATGTTACCCTTTCCCGGGAAGAGATGGCGAGTCTTATGGGCACAGCTACCGAAACGACCATCCGTTTATTGTCCGAATTAAAAAACGACCACATCATAGAATACAACGGAAAGCGGATCCGGCTGTTAAAAATCAGAGAATTGACGAAAATAGCGAACTTATTCGATTAAAAAATACTAAAACCTGATTTATATCATATTTTAATATTTTCTTAGGCCGTTACTTTGCGGGTGAATCTGTAATAGTATAAGCCTATGTATTGTTTAATTAATTTTTACGAAATAGAAACTGATGTCCTGTGTGACTATATTGAAGATAAACTTCATGTAATGCTGAGGCATCAGGCATCACTGATTCAGAAATATCTCCATCAGGATTTGTATTGTGTGTGCAATTGTACCACTCAGTTTTCTCTTATTCAGGTACTTTTTCAAAGACTGGAAGATGAAATGGAGCAGGTCTTCCGAAAGGAAAAGCTGATATTGTTTCCCCTTATCCGCGAAAATGTTAATAATCCTAAACCTCACGCACTGAGTGCCAAAGTATTTGACTTATTAAGAGAAAGTCATAATAAAATGATACAGATTTCTCAGAAAATACGACAGCTTACCAGTAATTATTTTGCAAAACCCGGTTGGAATGCCGCAGCAAAACTGTGTGTTAATGAATTATTTGACTTTGAGCAATCCCTTCAGCAATGGATTCATCTGGAGGAAGGAGTGCTTTATCCCAAAGTAACGAGCACTCATCCGGAAATGCAGGGCCAAAGGGTAGAAGATGAATTAATTTAACTTTTTTTAAAAACGGTTATTATGATTGCAACACTTAATCCTATAAAAACAAAATGTGAACATTGCGGACAGGAATGTAATCAGGATGTTGTTGTCTCCGGGGAGAAATATTTTTGTTGTGAAGGGTGTAAATCCGTTTATCAGATATTAAATGAAAATGGGCTGTGTGAGTATTATAATCTGAATGAAACCCCCGGTGCTACCCGTAAAGTAACAGTACGTCCGGATAAATTTGCCTATCTTGAAGAGGAGCAGGTTGGCAGGGCACTGATTCACTTCCGGGATGATGTACAAACCCATGTAACTTTTTACCTTCCGCAAATTCATTGCAGTTCCTGCCTTTGGCTTCTGGAGCATATCAATGTGTTAAATGCAGGGATTTTGTCTTCTGAAGTGAATTTCCCCCAAAAAGAAATCACTCTTATATTCAATCACCATAAAACCTCTCTCAGGAAGGTGGCCGAAATCCTTACAGAAATCGGGTATGAGCCTTATATCAGCCTTCAGAACTTACAATCCGAAAAAAGAAAGTCTTACGATAAAAGCCGCATTTATAAATTAGGCGTTGCCGGATTTTGCCTGGGAAATATCATGCTGATGAGTTTTCCGGAATATTTTTCAATGGACGGATATATAGAAACGAATCTTGCCGGTTTTTTCAGGTATCTGAATCTTGCCCTTTCTTTGCCAACTTTTTTCTATAGTGGTTCTGAGTTTTTCATTGCAGCATATAAGGGATTAAAAAACCGGTTTTTGAATATAGATGCGCCGATAGCGCTGGCATTGATTATTACTTTTGTCCGGAGTGTTTATGAAGTGGTTTCTGGAACGGGTTCCGGATATTTTGACTCCCTGAGCGGGATAATCTTTTTTATGCTTATTGGCCGGATTCTTCAGGACCGAACCTATCAGGCGATTTCCTTTGACAGAGATTATACTTCGTATTTTCCGATAGCGGTTACAAAGCTACTCGACAAAAAGGAAAGTGCTGTGACTTTGCCGGAAATCAAAACCGGAGATATTCTGCTGATTCATGATGGAGAACTGATTCCTTCGGATGGGATACTGTCCAAAGGAGAAGCCCGGATTGACTATAGTTTTATAACAGGAGAAAGCCTTCCGGTACATAAAGAAAAAGGCGAAATTGTATATGCCGGCGGAAAACAAATTGGCGGAAATATTGAACTCCTCGTTACCCGGGAAGTTGCTCAGAGTTACCTGACGGATTTGTGGAATAAACAACAGTTTAAGAAATTTGAAGATAAACATTCTTCATTTGTTCACATTGTCAGTCAGTATTTTACAGTAGTACTTCTGGGGATTACGGTTCTTACTGCCGCTTACTGGTACAGGGTAAATCCTTCGCTGATAATGCCTTCGGTTACTTCTATTCTGATAGTGGCCTGTCCCTGTGCTTTACTGCTTTCTTCCTCGTTTACTTATGGTAATATTCTGAGAATGCTGAGCAGAAACGGATTTTATCTCAGAAGTGCTGCGGTACTTGAAGGGATAATTCAGGCAGATACGATAGTGTTTGATAAAACGGGGACGCTAACCGTTACAGAAGACAATGAAGTAACTTATACGGGTCAGGCTCTCTCTGATGCAGAGCAAAACTCAGTGGCTTTACTGGTAAGTCAGTCTCAGCATCCGTTAAGTAAAGCGGTAAAAAGACACCTGAACCGGATTACGGAAGGAAATGTTTCCGGTTTTCAGGCAATTACAGGAAAAGGACTTGCCGGAGAATCCGGAAATCTTTTTGTAAAAGCAGGGAGTTACGAATTTGTAACCGGCGTCACCGAAAAAAACAAAACCGCGGTTACTGCAGAGGTTCATCTTTCCGTAGATGGAAAATACAAAGGATATTTTTCTGTTCATAACCGTTTTCGTACCGGAACAGAGCAATTAATTAAGACCTTAAAAAAATATTTTTCTATCGCAGTAATATCCGGGGATAATGATTTTGAAGAAAAAAATCTTCAGGCAAGATTTGGAGAGGATTCCGAATATTTATTTTATCAGAAACCGGAAGATAAATTAAATTATGTAAGAATGCTTCAGGCCAAAGGCCGTAAGGTAATGATGATAGGAGACGGATTAAACGATGCCGGTGCTTTAAAGCAAAGTGAAGTAGGGATTTCTGTATCGGAGAAGGTGAATAATTTTACTCCAGCTTCTGATGCTGTACTGGAAGCGCAGAGTCTTTCCCGCCTGTTTGAGATTATCCGTTTCGCCAGAAGTGGAAAAGAGATCATCATTATCAGTTTTATCATTTCACTCATTTATAATATTGCAGGATTATATTTTGCAGTTCAGGGTACATTGTCTCCATTGATTGCTGCCATTCTTATGCCTGCAAGTTCTGTTACAATTGTCCTGATTACCTACGGTTTAAGTGGGTTGTCCGGATGGAGATTAGGCTTCCTTAATGAAAAAAATGATTCAAAACATGATTATAATCATGTTTTGACATGACCTATATCAGGAAATATATAAAAAATGCCCTATATTTTTGTGCCGTAATTGTAAAAGTTAATCAAAAAAAACCATGAGCGTTATTATTATTTTATTGGCCGCGAGTTTAAGTGTAGCCGGATTTTTTCTGGGAGCATACTTGTGGAGCGTAAAGACAGGACAGTTTGATGATGATTATTCACCTGCAGTCAGAATCCTGTTTGAAAATGATGTAGCTCAAAAGGGTAAACCCAATAACCATTTAGCGACTCCCCCGTCAGGAGAAATTCATCCTGACGGAGTAGGGAGCACTCAAAAATTCTAAAAAATATTGTTAAATCTTTTAATAGTTTATAAATGAATATGACCTTAAACAGACACACTGACCTGCACGGCTCCGGAGGAGGAGGCGGGCAGATGGAAAGATTCTATTATGATAATCAGACGGTCAAGCTATTTGCCTATGCTTCAGTATTCTGGGGCTTAATCGGAATGCTTGCGGGATTATGGATTGCACTGGAACTGGCCTTCCCTGCGCTTAATTTTGGGTTTGCACCCATTACATTCGGGAGGCTTCGCCCGGTTCATACGAATGCCGTGATTTTTGCATTTGTAGGTAACGGGATTTTTATGGGAGTTTATTATTCCTTACAGCGTCTTTGTAAAGCCCGGATGTTTAGTGATTTACTCAGTAAAATTCACTTCTGGGGCTGGCAGTTGATTATTGTTGCAGCAGCTCTTACCTTATTTATGGGGATTACCACTTCGAAAGAATACGCAGAGCTGGAGTGGCCTATTGATATTGCCATTACCTTGATTTGGGTGGTATTTGGAGTAAACATGATGGGGACAATCCTTAAACGCAGAGAGCGTCATCTTTATGTGGCAATCTGGTTTTATATTGCTACATGGATTACCGTTGCGATGCTTCATATCGTTAACTCTATTGAGATACCCGTAAGTTTATTCAAAAGTTATTCATGGTATGCCGGGGTTCAGGATGCACTGGTTCAGTGGTGGTATGGTCATAATGCGGTAGCATTCTTCCTTACAACTCCTTATCTTGGAATCATGTATTATTTCCTTCCTAAAGCAGCTGACAGACCGGTTTATTCTTATCGCCTGTCTATCATTCACTTTTGGGCGTTGATTTTTATCTATATCTGGGCAGGACCTCACCATCTTTTATATACAGCTTTACCTGACTGGGCTCAGTCTTTAGGTACAGTATTCTCTGTAATGCTCATTGCGCCTTCCTGGGGAGGGATGATTAACGGATTGTTTACGCTGAGAGGAGCATGGGACAAAGTCCGGGAAAATTCAGTGCTGAAATTTATGGTGGTTGCGATTACTGCTTATGGTATGGCAACCTTTGAAGGCCCTATGCTTTCCCTGAAAAATATCAATGCCATCAGTCACTATTCAGACTGGACGATTGCACACGTTCACGTAGGGGCTTTAGGGTGGAACGGATTTCTTACCTTTGGAATTTTATACTGGCTGATTCCAAGAATATTCCGTACAAAACTCTATTCAGAAACGCTTGCAAATGTTCATTTCTGGATTGGTACACTGGGAATTTTGTTCTATGCAGTTCCTATGTACTGGGCTGGATGGACTCAAAGTATGATGTGGAAGCAGTTTACCCCTGAAGGACAGTTACAATATCAGTTTCTCGAAACAGTAACTCACATTGTCCCAATGTATATGGTCAGAAGCCTTGGAGGACTGATGTTTGTGGCGGGTATCATATTGTTAATCTATAATCTGATGATGACAGTCAGGAGCGGAGATTTTCTTGCAAATGAAGCAGCAGAATCTTTACCTTTATCCACTACAGCAGATGGACATACAGGAGAGCACTGGCACCGCTGGATTGAAAGAAGACCTGTTCAGATGCTGGTATTCAGCCTTGTTATGGTAGCAATAGGTGGGGCCATTGAGTTAATTCCTACTTTCCTCGTCAAATCAAACGTCCCTACTATCGAAAGTGTGAAACCTTATACTCCGCTGGAGTTGCACGGACGTGATATTTATCTCAGAGAAGGATGTTATGTTTGTCACTCTCAGATGATTCGTCCTTTCAGGGATGAGGTGGCAAGATACGGTGAATACTCCAAAGCAGGAGAGTTTGTGTACGACCATCCATTTCAGTGGGGGTCAAAGCGTACCGGTCCGGACCTCGCAAGAGTAGGTGGAAAATATCCTGACTCATGGCATTACAACCATATGCTGGAGCCTTCCTCCATGGCACCCGGTTCAATTATGCCTACTTATCCCTGGTTGCTGGATGATGATATAGATAAATCCAAGACAGCAGGAATGATCAGAGCAATGCAAACTCTGGGCGTACCTTATCCGGAAGGATATGATCAGCAGGCAAACAACGACCTTGATGCGCAGGCACAACAAATCACGGAGAGCCTCAAAAAAGACAAAATTACCACTCCTAAGGAAAGGGAAATTGTAGCCTTGATTGCATACCTGCAACGTTTGGGTAAAGATATTAAAGCACAGAAACCTACTGCATCCAATCCTTAATTGACAGAGGTATGAAGTTCGTTAATTATCTGAAAGCAATAACAGGAGTAAGCATTTATCCGTTGATTTCTCTGGCAATTTTTGTCCCCTTTTTCATCATTATGCTGATTTGGGTATATAAGCTGGATAAAAAAACCATTACCGAAGTCGAACACCTTCCCATGGAAGACGGAACAATCGCTTGATTTTAACTAAACAGAAATCTTAAATTTTTCAATAAATCATGAAATCATTTCAATATAAAAAAGCAATGGCACTTTTACTCCCCACGATTGCTGCGGGAAGTGCCTACGCTCAGACATATACAACGCCTGCAAAGGATATAACTGCTCCTTCTCTGATTTTTATCATGGGAGTTGTGGCCATTGTCTTGCTGTTTGTCATTATTGCCCTTGTTGTACTGATGAATACGCTTCCTGATTTTTTTAAAGAAGCAAAATCCGGAAATTCATCCTCAGCCAAATCTCTTGTTGTCTTTTTTATGCTGGGTCTGTTAAGTATGGGAGTGGCTTCGGCTCAGAATCCCGCAGACTCAACCGCAGTTGCAGGCGGAGCGGTCACGAATATTATAAGCGGAAATGTGGGAGTTTTTGATGTGGCCTACTGGACCTTGTTTCTGGTAATTCTGGTAGAAATTCTGCTGATTCTTGCTATCGCCGGTACTTTTGTATCAAGGCTGAGCGCACTGGAAAGAAGAAAAGCAGCGGAAAAAGGAGAAATTCGCCTGTCATGGTGGGAAAGATTCAATAAAGCCAAAGCAATTGAAGAAGAAGATAAAATTCAGTTTGACCATGTTTATGACGGAATCCGTGAATTGGACAACAGTCTTCCGCCCTGGTGGGTTTACGGATTTTATGCAACAATTCTTTTTGCCGGAATTTATCTTTGGGGGTATCACATTGCTCATACTGCCCCACTCCCTGCTGAGGAATACAAAATTGCCGTCAATGAAGCCGAAATCGCTAAAACAGAGTACCTGAAAAAGATATCCGGCGGAAATACCAAAGCAATTGATGAAAATAATGTAGAGTTGCTTACAGATGCTACCGATATATCTACCGGTAAATCTCTTTATAGCATTAACTGCGTTACCTGTCATGGTACACTGGGGGAAGGGGGGGTAGGCCCTAACTTTACAGATGAATACTGGATTCATGGAGGAGGAGTAAAGGATGTTTTCAAAACCATCAAATACGGGGTGCCTGAAAAAGGGATGGTACCCTGGAAAGATAACTTCAATCCAAAACAAATTGCGCAGTTGGTTGGCTATATTAAGTCACTGAAAGGAACAAATCCTCCTAAAGCAAAGGAACCACAAGGGGCTTTGTATAAAGAAGAAGCAGTTCCCGCAGATACGGCAAAAGTAGTAGCTGACACTACCAAAACCATAAAAAAATAATTGTTTTCCGGAAGAGTCAGATAAAAACAATCTGACTCTTCTATTATCATTCACTTTTTGAAACTCAGTTTGTAATTATGGCAGAGCGGAAATATGATAAAGGGGAATCTTTCAGGGACAGAGTCTCTACGATAGACAAAGAAGGAAAACGCTCCTGGATATATGCACATAAACCGGAAGGCAGGTATTATGATATGCGCAGCATTCTGACAGTAGTGTATGTGCTGATATTGTTCATCGTCCCCTTTATTAAAGTAGATGGACATCCGTTGTTTTTATTCAATATCCCGGAAAGGCGGTTTATCCTTTTTGGATTTATTTTCTGGCCACAGGATGTACTGTTTTTTGGGTTGGGAATGATTACAACGATGGTTTTTGTAATTGTATTTACTGTCGCATTCGGAAGGCTTTTTTGCGGATGGGTATGTCCGCAGACCATATTTATGGAGATGATTTTCAGAAGAATCGAATTCTGGATAGAAGGAGATGCTCCCAAGCAGAAAGCCCTCAATAAAGCCCCGTGGAATGCAGAGAAAATCCGGAAAAAGGGTTTGAAATACCTGATTTTTTATGGAATCTCATTTATGGTGGGAAATGCATTGCTTGCCTATATCATCGGGGTGGATGATTTGTTCAAAATTATTACGGAGCCGGTTTCACAACACGTTTTTGGTCTGACAATGATGTTGCTTTTCTCGGCTTTTTTCTTCTTCCTTTTTTCATGGTTCAGAGAACAGGCTTGTACAGTAGTGTGCCCCTACGGAAGATTGCAGGGCGTTTTGCTGGATAAAGACTCCTATATGGTGGCCTATGATTACAAAAGGGGTGAGCCACGGGGTGTCCTCCGTAAGTCAGAAGAAAGGCTGCTGGGGGATTGTATTGATTGCAATCTGTGTGTAAATGTATGCCCTACCGGTATTGATATCCGTAATGGAACACAGTTGGAGTGTACGAATTGTACGGCCTGTATTGACGCCTGTGATAATGTCATGGATAAGATTCAGAAACCCAAAGGGCTGATTCGCTATGCTTCTGAAAATAGTATCGCTTCCGGTAAACCCTTTGCTGTAACTACCCGGAATAAGGCTTATGGCGTAGTACTCGTTGCATTGATTGGAGTGTTGGGAGTATTACTCTTCACAAGAACGGACATTGACTCAACGATTATGCGCGCTAAAGGGATGTTGTACCAGGAAATAGGATCGGATAGTATCAGCAATCTTTATACCCTCAAGCTGGTCAACAAAACCTATCATGATATGCCCCTGAACTTAAAAATAGAAGGGATTGATGCTGAGCTTCGTTTTATTGGACAAAAAGGACTTACTATCAAGAAAGAAGGGTTTGCAGAAACTACTTTTTTCGTTGTACTGGATAAGAAAAAGGTTCAGAAAAGAAAAACCGATATTAAAATCGGGCTGTATCATGGAAATGAAAAAATAAAAACGCTTAAAACTACTTTTCTCGGGCCTGTCGGATAATATTAATAAAGCGGAGAAAACATCTCTCCTTTGATTTTGGTTGATTATTTATCTTCAATATTGTAAAAATATGAACTACGGAAAATTTATTCTGTTTCTGTATCTGAGTTTTGTGGTATTCATTCTTGGACTGGGTTATATGGCAATGCAAACCGAGTTTGATTTGGTTACGCCGGATTATTATGTCAAGGAGTTGCAATATCAGCAAACGATTGATGCGACAAAAAACGCTTTTCCTTACGAAAGCCAGATAGTGGTAAGCCAGGAAAATGGCATCGTGAAAATACAGTTTCCGGATTCTCTCAAAACGGCTAAAATGAATGTCCATTTTTACAGCCCTTCCAATGCCAGAAATGACCGGAAATACGAAAAATCACTGATTCAGAATAGCGTGCTGGAATTTGCTCAGGGCGCTTTGAATAAAGGCTACTATAAAGTAAAATTAGATTGGGAAGACTCGGGCAAAGCGTATTTTATCGAAAAAGACGTAACGGTTTCCCTGTAAATAAACATCTCATGCAAACACTCATTATTTCTGCTGTAATGATGGGCTTTATGGGAAGCCTGCACTGTCTCGGTATGTGCGGGCCGATTGCGCTGACGCTTTCTGTCCCCGTCAACAGCAGTAGCAGAAATATCCTGAAAAGTGTTTTTTATAATTCAGGCAGAATCATCACTTACGGATTTCTAGGGATTATATTTGGAAGCATCGGAAAAATATTTTCGCTCGCCGGATTTCAGCAGGGATTATCTGTAGGTCTGGGATTGCTGTTACTTGCCGGCCTGCTTTTTCCTGCACTGAGTAAACGGTTTTCGCCTTTACAAAAAATCTATACGCTGATTGTACACCCGGTTCAGGTCCGAATAGGGGAAGTGCTGCGCAAAAATACCTTTCGCGCCTCCTTTATGGTAGGGATTTTTAATGGGTTTTTGCCCTGTGGTCTTGTGTATGTAGCACTTGCAGGGGCGGTTGCCACCGGTGATATGCTGAAAGGAGCTTTGTTTATGATGATTTTTGGGGCCGGAACTTTTCCCATGATGTTTCTTCTGGGCGTTTTAGGGCAGAGACTTTCCTTTCCTTTTCGTCAGAAATTTCAGAAAGCAGTACCACTCTTCATCGGGACAATGGCTGTTCTGTTGATTCTCAGAGGCTTAAACCTGGGAATTCCTTACCTTAGTCCTCAGTTTTCGGAAGACTCCGGTAAAGTAAAAACGTCCTGCTGCCACAAACCCTGAAAACCGGACCTTTTTTATCAGGGCTACCGAAATGTGCCGGACTTAGCGTTCAATAAAAAAATATTATTGCAATCGGTTAATTGTAAATTTTCTTTTCGGCAGAGGTTTTACTATCTTTGCCGAAAATTTTATATTATGCCCCTTTCAGAAACACATTTTCAATTCCCGAATCAAATATCGAGGTATAACGGTAAAGTAAGGGATGTTTACAACATCAATGAAACATTGCTCGTTATTGTTGCCACTGATCGTATTTCTGCATTTGACCACATTTTGCCGCGTGTAATTCCGCACAAAGGACAGGTCTTAAATCAGACGGCAGCACATTTTTTTCAGGCGGTGGATACGATTGTCCCTACGCATGTGGTGGCTATCCCTGATCCTAATGTTACGATAGGGCTGAAATGTAAAGCTTTCCCGATAGAAATGGTAGTCCGGGGCTATCTTGCAGGACATGCCTGGCGCGTTTACAATTCCGGAAAAAGAGAAATTTGTGGGGTGGAATTACCGGACGGGCTGAAGGAAAATGACAGATTGCCTGAACCCATCATTACTCCTACTACAAAATCCATGATCGGGCACGATGAGGACATCTCCGAAAAAGAAATTCTCAAATCTCAGATTATTGACCCGGATGAATTCGGACAAATGAAATATGATGCCATGAACCTTTTTAAAAAAGGAACAGAAATGGCCGCCGAAAGAGGATTGATTCTCGTGGATACAAAATATGAATTCGGGTATCATAATGGAAATATCTTTGTGATTGACGAAATTCATACTCCGGATTCTTCCCGCTATTTTTATGCCGATGGCTATGACGAAAGACAACTCAAAGGAGAGGAGCAAAAACAACTTTCCAAGGAATTTGTGCGTAAATGGTTGATAGAAAACGGGTTTCAGGGGCTGGAAGGACAGAAAATGCCAATTATGCCGGATGAAATGCTGGAACTTACCTCAAAAAGGTACATAGAATTGTATGAACAAATTACCGGAGAAAAGTTTGTACCGGCTGATACTTCCCGTATTGAGGAGAGAATTATGGATAATACTTTGCCCGTACTCAATGAAATACTCAAACAAATATGATTGCCATAGAGGATTATATTGATTATACGATTCTGAGGCCGGATACTTCAGCGGATGAGATAACAGGACTCTGTGCGGTTGCAGTTCAGGAAGGTTTTTTTGCAGTTTGTGTGCCACCTTTTTATGTAAAAACAGCAATTGCTCTTCTGAAGCATTCTACCGTGGCAATTTGTTCAGTAGTGGGTTTTCCGTTGGGCTACTCTGACCCGGCACTCAAAATTCAGGAAGCCCGTACATTGATAAAGGACGGAGCGGATGAGCTCGATATGGTCATTAACCTGACCAATTTAAGGAACCAAAAATGGGACGCAGTGGCTTCAGAAATCCGGACTTTCTGTTTTTTATGCAGGCAGATGGGAATAGTGAGCAAGATTATCATTGAAGTTACTTTGCTCAGTGAAGCAGAAATTCAGAAAATCTGTGCTATATGCAATGAAATCTCGCCGGATTTCGTTAAAACATCCACAGGATTTACCGGAATCAGTATCGTAACCCAAAAAGAAAAAGTACGTTTATTGCGGGAAGTCCTCCACGAAAAAATCAGTATCAAGGTTTCCGGTGGGGTCAGAACACACGAAGAAGCGATGGATTTTATCAAAAATTATGGGGTAAGCCGGATTGGTACTTCCGGAAACTTAAAAAAATCTGTGGAAAAACCGGAGTAATTTCATTATATTTGTAGATTCAAATACAGAAATGATACGGGAGTGTTAATAGAAAAAATTTACTGATAGATTAAAATAAAATGAGTAAGAGTTATTTTGTTTTTCTTTTTTGTTTAATGACAGGGCTGAGTTTTGCATTTGCGCAGCCTGAAGACGGAAAATCGGATAAGGCGGAGTACGCAAAATATGAGACGGAAGACGTTACAGTGTTTCGTCAGAGAGGCAATACCTTCGAAATGCCGGTAGTACTTCCTCCGGTTGATGACCCCGTTCCGGTAGATAAATGGCAGAAAGTTTCCCCTTATTTTACGGGAGGAAATAAATTTTATATTGAAAAAAGCCCTTCTCTTGCGGTTTTTATTGAGAAGCATAAAGAAATCGTGAATCGAACCAAAACGATGCAGGGATACAGGGTACAGGTATTTATTGGGATAGAAAGAGAAGCGGCCAATAACGCCAAAGGCTCTTTCCTGACCAAATTTCCCGGTGTAGATTGCTATATGAAATTTCAGGAGCCTTCTTACCGTATCCGGGCAGGCAACTTTATCACCCGTGCCGATGCGGAAGAGTTCAGCAAAAAAGCCCGTTCAGCAGGTTTTCTCGGCGCGTTTGTCGTGAGAGAGGATGACGTGGTAATTCCGAAATTAAGGCCCCTTTCCGTAAGTCCCTCAGGGAAATAATGTGGTTTTTCCAAAATATTCAATTTAAAAACGAAGGATTTCATCAAAGATTCTTTATTTTTGCGGTTGAGTTATTTTTCTTGTAATTTATCCCGGATACATTATTAATTGTATGAATAAAAAAATACTTTGCTTTTTCTTGTCTGTAATATATTTTTGCATTGGAACGATTAGTCTCGGGCAGACTACTCTTTCATCCAAAAGACCTCCTGCTGTTAAAAACAATCAAAAGGGGGCTTATCAGAAATACGAACCGGAAAATCTTTCTCCTTTCAGAAAGCATACTCAGTTTAATAAGCCGGTAATGATAGAAGAGAAACAGCCTCCTTTTAACCCTGCGGATACAATCAACCGTTACCGTAAGGTGGAGAAATATTTTGTTACAGGCAATAAGAGCTATATTGATGCCAATCCTGCATTATATACCCTTTCGTCCAAACATAATCTTCCGCAGGAGCAGGTTGTAACTGTTACTGATACTCCTACTCGTTATGTAGCACCGGTAATCAAATATCCAACCAAGGTCAGGGGCTACCGGATTCAGCTCTTTAACGGACAGGAAAGAGATCAGGCAAACCGACTGAAAAATCAGTTTGCTTCCAATTTCCCCAATATTCCACGCTATCTCGTTTTTGTAGAACCTACTTACCGCGTAAGAGTGGGCGATTTTTATACAAAGGGAGACGCAGAATCTTTTCTGAAGGAGGTTAAAAGAATCGCATCCTTTTCAGATGCTATTATCATAAGGGATATTGTAGAATTTAAACCCCCAAAAGAAGAGAGTGCTCCTATAGAAAACCGCTGAATTACAGCCACTTTCTGAAGTTATACCATATACAATTCCCCTGTGATTTTTCGGTCACAGGGGAATTTTCATTACTCTTTACCGCCTTCGCCTTTGAACCCTTCTTCCGGATTTTTAAACAAGACATTGAAAGTGGTCAGGGAGCCGTAGCTACGGGTGATATACTGCTGTAAGTTGATTTTATCTTCTTCTGAAAGGCCTTTGTGACTGTTGATTTGTTGCTCAAGCACTCTCAGCCTGTCCCGGATCATAGTGATTTTATGGAAAAAGGTTTCCATAGGAATCTCTTTCGGCTTGAGTTCCTTGTTTGCCGGCTGAAAAATCATAGAGCCTCCCTTCCATTTATCAGCGATTTTTACTATTTCTGTTACGTCCGCCCATTTTCTGAGCGTCTTAAGCAGCACTTTCTCAAATTCTGCAATGGAAATGCGGTTATCCGCCACCGGCGCCAATTCTATGATTTCCAGTTCTTCATAGTTTTTTTCAATGAATTTTTCCCCGTGATTTTTGAATACAACACAATAGGCTTTTTCCATTGCATTGTCCAGAATGATTCCGTTACCGTAAGCCGGGTGCTTTACCCTCGTTCCAATTGTTAAGTCGTTACTCATATTTGTTTCCGTTTTTCAGATTTTTTATTCAAAGATACAAGGACTCTCCGAAAAAACAAAAATCCGGATATTTTTTCTGTTTTTTATCAATCGCTGTTTTGAAAGAGGAACGGCTGAGAAAAGGTTTGTTTGTGGCTTTGTATGAGTAGAATCATTATTAGGGATTATGGCAACCGGCAGCAATAAAAAAGCGTTTTAAAAAATAGTTTTTCCGGTGTTGAGTTGTGTGAAAATAAAGTCAGCCTTATCAAAATAATAAGGAATTCATGCGAATACCCGCCGAAAAACACGATTGACGGATGTTGAAAAACTCAAATCTCCCGTTTTTGCCCGGTAAGAGAAAACCGGTTTTCACCGAATAAAATTATGAAAAAAATGAGAAAAAGGATACTTCTATTTACTAAAGCCAGGCTATTAAGACACTTCTTTCTTTTTTGTGCTGTTTGGCGTTTTCCCCTGATTACCCAAAAAACAGTCACTTTAGTGCTCTTTTGGGTTGCTGGCTTGTTCTGTGGTTATGCTCAAAAAGGAGGCTGGCGTTTTGAAGGAGGAAGCGGGATTGTACTGAATACCTATGATAAAGCTGGTCAGGGCTTCCATGGACAAACTAAAGCGGAATGGGAGAAATACGGGTTTTCAGGTACTGTCTTTCCTTATCCTGATTTTAGTGTCTCAGGTTTTCGGATTGGGAAATACTGGAATTTATGGAGAAGCAACTTTCAACTGGAGGTGAATTATGGCTATCGCTCGCTCAGATACCGGTATATGTACTGGCGTCAGCAGGGAGCAATTTTTATTATACCGGTACTACACTTCCCGGTAAATTTGAGACACAGGAGCTTGGTCTTCGGTTAAATTATCAGATAAAATTGAATACCAGATTTAAGGCAATACTATCAGCCTCGGCTCAGAGGGGGATTGGATTAAAAACAGGAATGTTCACTACTTTTTATCATTTTGGTATTGGGTTGGGGTATATGACCCGGCATAATCACACGCTGTGGATTAAACCCGGTGTTGGTATTGATAAAAGATATAGTGCTTTTCCGATTTTTTCTCCCAATCTTACCATCATGTACGATATAGACAGAATCAAAAAAGAGAGAAAGCCCCCGAATGTAAAAGGAGGATGGCGATTTGAAGTGGGGACAGGTACTATGCTGAATACCTATACGGGTGCAGGATATGGCTTTGGGGGACATTCTCAGTACGAATGGGCAAATCGTGGGGTAAAATATTCCGTATTTCCTTATCCTGCATTCAGTTTTACCCGGATTGGGGCAGGAAAATACTGGTATTTAAGGAATCCCAATATGCAAATGGAGGTAAATACTGCGTATAATTTATTCCGGTACAACCTGATTTCTTCCGGTAGTCTTTCTCCGGGTGCAAATATGAACCTTGATTTGGGGGTAAGGTTCAATTATATCCTGAAAGGAAGCGGTCCTTTCAAAACAATCTTTTCTGCTTCAGTAAACCGGGCGAGGACGGGTACATATGGATGGAGAGGGTGGTCAAGCTATACTTATTTTCAACTGAGTGCCGGGTTGGGTTATTCTACGGGTAATGGTCATACCCTGTGGGTCAGGCCCGGTTTAGGTATCTATTCAGTACCATTGCAGGAAAAGTCATTAAAACGGTATATAAATCCCACTCTCCATTGTGTACGACATAGACAGAATCAAAAAAAGGAAATAACCGAAAAAAGATTTGCTCATGATTATAAAAAATCAGCCATACCAGTTTTTTTTATAAATCTTTATAAAAAGTTTTGGTGGTTATAAAGTAATTGTCTAATTTTGCACACTCAAATTTTAAGAGGTAAAATAATTCCTTAGTTAAACAGTTTTAATTGATATAAATTATGTTTGCGATTGTCAACATTGCCGGAAGGCAGGTAAAAGTGGAGGAAGGTAAATCCATCTATGTGAATTTACTCGATAAAGAAGCGGGAGCTACTCTTTCTTTTGATGAAGTATTATTAAAAGGAGATGATAACGGTGCAACGGTAGGAACTCCTTTCCTTTCCGGTTCTTCTGTAAAAGCAACTGTGGAAGAGCACGTTAAAGGTCCAAAAATCATCGTTTTCAAAAAGAAAAGAAGAAAAGGATATGCTGTGAAAAACGGTCACCGTCAGCAGTATTCCAAAATCAAAATCGAATCAATCGGTTAATATTTTTTAAATTAAGCTATTCACATACTAATTCTATCATAAAGTCATGGCTCACAAGAAAGGTGTCGGTAGTTCAAGGAACGGACGTGAATCTCATAGCAAGAGACTGGGCGTGAAATTATTCGGCGGTCAGTCGGCTTCTGCCGGTAGTATCCTGATTCGTCAGAGAGGTACTTTATATCATGCAGGAGAAAACGTAGGGGTTGGTAAAGATCATACCCTCTTTGCTTTGGTTGAAGGTACTGTTTCCTTTTCCAGAAAAAAAGTAAATACAAAAGAAAGAACTTTTGTTCACGTTGTGAATAATTAATTTTTTTCGTTTGTTTACATAAAAAACAAGCCCCGAATCCCGGGGCTTGTTTTCTGTGTTTTTTGGGGGTTGGTTTTACCCTTTTATTGATTTTTTCAATGTTTTTTACTCTCCCTCAGGTAAATAATATAAAGTAGAAGAATTACTCTCCTGAAAGTATTTCTCTGCTACTTCTTTCACTTCCTTCAAGGTGATAGACGCATAAATTTCGGGGGTTTTATTAATCAGTTCAGCGTCGCCGAGGAAGTCTCCGAATGCAATCCCCATTGCTTTATTCAGCACATAGAGTTTTTCCATGAGGAAAGCCGATTGCAGTTTGTTTTTGATGATATCCAAATCGTCCTGCTGAAGGTTTTGCACCTGATTAAGGGATTCTCTCAGGGCTTTTTCATATTCTTCAGTACTTTTTCCTTCGGATAATTGTGCGTTGATGGATACGATTCCGGGGTCTGCCATTCCCCAGCTAAAGGCACTCACGCTGCTGGCAATCTGTTGCTCGATTACCAGAGATTGAAATAATTTTCCGCTTTTGCCGCTGCTGAGAATATCAGTAATAATATCGGTTACATAATAGGCTCTTTCGGTATGAGCCGGAACGTGAAACATCTTGTAAATTCCTGTATGAGGGACATTTCTTTTCACTTCCATGAAGCGGGCTTCCGTCTGTGGAGGCTCCTGGGGAATCGGATGTTTTTTGAGCGTTCTCCTGGGAATTGACCCAAACCATTTTTCTGCAAGTTTCATTACTTTTTCTTTTTTTACGTCTCCTGCTACCACCATCGTGGCGTTATTGGGGGCATAATATCCGTAAAAAAAAGACTTTACATAGTCCAGGGTTGCGTTTTCCACATGAGAAATTTCTTTTCCGATTGTAGCCCATTTGTATGGGTGAGTCGTAAAATGCAAATCCCTGAGCAGGTTCATTGCGTCCCCGTAGGGCTGATTCAGGTATCTTTGTTTAAACTCTTCAATGACCACACTTTTTTGATTATCTAACCTTTCCTGAGAAAATCCGAGTTCAAGCATCCGGTCAGATTCGAGCCAGAATGCAGTTTCAAGGCAGTTGGAAGGTAAGGTCAGGTAATAATTGGTAATATCAGAGGAGGTAAATGCATTATTGTCCCCGCCTGCTTTCTGGAGTTCTTTGTCATAATGAGGGATATTGGCACTGCCCTCAAACATCAGGTGTTCGAATAAATGGGCAAATCCGGTTTTATCCGGCTCTTCGTCTCTTGACCCTACATTGTATAAAATATTTACCACTGCTTTGGCAACGGAATGATCTTCATGAACAATCACCTTAAGCCCGTTTGAGAGGGTAAATGTTTCAAAATGAATATTTAACATGTTTTTTTTGCTGATTTTAGTTTTGATGAAAACATCTTTTTACAAAATTACGATAAAAAAGTGAGATTAGAAAAACTCAAATGTAAAAACCTTTGGATAAAAATCAATCCTGATTACAGCAAAAAGGGCGACCTGTTTATGGCCACCCTTTCTGAGGATATGAATTTTGGTTTTATTTTACAACCTGAATTTTTTCAGAGTATAATTCGTCTCCGCTTTTTACAGTAAGGATATACAATCCTGCGGGGTAATTTTCAAGAGAAATTGTTCTGCTGAATTCGCCTGCTTCTGCATTTTCAGCCTGTTGAGCGATAATCTGACCATTGAGGTTTAGCATTGTCCAGGTAACGTTCCGGCTTTCGGCAATATTCAGGCTCAGGGTTACATTGTCTCTTGCAGGGTTTGGATAAGCTTTGAAATCTACTGCATTCACCCAAACATCTACCTGATTGTCGTCCGCAAGACCTTCTCCGTTAGCTACATAGAGCTCGTCTTCTTCCATCGTTCTTACGTTCGGGCTGCTTGGCGTTGTGGTAGATACGATGACAGAAACATTTCCGGTGGTTGTGCTGCTGCAGGCTGCTTCTACTCTTACGTTGTAGGTAGTGTTTGCGCTGAGTCCTGTAAGGCTTACAGAAGTTCCGGCCCAGCTTCCTCTCCATGTCCACACACTTTCTGTAGATTTTTTAGCATAAATACGGTAGAAAGTGGCTCCGGAAGCGACAGGATAATTCACGGTAAGAGAAGTTTGGGTTGCATTGGTCAGGGTTACACCGCTTACAGTAGGGCAGGAGTTGGTAAGGTAAGACTGAGAGATTGTGATATTACGGGTTTCTCCACAAGGACCGGTCAGGGTGATAGTTCCGTTACGTACCGCTCCGGTAGTATTGGAAGTAGTAGTAAAAGTAACAGAAGTAGAAGCGGATGAGCCGGAAAGAGTATTCAGGGTAATCCATGAAGCATTATCGCTTACAGTGAATGTTCCGGTAGAGGTTATGCTGAAAGAGTATTTTGCGCCGTATGTTCCGGGATAGAAAGTGGATACAGAAGTGAAAGCAACCTGACCTTTTTGAGTTACAGTAATGGTTCTAACCACTCCATTTCCTTTTACGGTTACAGTACCTGTTCTTTGTGCACCGGTAGTATTTTGAGTTACGTTGATATTGAAAGAGCCGTTTCCAAACCCTGAAATTGCACTTGTAGTAATCCAGGAAGCGTTGTCTGTTACCGTCCATACAGAACTGCAGGTTACAGATACAGAAGAAGAAGCGGCAGCGTAGCAGAAGGATTTTGATGTGGAAGAAAGTGTCATGCTTTTAGGACTGTTGATTATAACTCCCTGACTGTCGTTATAGTAACCACTTCCGGGGGTAAGGTCGTCCACTGAGAAGTACCCATTGCTGCTTCCGTTCCATCCCCAGTTCATATGAAAGTATTCATTTGCGTCATATCCGTCACAAACCCAGGCGTGTCCGGTATTTTCCACGTTATCTCTGCCTCTGTAAAGTACCGGTTTTGAGCCATCCAAAGCAGATTTTAGTAATGTTTTCCATAAAAGAAGGGTGTATGCGCTGCGGCTTAAAAAACCAGAATTGGAGTAGTAGAAATGATCTTCAAATGCAGCAGCAGCATCAGGGGTATTGGCACCGGAAGAAGAAGGGCTGTAATCCATTTCTACGCTGATTCCGCAATGAGACATCAGGCGTCCGACAGCTTGTCTTTGAGCGAGAGGACTTGCGCTGTTGATGGTTGCCGGCATATTTGCCCAGCCATAAGTGGTGGTACCAAAAGTAGCACTCAGTACGCCGTAGCTTGCAGTGGTCATTACACCCATATTATTATAGTTGGCGGGTTCAGTGTATGACTGAGAACCGTTTCCGTAGGCGGGATGCTGATAGTAGCGCATTACCTGAGCCATTGCTGTCGCTACACAACCGGTGATAGCAGTTACTCCGCCGGATGATGGACAGTAGTAATTGTAGGAAGGAGAGGCGGAACTTCCCTGTCCCCAGTTGGTTGTCAGAAGTGGGGATACGGTCATAGTATTCATATTTCCGTTGGGATTCATTTGTTTCTGAAGCTGATTTGCAGCTTCTCTGTCAAAATTATCGGACTGTAAAGCAGACCACTGAGCAGTAACTTCCTGAGGAACGCGATACTGAGGGTGATTTTTTCTGAGGTCTGCAATCTGGTCTTTGTAGTTTTTCAGCCAGTAATTAAAAGCCGGATTATCAGAGTCCGGGCTTCCGCCTTCCTGAATTCCGTATGCAAGTACAGGCTTTACTTTTTGTTCATTGGCAACGATGACAAAGCCTTCCTCATTCATGGTGAAAATGTACAGCAGGGTTTCATCCTGTGTTTTTTCTACACGGGTGTCAGTAATTTTGATGTCTTTGCGGGCGTTTTTGGTAAAATCTTTTGAAAAATAAAAATTAGTGGCTACAGTTTTGGCCGTTTCAAGAGAAACAGATTGCCCTAAGGCTGCACTAAAAAGCAAGGTTAAGGACAAGGCGGATAAAAGAAAACGTTTCATAAAAGTTTGATATTGAATTGTGAAATAAGTTGAATGAATTTACCCTTTTATGATTGCTGAGAGAGAAAGGTAACCGATATTTTTTCCTGTTTTTACAAAAAAAATATACGCTGACTTTTTTCAATAAAAAAACGATATTTCTTTGAAAAAATATCGTTCGTTTCAGCCTGCACTAAAAGAGGCTGTACAATTCTTTTTTATCTTTCAGCGAAAGTGTTTATCTTAGTCCTTCCCTTATTTCGAAAGTATCATCTTCCGGCGATAGCGTACTTCTGCCATCAATGTGATTCCAGTAATATTCATTTCCGGTAAGCTCCCGAATCCGGGCGTCACCTGTAGCGGCTGATGCGGCAAAGTTTCCGGTAGGCGTATAACTGGTGAATGCATTGGGTCTCGATATTTCTGCCGGAGGCGCAAACTGATAGGACCATAAATACTGACGAACCGGTACTGTATGTTTGGTGACTGCATTCCAGGAATAGTCTGTACCATAATGCGTAAAGGCCGTATGCGCAATCAGGCTGTCATTGGTGCCGATATAGCCGGCAATACTTGTACGATAATATTCTATGGCTGTATTGTGCTGTCCGAAAGCCAGAATAGCCGCTTCTTCGGATAAATCATAGGCAGAGGCAAAGCCATACGGGAAAGCTACCTGAGAACTGGTAGGATTAAGGGACCAGTAAGGGTCAATCAGGGTAACCCGCTGAGGATAAGGTGTGATATTTTGCTGATGCAATTCCATCAACAGAGCCATCGTCAGGTTTCCGCCAAGGGAATTTCCCATAAGATGGATTCTTCCCCCGGTATAACCTGTTCCAAATAACTTTTCATACTCTTCTGCATAGAGTTTCATCAGGCTTTTAGTATAGACAGCAGGCTGCAATTCCCCTTTGGTATTTTTCCAGCGAAAGGAAGAAAGACTATTGTTTACGTCATAGATTTTTGCCTCCGCTTCTCTTGGGGGAGGCACGCCTCCGTCATCTGCAAGCTGTACCCATTGGAAAATTCCTACATTCCATCCTTGTTCAATCCAGTAATTATGGGTTTGCATATCTATTCCCTCTCCCTCTAGCCGGAAGTCTTCTCTCCCTTTATTTTTTACCCCATCGAGTTGCCACCCGTGAGTGTAAATAATGGTAGGTTTAGCCGGGTCAAAAAAACGGTTGGTCTGCCCGGATATGAATTTCTCTGCTCCAGTAGCGTCGGTATTATCCGGCTGATGACCATAAAAATAAATTCCGTAATCGCATTTTTCATAATAATACCCCTGAAGAGACTCAGAGTCTTTATCCCATTCAAGAATTGCCACTCCTGCTTTGTCTGCTGTAAAACGGGCCGGTGTCATTAGTTTCCCGTTTTTTACTTCTGCTTTTACAGGGAGGACGATTTTAGCTCCGTTTATTTCTGCCACTTCAGCCCCTTCAGTAAACTTTATATTTTTCGCACCCGCCTGATTCTGGGTTTTGCTGCTTGCCGTCAGGACTTTTGAGGTGCTATCCCAGTCTATTGTATAATCCAAAGCCATCAGCAGCGCAGAAGCATCCGCCATCAGGTTTGAACCCATATAATAAGGAGAATGTGTAAATGTCAGCGGGTCGCCATTGAGTAAGATTCTGGGTGTATAACCCGAATTGCCTGCGGGTTCCTGCGCTCCGGGATACTCAGGGTCAGGATTTTTATCTTCACAACCCGAAAAAATCAACATCAGGGAAAAGATAAGCCCGGATACCCCGTAAATTGTAGGTTTAAAGAAATTCATGGTTAAATCAAAAGAATGAATGATTATTTTTTGTCAGCCATTTAAACGAAATACATTGCAGATAAGTTGGATTTTGTGTTGAGTAAAATGGAATACAGGACTATATGAAGAATAAAAGCATGAATAATTCAGGATAAAGACAAAACATGTGATTATTTTTCAAAAAAACGATTGATTTTTTTAATTTTGTAGCCGAAACAGAAAACCCATAATTACCATAATATAAAATCATGCAAATTACTTTTCAGATACAATACAAAACTTCCTGGGGACAGCGGATTATGCTTGCCGGCAATACTCCTGAACTCGGGGAATGGGACCTCAGCAAAGCAGTCTCTTTGGTACATGAAGGAGAAGGTGAATGGTCTGTTACGATTGAAATTGACAATGAAAACCGGTCTTTCATTGAATATAAATATGTGATGAAAGACGAAAACCTTGGAAGTGAGGAATGGGAATGGGGGAAAAACCGCAGAATTTCGGTATCTGTTTATCCGGAAATGATACTCAGAGATTTCTGGCGCTCCCGCAACTGGGCATCCAACACCTGGTTTTCATCCGCCTTTACCCATGCTATCATGCGCAGGGAATCAGGCAAAATCATTCCTGAACTCAATCTTACAGGACAGGAAGTGATGGTGACTTTTCGTCTGAATGCCGCCTTGATTGAACCGGGACAGGTATTTGGAATTATTGGAAGTGATGAAGGACTCGGTGGATGGGATGAGGAGAAGGTTGTAGTGATGGAGGACGGGAAATATCCGGTTTGGGAAGCACTTACCGGAATCAAAAACCCCCGTAAACCAATATATTATAAATATGTGATTCTCGAAGCCAAAACCCGTAAAGTGATTCACTGGGAAACGGGCGATGACAGACAATTACAATTGTTCCTTTCAGAAACGGATACGGTTTTATTTCAGCAAACAGATGAAACCTTTGGATATCCCGACGGATGGAGAGGTGCGGGAGTTGCAATTCCGGTTTTCTCGCTGAGAAGTGCGGGTGGCGGAGGGGTCGGGGAGTTTCCGGATCTGGAATTGCTGGTGGACTGGGCTAAAAAGACTTCCCTGAAGATGATTCAGGTATTGCCGATTAATGATACAATCGCAAATCATAGCTGGACGGATTCCTATCCTTATGCAGCAATTTCTGTTTTTGCCCTGCACCCGATGTACATCAACCTAGGAAGAATGGGAAGGCTCCATGACGAGGTTTTACAGGCCCAGTTTGATACTACTTCAGAACAGCTAAACCAGTTGCCGGAAATTGATTACGAAGGAGTGATGAAAATGAAATCCCGGTTTTTTAAATTGTTTTTTGATCAGGAGAAGGAAGATTTTCTGAAAAATCCGGACTTTATCGCTTTTCTGGATGAGAATGAAAAATGGTTGAAACCGTATGCTGTTTTTTCACACCTGAGAGATTTGTACGGAACGCCGGATTTTAGTAAATGGCAGGTAGGATCTGTATTTGACTGGACAGAAATTAATCAGATGTGTGAGGCTTCAGACCCACATTTTGAACATATTGCAGTCCATTATTTTATTCAGTATCATGCCCACAAGCAACTCATGGCCGCCACTGAATACGCCCGCAGTAACCGGGTGATTCTGAAAGGGGATATCCCCATCGGAATCTACCGGTATAGCGTGGACGCATGGGTTGCCCCGCATTTGTATAATATGGACGGACAGGCGGGCGCCCCTCCTGATGATTTCGCAGTCTTAGGCCAAAACTGGGGCTTTCCTACCTATAACTGGGAGGAAATGGCGAAAGATGGTTACGCCTGGTGGAAGGAACGTCTGGTAAAACTGTCTGCTTATTTCGACGCATTCCGAATTGACCATATCCTTGGGTTTTTTCGTATATGGCAGATTCCCTACAATCAGATCGACGGACTTCTGGGGGTATTTAACCCTACACTTCCTCTTACTTCCGCAGATTTAAGAAACTCCGGAATCTATCTGAACTACGAAAGACTTTGTACTCCTTATATCCGGGAGCATTTTCTGTATGATATTTTCGGGGAATATACCGAAGAAGTAAAAGAATCTTTTCTGGAACACAAGGGAGAGGGTTTTTTCCGGATTAAACCGCATGTGGCTTCCCAAAGACAGGTAGAAGAGGTAATTGTCATGAAAGACTGGGAAGAACGCAAAAAAGAAAAAATTGCATCAGGGATTAAGGAACTGGTAAGAGAAGTGCTCTTCATTGATGATGGCAAAAACGGACTGAATCCGAGAATTTCCATACAGCAAACCCGTTCTTTCAGAGAGCTGGAGCAGGACCAGAAAGACTGTGTAACCAATCTTTATAATCATTACTTTTTTGACAGAATGAATGATTTCTGGAGAGAAAAAGCAATGGATAAACTCCCTGCTTTAGTCAATGCAACGGATATGCTAATCTGTGGGGAAGATTTGGGGATGATTCCGGCAAGTGTGCCCGGCGTGATGAAGGACCTGAATATTCTGAGTCTCGAAATCCAGCGAATGCCCAAGGGAAATGTAGAATTTGGTCATCCCGGGAATGCGCCTTATCTTTCGGTAGTTTCTCCCTCATCCCATGATATGTCCACGCTGAGGGGGTGGTGGGAAGAAGACAGGGATAAAACCCAGCGGTTTTTTAATCAGATACTTCAGAATTCCGGAGAGGCTCCCTATTATGGCGAGCCATGGGTAATAAAGCAGATACTGGAACAGCATTTATATTCTCCTGCAATGTGGGCGGTATTTCCAATTCAGGATTTAATCGCAACCGACGGAAAACTCCGGAGAGAAAATCCGAAAGAAGAGCAAATCAATGTACCGGCAAATCCAAAACATTACTGGCGTTTCCGCTTTCATCTGAATATGGAGCAACTCATTGCTGCAGATTCCCTGAATAAGGAACTCGAAGGAATAATCCGGAATTCGGGGAGATAGAAAATTATATATACAAAGGAAAGGACTCCATAAAACCGGCCAGGCTTGTTTTATGGAGTCAGTTTTTATGATTTATTACTCTCCATATATTTTCTCACGAAGAAAGTTATAAGTCACTACTCCCGGAATAATTCCAACAAACAAGGGAATTAATATTTCTGCATTGAGAATGGAACTCCTCCAGGAAACATAGAGTAATGTAAGCGCAGTAATGCCGGCTGCTGCCATAAATCCTCCTGCAAGGGAAGCCCATAGCCGCCGGAAATCTATTAAAGCGCCACCGGCAAGTCCCAAAATCGAATTGAAAATACACAACGTTTGAAAATCCGGGATGATTTCATATTTCACCTCTACATCCGGACGCTGCATAAATCCCATATAGGTAATACTGAAAACACTGACAGTAATGAGTAGCATTGCCCCTATTATGCGTAGAAAATTGAAAAATTTTTCCATGATTTTAGCTTTGAAAGGACAAAGATAAGAAAATACCGTAATTTACAGAAAAAGAGGAAATTCTTCTATTCCGATTGTATATTAAGAAAAAACAAAAACACTCCGTTACCCTCAACTTACCTCAACGGTATAAACATCCGTCTGATTCCGGGTGATTCCGGATACAAAAAATCCGCCTTCCTGAGGGATAATTTCGGCGAGGTCAAATACCTTACAGTCTTTATCCAGGCCTTCAAAAATCAACGTGAATTCATATACTCCCGGTTCTGCCCGGGTCCAGACGGGATAAAAAGAGATATTTATAGCAGTCAGTAACTTATATCGTTTACCCGAATGACGGTCTATGAGAAAAGTGCTTCTCCAGATTCTGACCAAAGTGCCAAAAAAAGAACGTACCTGACAATGCACGATAGTCTGCCTTTCTTCCAGAGGCTTTTTCAGTAAAACGGCGTCAATCTTAACTTTTTTATCAATTTCGGTAAATATCAAAGGCATAAATGAAAACAGGAAAGGTTAAACGACAGTGTTGTAAACATCGGTTTTGTTTCGTAAAATATTCAGTGCCGAAAATACCAAAGGGTCACCGGACTCTTCCACCAAATCAAACATAATACAATCTTTATCCAGCCCTTCAAAAATGAGGGTAAAATGATAGTAGCCGGTCTCATTTACAGGAGTCCATTCCGGAAAAAAAGCAATATCAATTGCCAGAAGAAGATTGTATTTTTTACCGCTGATTTTATCAACCAGATACATCTCAGGCGTTGCCCGGAGCAAAGAGCCAATTAATGACCAGTGAGAACAATGAACAATTGTTTGCCGTTCCTCAAAAGGTTTAACGGCAAATTCAATTTTGATATGCTCAACAGGTTTTGTTTCAATAAAAGGCATGATTTCTTTAATCGGAAGTGGTTATACGAAAAAAGAAATCGGGGGTTTCGTATTTTCCTCTCTTTTTAGCTGTTTTATTCAGAAAAAAGGGAGGAAAATACACTATCGGATTAACGTAACCGAACCGCCTTTATCCAGCGTTCTGCCGTCATTCAGCCGGATAAACAGCTTATAGACATATACGCCCTCCTGAACATCCGTACCGTTTTTATCTTTGCCGTCCCAGGTATCAGCAATACTGCTCATGGTTTTCACAATCGTTCCCCAACGGTTAAAAATCTGCATTTCAAAAACGCTGACGCCTGTTCCCGTTGCCCCAAATACGTCGTTTGCTCCGTCGCCATTAGGGGTAAAAACATTGGGGATATAGATGTCGCCGTCAGGGATGATTTCGTATGTCAGCGTATAGGAAACCGGACATGCGCCATAGCTATTATTGGCAATCAGCGTTACATTATAAACGCCCGGATTGGTATAAGTATGCACAGGATTTTCCTCACCTGAAGCAAACCCGTCTCCGAAGGACCACGCATAGGAACTTGCTCCAATACTCTGATTGATAAACTGAATCGTTGCATTTTGCAGCAGAACCGGTTGAGCATTGAGAGGTTCACTGATAAAGAGCGGTTGTGCAGGAGGCGTATTATTCAGGGTCATATTCACAGAATCGATACATCCGTTTCCGTCCTGAACATAGGCAGTATAATCTCCGGCAGGCACATCGAGCATCATTTGTCCTGTCTGAGGAGGGGCGCTATTCCATGTATATGCATAAGGGAACGTTCCACCTGTTGCAGCGACAGAAGCAGAGCCATTGGGAAGGTCACAGTACGGAGGATTGATGTCCGCTATCTGAAGTCTTAGTCTTGCTGGTTCTCCCACAGTAATCGTTAAAACTTCATTACACAAATTCTGATCCCTTACCGTTACAAGGTAATTCCCGGCTTTGATACCCGTGACGGACTGAGTATAAGCGTCAGGGGTTAACGTATGCCAGGTATAGGTATAAGGCGCTGTTCCTCCGTTGGGCGTTACCGTTGCAGTACCACTTAAAGCCCCAAAACACAAAGCATCTGTGTGGGAAGGAGTAACACTTAAAGGTGCTGCCGGCTGAGTGATTGTGTAATTCCTGACAATACTGCAACCGTTACCATCCGTTACCGTTACTGAATAATTACCGGATATAAGATTGGAAGCACTGTTTGTGCCGGAAGTACTGCCTGTCCACAGATAATTGTATGGGTTTGTACCTCCGCTGACAATCAGGGCGGCCTTGCCGGTATTTTCACCAAAACACTTTACATTCAGCTGGGAAGTTGTGGCAGACAGAGAGTCCGGCTCGGTTAAAGTAACAGATTTTGTCTGAGAGCAGTTATTTGCGTCATTGACGATAACGGTATAAGTGCCTGCCGTGAGTCCGTTGATAACGGAGGTACTCTGTACCGGACTGGTATTCCAGGTATAAGAATAGGGGAGTGTGCCTCCATTGGTGATAGCCGTAGCCGAGCCATTACTGAAACCAAAACAAGTCGGGTCTGTTTTAGTGGTATTGAGGGATAATAAAGAAGGAACGACGATATTCACCTGAGCCGTATCCATCGCTACGCAGGCATTTGCAAGTGCATCAATGACGATTACCGTATGATTTCCCCCACCGAGGGTTGCGGTAGCGGTATTTTGTCCGCCGGAGGCAGTCCATGAATACAGGTATGAGCCCGACCCTCCGGTAACTGATACGGTTGCACTTCCTGTCTGACCAAAACAGCTGGCATTGGTTTGCTGCGTAATCGTTGCGTTCAGCGCAGGCGGCGGATTAACAGTTATCGTAAAGGCACAGGATGCGGTATTCCCTACGACATCCGTAGCCGTATAGGTGACATTCGTTACACCCAAAGGAAATACATCTCCGGGGTTATCGCTCACACTAATCACTACTCCTGAGCAGTTGTCGGTAATGGTAGGAGGAGTCCACGATACGGTAGTATCACAACGGGAGGATAAGTTTATCACTATATTTCCCGGACAATTATTGATAACCGGCGGGAGATTATCCTGAAGGGTAACATCAAAAGAACAAGTTGCCGTATTCCCCGCAGCGTCCGTAGCAGTATATACTACGGTAGTTGTTCCAAAGGAGAATACCGAGCCGGGAGTATGAGAGCCCGAAACAGAAGCTCCGGGGCAATTGTCTGTAACCGAAGGAGCAGTCCAGTTGACTACTGCATCACAGTTCGGACCTGCATTCTGTACAATATTGGCGGGACAGTTTACAATTACAGGAGGGGTATTGTCAGTAACGGTTACATCAAAAGAACAGGTTGTGGTATTGCCTGCGGCATCTGTTGCGGTGTAAACCACCGTACTTGTCCCCAGGGCAAAGGTGCTTCCTGAGAGAATACTGCTGCTCAGGGTTCCTCCCGGGCAATTATCCGTAAAAGCAGGGGCAGTCCAGTTTACCACAGCCTGACAATTGGCATTGGCATTCGCACTGATATTGGAGGGACAGTTGACGATGACCGGATTCTCGTTATCGGATATCGTTACACTGAAAGAGCAGGTTGCCGTATTTCCACTTGCATCCGTAGCAGTATAAGTGACCGTAGTCGAGCCCAGCGCAAAGAAGTCACCCGGATTGTGGGTAGAAGAAAGTACCGCAGGACAATTATCACTAACGGTGGGTAATGTCCAGGTCACCGAAGCTCCGCATAATCCGGAATCGTTATTCTGTGAAATGTTGGAAGGGCAACCGGAAAGAACCGGAGCGATTAAGTCCTGTATTGTCACTGTAGCATTACAGGTTGCCGTATTTCCATTGACATCCGTTACCGTCAGGGTTACAGTATTATTTCCGAGATTAGCACACGTAAACTGATTGGGAGAAACGCTTATTCCCGCAACGCCACAATTATCGTTACTGCCATTATCAATCTGTGCTGCTGTAATGGAAGCATTACCTGTATTATCAAGTTGTACCGTCAGGTTTTGGCATAAAGCGTTAGGAACGACATTGTCCTGAACCGTTACTGTAGCTGAGCAGCTTGCTGTATTTCCGTTTACATCGGTTGCCGTGAGCGTAACCGTATTTGCGCCAATATTTGCACAGGTAAAACCCGTAGGTGTAAGAGATAGTCCTGATATTCCGCATGCATCGGAAGAACCATTATCCACCTGAGCAGCCGTAATACTTACATTTCCGGTATTATCCAGCTGAACCGTGAGGTTCTGGCAAATCATGGAAGGAGGCGTATTATCCTGAACCGTTACATTCGCATTGCAGGTTGCTGTATTTCCGTTTGCATCTGAAGCGGTCAGGGTAACGATATTTACACCGATATTACTGCAATCAAAGGCATTGGGGCTGACAGACATACCCGTAATTCCACAGTTATCCGTACTGCCATTATCCACCTGAGCGGGGGTAATTATGATATTTCCGGTTGCGTCCAGTTGTACCGTTATATCCTGACAAATCACTGCAGGAGGGATAAGCTCCTGAACCGTTACGTTTGCATTACAGGTGGAAATATTGCCATTTACATCCGTCACTGTTAATATTACAACGTTTACACCAGCAGTAGAGCAGTTAAAGGTATTGGGAGAGACCGTTACAGAAGCAATACCGCAAGCGTCAGCACTTCCGTTATCAATCTGTGCGGCAGTGATAGCGGCATTTCCGGTATTATCCAACTGTATGGTGATATCCTGACAAACGGCAACCGGCGCTACATTATCTTCTACCGTTACGGTTGCTGTACAGTTAGCCGTATTTCCATTCACGTCAGTTACCAGTAGCGTTACCGTATTTGCGCCTATGACAGAACAGTCAAATCCATTGGGGGAAACACTCATGGTGGCAATGCCACAGTTGTCAGTGCTTCCGTTGTCCACCTGAGCGGGAGTGATAGAAGCATTGCCTGTATTATCAAGTTGAACAGTAATATTTTGGCAAACTACGTTGGGAGTCATATCATCCTGAACTGTTACATTGGCATTACAGGTTGCCGTATTCCCGTTTACATCCGTTACGGTCAGGGTAACGACGTTTACACCGACGTTTGAGCAGTCAAAAGCGGTAACCGAAGCCGAAATGCTTTGTATTCCGCAGTTATCAGTGCTTCCGTTATCAATCTGAGCGGCAGTAATGGAAACATTGCCTGTATTATCCAAAGAGACAGTTATGTCCTGACAAATAGCAGAAGGAGGCAGATTGTCTGTTACTGTAACTGTAAACTGACAGGTCGCTGTATTTCCGTTTGCGTCAGTAGCGGTGTATTCTATCGTTTGAGTACCCAGAGGGAATATACTTCCACTTGCCTGACCTTGTGTCTGAGTAAGAACTGTACCCGGACAATTATCATTTACAGAGGGCGTAGTCCAGTTTATCACTGCTCCGCACACTCCCGGGTCACTTCCCTGATTGATATTGGCAGGACAACCTGTAATAACAGGATTTTCAGTATCATTGATTGTAATGGTGAAAGAACATACTACACTATTACCGGAAGGGTCCGTAGCAGTATATTCAATTGTACTTGTACCAAGTGGGAAAACGCTGCCGGAAGCACTTCCCTGTGTCTGACTGAGTACTACACTGCAATTATCAGAAGCGGAAGGCAAAGCCCAGTTTACAACCGCTCCGCATAATCCGGGATCATTGGAGAGGGCTATATTTGCGGGGCAACCCGAAATGACCGGATTTTCCGTATCATTTACCGTTATGGTAAATGAGCAGACGGCCGTATTTCCGGCAACATCTATTGCGGAATAACTAATAATGGTACTTCCAATCGGGAATAAAGTACCGGAACCGGGACCTGAGGACTGAACGATTACCGGATTGGGACAATTATCAGAAACCGATGGAGCAACCCATGAAACCAACGCTCCGCACTGACCGGGGTCATTGTTTACCGTTACACTTGCAGGGCAGTTACTGATAACCGGAGCGGTCACATCATTGATGAAAACGGTGACAGTATCTGAAAGATTGCCACATGCTGTATTTACGGTTACAAAATAAGTAGTGGTAGTCATCGGGGAAACCGTGATGGATGCATTGAGGCTACCGGTACTCCAGTTATAGCCCAATAATCCTGTGCCTGAAGCCGTAAGCGTCACCGGCACTCCCGGACATGAATTGATATCCGGAATACTGTTTAATACAGGAACAGGCGACATATTTACCGTTACAGTGTCATATACCGTACAATTTCCATTATCACAGGCTACGACATAGGTTGTCGTTTGAG
Source organism: Bacteroidia bacterium (assembly GCA_019695295.1). Lineage (GTDB taxonomy): Bacteria > Bacteroidota > Bacteroidia > J057 > J057 > JAAFHL01. The sequence continues at coordinate 15,138 of JAIBAH010000013.1, read as the reverse complement.
TAGGATTGGCAACTGGGTTGGCGATATTGGTGGCGCTCAGGGTACTTACAGGATTTCCGGCAATGGAAGTCCATGTATAATTAACGGGAGGCGCAACCGGGCAATTATTAATACTGATATTCGGGCGTGCAGCACTGATTGTTCCTCCTACCATACTACAGCCGGTATTGTTGTCTCCGTAAGTATAAATTACAGAATTAAAGGTTGTGGTAGTATAATATACAGGGTCAGAACGATAATAGGAGGTATTATCATAGCAAACTTCAATAATAATATTGGATACTCCGTCCCACTGATAGGGATTGGTAAAATTATAGGTATTAATTCCTGCAATCGTTCCTACCGTTCCTGTATAAACCGTAGAAAACCCTGTATTCTGAAAAGCAGAAATTGTGGTGAGCGGAGTACAGGCCAGTTTGATATTAAAATTCTGGTAATTTTGATTGCTGTATTTCGCCCCGATATTGAAAGAGAGAGAGCGCAGTAACCCGGGTACAAAGCCGGCAGCGGTCAGTTCACTGGCTCTGATAAGCATCTGAAAACGGCTGTCATGCCAATAACCGTTATAGGGAGTAACAGAAGTGAACTGAGTATTATTAAAGGTATTCCCTGTTCCAATGCTTCGGAGTACAACCGGGCCGTTACAGGGGACATTACTTGTGGCGCAGGTTCCACTCTGTACAGGGAAAGTATTGGTCGCGCTCAACTGAACATTATTTCCGGGGCAAACCGTGGGATTGGCGGGGGTAATGGTTACACTTCCTTCCGGAACAAAGGCAACCTGGTCAATCACGGTACAAACGCCATCATTATAAGTAACGGTATAGGTAATCGGGCTGCTTACTGTAGCAACCGGATTGGGAATATTGGTGGCACTTAATCCCGTAGCCGGTGACCATGAGTAGCAGTTTCCGGAGGGACAGCCCACACTTCCCCCGACAGACGCATTCAACTGTACGTTCTGAGGGGTACCCGGACAAAAAGTATAATCTGAGGCAGAAATATCTACTCCGAATACGTTAATCGTAAAACCAATGACCTGAACACTTGGTACAGGGCAATTATTGTCAGTGACAGTAACGGTAAAGTTCCAGTATCCTACATTGCTGGCATTGGTGGGCCATGTAAAGGTACCGGTTACCGGATTGGTACCTGTGGTGGTAAAGGTTGAGCCCGGTAGTGCTACTCCCGCATTGGAGGTCATGGTGATTGTGGTACTCACATTCGGGTCGGTTCCTACAATATTAAAACCCAGTGTATTGCCTGCACATACCCGTAAATTGTTGGCTCCGATTGCCGTCCCGCCTGATAGATTTGAGATAGGTTGCAATTGTACGCTGCTGTTATTGATACAGTTGATGACTACTACCTGAATATCCCGCATTACAGAACCTATAATTACCCCGTTCCGGTATTCGTCCACCCTTACAGCAAGCACTCCCTGTTGTACACCTGAAGGCGTAAATGTCATCTGACCGGTCAGGTTATTGAATCCGAAATTGTTTGCAGGATTGGTTGCAATAGGGTAAGTAGAGGTGAACGGAAAGTTAAATGTAACGGAGGTGGCAGCTGTCTGAAGCGGATTTACCAACGAATATACCAGTGAGTCTCCGTCAGGCTCTATCGCTCCGTGATTATAGTTTGCCAGCTGGCCTGCACAAAAATAAGGGACCGGCAAAGAAGAGAAAACAGGAGAAGAATTACAGGGCGCGAGCAGGTTATTCAGTTTTGACTGAACATAAAAACTGTTTCCTCCCGGGCCGGTAGTAATTGCATAATTCCTGCAACAGGAACTAAAACTAAAGACCCAGTCACTGCAGGCCTGCGGTAAAGTATAAGTGGTTCTGTATATGTATTGCTGAATACCCGGAAGATTTCCTCCGCTACAGGAGGTATTTCCGATTTGAGGGATACAGATTGCCGATACCTCCTGAGAGCTGACAAGGGTCACGGTTGCGGAGTTGTTTACCCCGCAGGAGGCTGAAGCGATGTTTATATTCCAGGAATTGGGAAATCCTCCTCCGGCACAATCCCGGTAAAGGTTCAGGGTAATCTCGTAGGTATTCCCACTCAGGCAATTATAAGTTAAATCCGCTCCTACAAAGTGACTTGCTTTTAGGGAGGTAAATGGAAAAGCAGCACAAAGGATGAGTAAAATGAACGAAGTAAGGTAATTATATTTCATATTTTAAGACTGAATCTGAAATTTGTAATAAGATACAGGATATTGGCTGCCAATATAGGATATTTATAAGAAAAAAACAAAAAATCAGCCCGTTATATAATATTTTTTCAGGGAATAAATAAAAAAGAGGAAAATGGCTTTGGGGCAGAATACTGATTCAGCCGGTATGTTTATCTGCATTTGCAAATCAAAAACGGAATCCCCGAAAGCTGTTGGTACATGCTTGCGGGGATGGTAAATTATGCTCAGTGAAAAATCAGGAGTACATAATTTCTTTCAGTGCCTCTATCGTTTTATCAATCTCTTCTTTTGTGTTTTGAATGCCGAAAGAAAACCGAATTGCGTTCATTGCATAAACCGGGTCAGCCTGAATACCGGCCAGAACATGAGAGCCAATCAGACTTCCTGAAGTACAGGCAGAACCTCCGGAAACGGAAACTCCTTTAATATCCAGATTAAAAAGCAGCATTCTTTCTTCTCCTCCCAGGTCAAACCCGGAATTCAGAATCGTAGAGAGAGACTTTCCTTTTTCGGTTTCACCATGAAAACAAACATTCGGAAAATGCTGCGTCAACTGCTGTTTCATATAGTCTTTGAGTGCCCATAGTTTTTCTTCCTTCTCCGGAAGGTTGCTATAACATTTTTCCAGTGCATGCGCCATTCCCACAATCCCTGCTACATTTTCTGTACCTGAACGCATATTTCTTTCCTGACTCCCGCCATGAATCAGCGCCGGAATCGGATATCCCTGTTTGATATACATAAATCCAATTCCTTTGGGCCCGTAGAATTTATGGGCTGAGCCGGTTAAATAATGTACGTTAGTATTCTGAAGGTCAAAGGGGAAATGCCCTATCGTTTGAACTGTATCGGAATGAAAAAGCGCATTGTATTCCTGGCAGATTTCCCCTATCTCCTGAATATCAGCAAGTGTACCGATTTCATTATTGGCATGCATGATTGAAACCAAAGCATTTGGATTTTCCGCCAGAACAGCAGACAACTCTTCCGGATTGATGTTCCCCTTTTTATCTACGGAAAGCAGGATGGATTTTACCCCTTTTTCCTTTACAAGATACTCAATTGTATGAGTCACAGCGTGATGCTCAATTTCCGTGGAAACAATCGCTTTTATATTGTACTGAGAAACAGCTCCGCAAAGGATTGTATTGTCAGCTTCAGTACCACCAGCAGTAAAAAAAATTTCGGAAGGCATTGCATTCAGATAGCCTGCGATTAATTTCCGGGACTTTTCCACTGCATTTTTCAGTATCCTTCCATGACTGTGAGTAGAGGAGGGATTTCCTGAAAATTCACAAAAATAAGGCTTCATCGCTTCAAAAACGCTCTCATCCATGGGGGTTGAAGCGGCATTGTCAAAATATATTCTGTCCATTTGTGAAAATGATGACTATCAAATAATCTTTTCTAATTGTTTTTTTACAGAATCTGCCAGACTGTCGGCTTCTTCCTGGGTTTTGGCTTCGGTATAGATTCGCATGATAGGCTCTGTATTGGAAGAGCGTAAATGCACCCATGAGTCTGCAAAATCCACCTTTAAACCATCAACATCATTGATTTTCTCATTTTTGTACTGTTCGGAGAATGCTGCAAAAACCGCTTTTACATTGGTTTCTTCGGTTAGTTCGAGTTTTTGTTTGGACATGTAATAGTCCGGGTAATCTGCTCTGAGCCGGGAACAGGTTTTTTTGCTTTTTACCAGATGTGAAAGGAAAAGTGCTATTCCCACGAGTGCGTCTCTTCCGTAATGCAGTTCCGGTAAAATAATGCCTCCGTTTCCTTCTCCGCCAATCAGTGCATCATGGCGTTTCATGATCTCGATTACATTTACTTCTCCTACTGCCGAAGCATAATAACGGCATCCGTTTCTTTCCGCCACATCTTTCAGTGCCCTGCTTGAAGATAAATTGGATACGACAGGGGATTTCTGATACTGAAGAATATAATCCGCAATGGTAACCAATGTATATTCTTCGCCTATCATTTTTCCGTTTTCATCAATGATGACAAGCCTGTCCACATCCGGGTCCACTACGATACCCAAATCCGCTTTGTGGGCAATCACTGCCTGACTGATGTCTAAAAGATTTTCTTTAAGTGGTTCAGGGTTATGCGCAAACCAACCGGTAGGCTCACAATGAAGCCGAATGATTTCCTTTACTCCTAACTGTTCCAGCAAAAGAGGGACAAAAATCCCCCCGCTACTGTTTACGCCATCCACCACGATTTTTAGTCCGGCCTTGCCGATGGCATAACTGTCAATGTATTTCAGGTCAAGAATTTTTTGAAAATGTACCTGAATAAAATCCTCTGCCTTAGTCACTTTTCCCAACTGACTCACCTCAGAAAACCGGTAGTTTTGCTTTTCTGCAATCTCCAGTATCTCGGTACCATCTTTTTTGGTCACAAACTCACCCCGGTAATTGAGTAGCTTCAGTGCATTCCATTCTACGGGATTGTGTGAAGCGGTAAGGATAATTCCCCCTGCTGCTTTCATCTCAGGTACTGCCATCTCTACCGTTGGAGTCGTAGAAAGACCTAAATCTATGACTTCAAACCCTAACCCTACAAGAGTAGCAGTGACAAGCTGATGCACCATCTCCCCGGAAGGTCGTGCGTCCCGGCCTATGATGACAAGGTTGGAACCCTGCCTGCTTTTGAGCCAGTATCCATAGGCTGCGGTGAATTTAACAATGTCAATCGGAGTGAGATTTTTTCCGGCATTTCCGCCTATCGTACCTCGTATCCCTGAAATAGAAGCTATTAATGACATAATTTAGAACAGTTGGAATATGAAAAATTGTATTTCATACTGAAAATCGCTGCAAAGATAAGCAACATTTGTAAAATTCTATTAATCCTTCTTAAAATGTTTTTAAACGGGTTATTTATCAGGAGTCTGTGCCTGAAGCAAAAGGATTTTTGTAAACATTAAAAAATTAATGTACTCACTCGGTTTTTACGGGTAAATTCCTTTACTTTGTCTTTTATGAATCTGTCAAATTTTTAAATACGATAAAAATGGCTGTCACTGCTGAAATACAGTATCTTGGAAATCTCCGGACTAAATCGGTGCATTTGCGTTCGGGCAATGAAATCATAACGGATGCGCCGGTAGATAATAATGGAAAAGGGGAGGCATTCTCGCCTACAGACCTTGTTGCTTCTGCTTTGGTGAGTTGTATGTTTACGATTATGGGGATTGCTGCCGAAAAAAGAGGATGGGATTTGGGTGAACTAAGCGGAATTGTCCGCAAAATCATGGGCGAAAACCCCAGAAGGATTATCCGCCTGGAAGTGGAAATGTATTTCAGACGTTCTGATATAGACGAAAAACAAAAAATGGTGCTGGAGCATGCAGCCAAAAGCTGTCCTGTAGCGATGAGTCTTCACCCGGAGCTGGAAGTGACCGTGAATTTTCTGTATGAAAAATAGAAAAAATCAGGGTTTCTCTGTAAAATAAATGAGAATTACTTTTTTCTCAAGGCTCATGCTGAGTTTTACTTCCATCGGATAGTTAGAGTCTTCCCACACAAAGTCTCCGTAACTGCCCGAAGGCAACCCGTATTTCCGGATAAATTTATTCCGGATTTCTCCATATAATTCTGCCGTTTCAATTTCATTTTCCTGTCGGATTTCCAGAGAGATTGCTGTGACCCGGTTGGTTTCCTGGCCGGTACGAAGATTGTCTATATAGTAATTTACCCAGGCTTTGCCGTTTTGTATCGGATATACATATTTCAGCCCCAGAAAATCTTCATAAACAGGATTTTCTCCTTCATTAAGCCTTTTTATCTTTGCGATTTTGTCTCCGATATTTATGCCCCGGAATGCCGTTCTTTCATCCTGAAACAATTGTTCATAAAGTTGTTTTTCTGTAGCTTCTGTACTTGCACATCCGGAAGATAAAAACACAAGCATACCTATGACAGCCCCCAAACGATTGAGTGCCGCAGGCAAGGTTGCCAGAAAAAAAGCAACGATATTTTCAGGTTTTTTCACGAATGATTCGGATTTTACGGGATGACTCAGGGTTTTTCCTGACACAATTCAATCAGTACTCCGTTGGTCTCCTTAGGATGTAGAAAACAAATGATTTTATTGTCTGCTCCCTCTTTCGGCTCAGGATTTAAAAGACGGAAGCCTTCTGTTTCCATTCTTTTCATTTCAGTATGAATATCACTTACATCGAATGCAAGGTGATGGATTCCTTCTCCTTTTTTCTCGATAAATTTTGCAATCGCCGATTCCGGTTTGCTTGCTTCGAGCAATTCAATTTTGGTTTCTCCTACCTGAAAAAAAAGCGTATTTACCCCTTCGCTTTCCACAGATTCCTGTTTGTAGGGTTCAACTCCGAGTAAACGGGTAAATATAATGGCAGATTCCTGCAGGTTTTTTACGGCAATTCCGATGTGTTCGACTTTATTGAGCATATTCTTACAGCTATGAATGTTTTGAAAATAATTGTAAAATTATCGTTTTTTCTGTGAATTTCATAAAAAGAAAAAACAACACCACAAATTGTAATGTTGTTTTTATTGCTGCAAAACCGGGAAAACTTTATTTAAGATTGGCAAGCGTAAGAATTATGCCGTCTATTTTTTGTTCGGAAAGGATTTTTTTTGCGGCTTCTGCCTCTGCTTTGGTCTCATAAGGGCCAATAATCAGGCGGTAAACCGGTTTTTCGTTGCTGAAACCTGAGTGAATAAGGGTATTTACTACGCCTTTATTGTGCAGGGATTTTGTGTAATGGAACATAGACTTGAAATCATGATAAGCACCAATCTGAATGCCAAACCCGGTTCTTTTTTCGGGTGCAGGATCCACACGGTATAAACCTGTACCGATAATTTCTTCGCCCACTTCCCCTTCCGGCTTACTTGCCTGAACGGGGGGGATGGGTTTCTTTACCGGTTTGATATTTCCTTTTTCATTGAGAATTTCTATTTTTACTTCTGCGGTTCCGGTCTGTATCAGGTTGATTTTATCTGCAGCAGCTTTGGATAAATCAATAATCCGGCCGGGTTTAAACGGGCCTCTGTCATTAATCTTTACCACTACAGAAAGTTGGTTGCTCAGATTTGTAACCTTTACCATCGTACCGAAAGCAAGGGTATTGTGAGCGGCAGTCATCAGGTAGTTGTCAAAAATTTCACCACTGGAAGTCTGATTTCCGTGAAATTTGTCGGCGTAGTAGGATGCAAATCCTTTTTGTTCAGTAATCTCTGATGCTTTGGCAATCAACTCCGGAGCGGAAATCTGTGCGTTGCCGCTCACTTCGGTTGTCTCTGCTTCAATGCTTACTTCGGTCTCGTCATTGGTTTGGGCAGAACCGCTGCCAATGGCAAGCAATCCTATCATTAGCAAAAATGCTGTTTTTTTTACGAAGTTCATGACTGAGAAAAGTTAAAGGTTAATACTGTAATTTTTAGCGTCGAGTGTTTTTAAATCATCTTTTTGGTTTCTGTTGGTAAAGTTATGAATTTAATTTTTATTTTCAAAATATTTTATTTAAAAAATTTTTATATAAAAAAACAACTTTACCCTGTTTCAGATAAAGTTGTCTCAAAAAGCATGCTGCTTTTGTTGTAAATTTATAAAATTGTAATATTTTTTTGAAAAAATATAAAAATATTACAAACAGATATATTATAAGATTAATTTACAGATATTATTTTTTGCCGGATACAAACAAAGTAACAAATATATGTATAATTAAAACTACAAAAAATTAACTGGAGTAGGATTTTTTGTCATTAAATTTATACAAATTTTCAGTTTTTATTACATCGAGCCCGGATTTGTCGAATTCGTTAAGAAGTGCAATCACGTCGCTGTTGGAAATTGTGCTTTCGTTTTGAGAAAGGTAGCGGCATCTCCAGTGGTCAGTGCAATAGGTTTCGGGGTTTCCGTCGGGATAGGTTTTGGTTCCTCTGTTGGTGATTACCTCTAAGCTGAGGGTTGGCGTTTTGATAGCCTCAACGATTTTTCCCAGTTCATTGGCGGTTCCGTTTTTCCAGTCAAGGAAGATATCAGTACCAATGAGTGTTTTTACAGAAGCCGGCTGAGGCGTTACCTTAATGTTCAGGCCTTTCTGATTAGGGGGGTAACTTACCGCTTTAAGAATAGCCGGTTTTTGTCCGAGGCGCTCAATGATTGCATCTGCAAACTCTTTGGTACCTACTTTTTGTTTACTGTTGGCTTCTGTATAGATATCTCCTGTATGAATTCCGTCTTCGAGGGTCTTCAACCATGCATTCCGGATTTTTTCGGCTACGTCGGATTGCTGAATATGCAGAAGCATTTTAATTGCTCCGTTGAGTAAACCGGAAGGGTTAGCCATATTTTTGCCGGCAATATCCGGAGCGGAGCCATGAACGGCTTCAAACATTGCATAATTTAAACCGACATTGGCTGAGCCTGCCATTCCTACGGAGCCTGCAATTTCTGCGGCTACGTCAGAGATAATATCGCCATATAAATTCAGGGTGACAATCACATCAAATCTCTCGGGACTATCAGCGAGGCGGGCGGTTCCGATATCAATAATATAACTATCGGTTTGGATATCCGGATACTCTGCAGCTACTTCATCAAATACTTTATGAAAAATTCCGTCAGTCATTTTCATGATATTATCCTTGACGAAGCAGGATATTTTTTTACGCCCTCTTGATCGGGCATATTCAAATGCATACCGGATGATTTTTTCGCTTCCGGAACGCGAAACGAGTTTAAGACATTCATACACATCGTCGGTTTGCTGATATTCTATTCCTGCATATAAATCTTCTTCGTTTTCACGGATAATGACAATGTCAAGATTAGGGAAACGGGTAGGAACATAAGGAGAGTATGCTACACAGGGTCGAACATTGGCAAATAATCCCAGCATTTTCCGGGTGGTTACATTCAGACTTTTATATCCTCCTCCAAAGGGAGTAGTAATAGGCGCTTTTAAAAACACACGGGTTCTTGCCAGGGATTCCCACGCACTATTGTCAATTCCCGCAGCATTTCCTCCAAGATACACTTTTTCCCCGATTTCAATCACTTCGGGAGCGATTCGTGCTCCGGCAGCCTGCAGGACTCTGAGGGTTGCTTCCATGATTTCAGGCCCGATACCGTCTCCGTATGCGACTGTTACAGGGGTAAGTGCTGTTTGATTCTGATTTTCCATGTATGATATCTTTATTAGTATTGAAAATGGTTTTATACACTTTTTTATAAGTGCCGCAAAGATAATAAGGTTAGAGATAAATAGAAAATTTTTTTCCGGAACGATTCCGGATTCACCCTATAACTATCAGTTTTACTACATATATTCCCAGTATTCCTGAAACAAAAATAACGGAGGCATGAATAAATATTTGGAATTTATCCCTGAAAAAGTCTTACCTTTGCACCCGGAATGAATATGTTTTAGTCCTTTAGTTACTTATTTTATTTATATTATGTACAAAGCTTCCTTTAATAACCGAAAAAGCCCTTTTTATACTACACTCAGGGCTGAGGTAGATAAATATTTTGCGGAAAATCATATTAAACCTACCGGAAACTGGAATTTATATCTTAAAACATCGCTTTTTCTATCGCTTGCTGTTTATCTCTATATTCAGCTTGTGTTTTTTACGCCTGTCTGGTGGATTGCGATTCCTTTGTGTATCCTCTTTGGCTTTAATTCTGCATTTATCGGATTTAATATTATGCATGATGGCTGCCATGGAAGCTACTCGGATAAAAAGTGGGTCAATGACCTGATGGGGCTGTCGCTCAACCTGCTTGGAAGCGACGCTACCCTCTGGAAAGCCAAACACAACGTAGTACATCATACCTTTACAAATATAGACGGGCTGGATGCGGATATTACTCAAAGTTCGCTGCTGCGTTTTGCCCCTAGTCAGCCCTTACTGAAAATCCATCGCTTTCAGCATATTTACGCAGTATTTTTATATGGCCTGATTACCTTTGCGTGGATTTTTGAAGCGGATTTCACCAAATACTTTTCTAAAAAAATCCTGAATAGCCCAATCAGGGATTTATCTCCCAGAGAGCATTTTACCTTTTGGGCAAGCAAGGTGATGTACTTACTGGTGTACATTCTTATTCCTGCTTATGTGCTGGGCTTTGTCCCGTTCCTGATAGGTTTTATGGTGATGAATATTACTCTTGGGGTAGTGATTGCACTTGTATTCCAGCTTGCGCATGTAGTCGAAATTACAGAATTTGAAGATGCTACTCACGACAATATCAAAATAGAAGATGAGTGGGCTATTCATCAGATTAAAACTACTGCCAATTTTGCTACCCGAAATCCGGTAATCTCCTGGTTCCTCGGCGGATTAAATTTTCAGGTAGAACACCACCTGTTCCCAAAAATCAGCCATGTACATTATCCGCATATCCAAAAAATAGTTGCAGACGTATGCGATAAATTTCAGGTGGAATACAAATCCTATCCCACGATGCGTCAGGCACTCGTTTCCCACTTTCGTCTGTTAAGGCAGTTAGGAACCGGTATGAGAATGGCCTGAGATACATAATTTTTATAAAATTTAGGAGATTTTTTCGCTGAAATTGCAAAACATTCAATTCGTTGCTTATATTTGCAACCCTGAACCAATGTTTTCAGTATAATTCATTTTTTAATTATTCATTATAAATATCAACAAAATCATTCATTTATGAATACTGCACCGATGAACCCGGGAAATCGCCCGACACCTCCACCTCCTCCTGCAAAAAACAACGATCAGACGATTAAAATAATCCTGATTGCTGCACTTGTTTTACTTTTAGGACTTACGGGCTTCTTTGCTACCAAGTATTATGGAGAAAAAGGGAAAAATGAACAACAGTTAGTGGAAATAGACACCCTCAATTCCGAAATTTCCGATCTGGAAACCAAAATTAAAGGGATGGAAAGCGAAATTGAAGGAAAAAATCTCGATATTACTGAAAAAGACCGTCTTTTAGATGAAAAACTTCAGGAACTTCAGACCTTGCAAAACAAACTTGCAAGTGCTCAGTCTCAGGGGAAAATCAGTTCCGGCAAAGCCAAAGAACTTCAGGACAGAATCTCTTCGCTTGAAGGGATGATTACCGCCTACAAAGAAGAAATAGAAAGACTAAAAGAAGAAAATGTAGCCCTTTCCGGACAAGTGAGTGCGCTTACTGAGGAAAATGCTTCAAGCAAGCAGAAAATCAGTGAAATCCAGCAAAATAACGAAGCGCAGAAGGCGCAAATCGCTAAAAAAGAAGAAGAAAAAGTCAAAGTAGAAGAAGAAAAAGCCAAAAAAGAAGAAGAACTTGCCCTAACTACTCAGGCAGCTTCTGTTTTAAGAGCAGCGGATTTCCGTTTCTTTAACGTTAAGAAAAGCGACAAAGAAAAAGAAGAAATGGACAAGGAGTTTAAAAGAATGTGGATGCAAAGCGTGAAAATCTGCTTTACCGTAATGGAAAACCTTGTAGCTCAACCGGGCGCAAGGGAAGTATATCTTGTATATGAAAACCCAGACGGAACGGTTCGCACTACAGCCTCCTCCGGAAAGTTTAAGTACGAAAACAGAGACATCTCTTACTCCACAAAAACGAACTTTAACTTCAACCGCAGTGCCCAGGAACTTTGTATGTCTATCCCTAAACCAGAAAAAGACAACAAATACCAAAAAGGAGAGCAGGTTGTAACCGTTTTCTGTGACGGTAAAATGATAGGAAGAGGAAAATTTGAAATAAAATAATCCCGAAAAAATACTTTTCGCAATTCAAAATAGAGAGAGGCTGTCCAAAAAACAATTTTGAGACAGCCTCTCTTTTTATACACATAATTCAACCCCCTCCCTCCCATATTCAACCCTAGTATCGATTGCCATTTGGCAAAAATACCTCCCTTCCCCCGGATTACCCACAAAAACCACCGCTTTCACCTCCATGACGATTTACCGTTATCCCTCCCACTCACCCAAATCCATCAACCCAAAGGAATCGCCCCCAAACGCCCCACATCATTACGCAAACGCTCCGAATTAATACGTAAACCTTCTGCATCGCCACGTAAACCCTCTGCATCGCTACGTAAACCCTCTGCATCGCCACGTAAACCTTCTGCATCGCTACGTAAACCTTCTGCATCGCTACGTAAACCTTCTGCATCGCTACGTAAACCCTCTGCATCGCCACGTAAACCTTCTGCATCGCCACGTAAACCTTCTGCATCGCCACGTAAACCTTCTGCATCGCTACGTAAACCCTCTGCATCGCCACGTAAACCTTCTGCATCGCCACGTAAACCTTCTGCATCGCTACGTAAACCCTCTGCATCGCTACGTAAACCTTCTGCATCGCTACGTAAACCTTCTGCATCGCTACGTAAACCCTCTGCATCGCTACGTAAACCCTCTGCATCGCTACGTAAACCTTCTGCATCGCCACGTAAACCTTCTGCATCGCTACGTAAACCCTCTGCATCGCCACGTAAACCTTCTGCATCGGCAATAAACGCCCCCCCTTCCATACCAATAAAAAAATACATTCACCCCAAAAAATACCCCGGAATATGAATTACAACATTAATTGTTTATATTTGCAATGACTTATAGCCAATTTTTTCTAACGTTTTACTAAATTGCATATTTGGCGAGTAGAAAACCTAAAACACACAGGACATGAAACAGCCAAGTTGGTTATTCAGCGATAGGGAGCACGGGATTCATCCCGTCAAAGAGCACGGAATTTATTCCGTTCAAGAAAATAAACTTAACAATCTGACACTTGCGGAAACAAAGAGTATATTTACCTTTAGCCCTCAGGCAATCACACAATTAGAGAATATCATTTATCAATGTCCGCTTGCCGGCGGTCGGGGGGTATATGGAGCGAGGGCATTGTATTCATGGGTGAATGATACGTTAGTTTACCTTACCGATTCCTTAAATTGTAGCCAATTGGGATTATCTTGGAGAAAACCCCAACCAAAGGCGGAAGCTGATTTTTCGATTGTACCCAATCCGGGTATGGATAAAGTGAAGGTTACTTGGGACAAAAAGCGGGATTTAATAACGGGAATCGCAATTTACACGATGATTGGCACTGAAGTAACTTACGTAAGGGTAGAAGAAAATACTGGAGAAATAAATCTTAATACTTCATCTCTATCGCAAGGTTTTTATGTTTTTCATTTTAAGAATGAACAAGGCGAATGGATAAAAAAAGTAAAATTTATTAAAGAATAATAAATCGGCATCTTACTTTACTAAAAAGAAAAAGTATATAAAAAGTCATGAAAAAGTATATAGTTATTGTGTTTATTTTGATTTATACTTGGGCATCGGCTCAGTACCCCTTGGATAGCAAACGGGATTATCAATGGCGAATAGGAACCCGATATGGATATATAGGAGTGAATCCTTATGGCAATTCGCTATTAGACTTTACCCAATCACAGATGTTCATAGATACGATGACCAATCATGTGCCACTACAAATGACGAATGCGAATATTTGCGATACTTCAGGTCAGTTGTTGTTTACGGCAAATGGATGTTTCATCTATAATCGGGAAGGGGAGAAAGTGGATCCTACTCAGTTGGCTTGTGAGGATTTATGTACAAGTTTTCTTCAAACGGGGAATAATAATCAACAAATTAATCTATTATTGCCTCAACCGGGGAATGACAGTGTTATTTATTTGTTTCATAATACTTTGAATGGGGAGATAATCAATAATGTATCTATTTATGACGACACCACTTATAGTACCGATTTAGGTTTCTTTGGCACCTTGTATGTATCTAAGCTCAATATAAAAGGAAACAATGGTTTAGGGAGTACCATAAGCATGAATGAGCAAATATCTGAGAAAGATAGTGTAAATTACTACTTACTTACAGCCTGCCGTCATGCGAATGGGCGGGATTGGTGGATTATGGTACCTACTATGAATGATAATTTGTATTATACATACCTATTAAGTCCTTCGGGATTGGAATTAAAGCTCTCACAGCGGGTGGGGGGTAAGGTGTATTTCGGAGCGGGTTATGCCTGTTTTTCGCCGGACGGTACGAAATACGCAAGGGCGGAAGGGGTATCGGTGCTATTGCCTTATTACTATAATATCTATGATTTTGACAGGTGTACGGGCAGGTTAACAAATCCAGTATTTTTGAAGCATACGGAAGGTACAAGTGTGGGTTGGGTGCCAAGTGTGGCGTTTTCGGCGAGTTCCCGCTATATGTATCTTGGGGCGTGTGATCGTATTTACCAGTACGATATGGAGGCTTCTAACTGGTTGGATACGAAGATAATGGTGGATAGCTTTGATGGGTTTAAAATGCCAACTCCCCCGTTCGATAGCTTGCCTATCACTTTTGACAATATGCAGTTGGCACCGGACGGGAAAATTTATATTTCAAGTGGACAAAATACACGAAGCCCTTATCTCCACGTCATCCATGCTCCGGATTCTGCGGGAGTGGCGTGTAATGTGGAGCAGCGGGCTATTACCCTGATAAAACCAACTGCCTCCAATCTTCCCAGTAACCCAAACTACCGATTAGGCCCTGTGGACGGGAGTGGGTGTGATACGCTGGGGATTGATAATATTGTGGTGTCGGTGGAGGGAGGCTTGCTTTGGGAAGGAGTCAAGCTCTACCCCAACCCCAGCACCGGCACAATAACCATAGAAAAAGCAAGCGGCGGCACATTAGGACTGTACGACATTCAAGGAAAACTACTCCTCAGTCGGGGGATAAAATCAGAGAAAGAAACACTAAGCCTTGGAAACCTTCCGGAAGGATTGTATATTTGGCGGGTGGAAGACTTAATACATGGAGGATATGAAACAGGAAAGTTGGTTATTCAAAGGTAGAGGGAAGTCCAATACCGCAGGTTCAGCAGATTATTCCTGAAAAAAAATCTTTGCAAATTTCGTCTGA
>JAIBAH010000219.1 GCA_019695295.1 Bacteroidia bacterium | reverse complement strand
CTTTTAGGTTTTGGTTGGTGAGCTTGTCGAACCATACCTTTTTACCCCTCATTCCCCTAAGCCCTCCGAAGAGTAACTTACAGGAAATTACAAAAAGAAGTCTTTCTGACTTCTCTCGTTATGCCTTACCGTCCGCAATGACAAGACCCTTTGTAAAATCTTTATAAAGCCTTACCTTTGTACCCATATCACTTCGAAAACCAAACTATGCATGAGGATTTCCAAAAAATTACAATAAATGGTTACCCATTGCTAATGAGAAAAGTAGCAGGCGGAACCTTTACGATGGGTGATAACCAATATGCCTATGCAAAGCCCGCACATCCTGTTACCGTACCCGATTTTTGGATAGGGGTGTATCCCGTAACCCAGGGCTTATGGAAAGCCGTAATGGGAGCAGAGAACAACCCTTCTTTTTTTAGGGGAGAGTACCGACCCGTAGAAAATGTTTCATGGAATGACATCTGCCTGCCCGGAGGGTTTTTAGACAAACTCAACCAAATCATGGAAGCCCGGGGCGAAACCTCCCCTTTTCGCTTGCCTTCGGAGGCAGAATGGGAATACGCCGCAAGAGGCGGAAACCTTAGCAAAGGTTACACTTACGCCGGCAGCAACCTCCTCACCGCCGTAGGCTGGTACGACGAAAACAGCCACAACGAAACCAAACCCGTAGGGCTGAAAGACCCCAATGAACTGGGATTGTACGACATGAGCGGGAATGTATGGGAATGGTGCGAAGATGCCTGGCATAATAATTACAAAGGTGCGCCCGATGATGGGAAGGTATGGGTAGATAAGAATGGCTCACACCGCGTGTTTCGTGGCGGCTGTTGGTTCTTCGACTCGCTGCGCGCACCTTGCGCCTATCGCCTCGGCAACCTCCCCTCGCGTCACTTCGATTATATTGGCTTTCGCCTTTCCCTGACAAAGTAACCTTTTAGGTTTTGGTTGGTGAGCTTGTCGAACCATACCTTTTTACCCCTCATTCCCCTAAGCCCTCCGAAGAGTAACTTACAGGAAATTACAAAAAGAAGTCTTTCTGACTTCTCTCGTTATGCCTTTTTTCTTATTGGGCACACATTTTTGAACAGTCTCGAAATCGCAGGGTGCAGGAGAGAAATCCCAACGCACGAGAGAGAAAACCCAGCGCATAACACCTTCTAGTAAACTTACCGCAACTTGGGTTCAGCAGAAAATTGCGCGCTTTGGCGAGAAATAGCAAGATAATCCGCCAAAACGAGTGTTTTTTTATGATTTTGGCGAGAAATAGTACAATAAGTCGCCAGATTTTGTATCTTTGTGCTTTCATTCTTGTTTACTTCAAATATGAAACTAATAGGAAGGCATAGAGAAATAGCAAAAATACAAAGACTTATGGCTTCTTCCAAGTCTGAGTTTTTGGCAGTTTATGGCAGGCGCAGGGTTGGTAAAACCTTTTTAATTCGCTCTTTTTTTCAAAATCAATTCGATTTTTACCTCACGGGTCTTGCAAAGGGCAATACGAAACAACAACTCAGTAATTTTGCTATTTTTTTTCAGCAGTATTTTTCAACGGAAATTAGTACTCCGGCTGATTGGCTCACGGCTTTTCACTTACTCATCAAAGAGTTGGAAAAAAAATCGGACAAAGACAAAATAGTGATTTTTATAGATGAAATGCCGTGGATTGCTACGCCAAAATCTGACTTTATGATGGGGTTAGAATTTTTTTGGAATGGCTGGGCAAGTGCAAAAGACAATGTTTTACTGGTTGTTTGTGGCTCTGCAGCTTCTTGGATGATTAATGAATTGATAAAAAATACGGGCGGGCTATACAATCGGGTTACCGAAAGAATAAAGTTGGAGCCTTTTACGTTGCAAGAAACAGAATCCTACTTTGCTTATAAAAACATTTTGTTGGACCGCTATCAAATTGCTTTGCTCTATATGGTTATGGGCGGGATTCCTTTTTATTTAGATCAGGTGGAAAAAGGAAAAAGTGCCATGCAAAATATCGAGGATTTGTGCTTTAGAGAAGACGGTAAACTAAAAACAGAATTTAGTTATATTTTTTCTTCCCTGTTTAAACGGGGAGATAAGCACGAAGTCGTCCTGAAAACCCTTTTTGACAAGGGAGGAGCATTGACCCGCGAAGAAATTATCAAACATACAGGATTGACTTCCGGTGGAGGCATTTCCAAAGTTTTGTCAGAATTGGAAGAAAGCGGTTTCATTACCTCTTTTCAAAAATTTGGACTAAAAACCGCCGGCACAAGCTATTCAATTACTGATTTTTATACCCTTTTTTATTTTCGTTTTATTCAAAAAGAAGGGAAATATCAACCGAATATCTGGCTCAATAAAGTAGATAACCCTGCTTTCAGAGCCTGGACGGGCTATGCTTTTGAACAACTTTGTTTTGCCCACATTCCTCAAATCAAGCGCGCTTTACAGATAGAAGGCGTTTCGAGTACAATCTATTCCTGGCTATCCAAAGGCGATACCCACAAAAAAGGTAGCCAAATAGATTTGGTGATAGACCGGCGCGACAACGTGATTAATCTTTTTGAAATCAAATTCTCCCTTCATCCCATCAGCATAGATAAAGCCTATCATAAGGTCTTACTCCATAAAATACAGTCTTTCAAAGAAGCAACGAAAACCCCCAAAGCCATTTTTCTGACGACCCTCACCACCTACGGAATCCTGACTAATACTTATTCAGGTGCGGTCGTTCAAAATGAATTGACGTTAGAGGATTTGTTTCAATCGTAAAATTTCTGCTGCTGCGAACGTCCGGTTCATTTATGTCTTTCAGTTATTCCGGGCTCAACTTAAGTAACTGACCATAAAAAAACCTGGCACCCCAAATATGTATTTGAATGGTAGGATTAGAAAAGATTTCAGGGCTAACGCCCCTTTATCAATGTGGGGGAATTTCCTACGAAGATAACAGAGCTAACGCCCCTGAATTTTGAAAATAAGTAACTGACCATAAAAAACCTGAATGTCGGTTTTCTTTTGTCCACTTACTTAACCCAAGTTGCAGCAAGCCCGCTATAAATTGTTAAATTTTAGTTAAAAAATTGTTAAAAATGAGGTATTTTAACGGAAAAATGGGAGAAAATAGTTGAAATATGGGGAAAATGGAGCTCAACG
>JAIBAH010000218.1 GCA_019695295.1 Bacteroidia bacterium | reverse complement strand
CCGCCAAGAGCAGGGGATATTATTACTACTAAAAAATCCAATAATAATGCTTCTCCCGGTCATGTGGCGGTGGTAAAAAGTATTTCTCCGGCCATTTCCCCGAATGTCAGCAATTATACGCTGCATGTCGTACAGCAAAATGTAGGAGAAAGTCCCGGGCTTCATCTTGACGGTCAGTGGACTTTGAAAAGAAGAAACGGGAAATGGTCTGTTCAACGACCGGCTCCCAATGTTTGTCTGGGCTGGATAAGGGGTATCCCGAATCCGGTTGAGCCGGGTTCTGTAAATTCTGTTCCTGTAATCAATACGACAACGCCTGTTTTTGCCTGGGCCAGGCATAGAAATATGAAGAGTTATGATGTTTTTGTTTTTGAACTGTCTGGAAACTGTTATCAACAAATTTCCGGCTCACCCGTTCATGTAAACGGAAATAATTTTGCAGGATTGAGTTTTCCTGCCCTTCAACCCGGAAAGTCCTACAAATGGTATGTGAGAAATAATTTCTTTAACGGTTCCGCTATCAGAAGTGATGCCTATTACTTTAGCGTTGCCCCGAATGCTATCCCTACGTCCGGTAATTCTACGGTAAATGGTATCGGAGGAAACTACTCCTATCTTGATATTCGTACGATTGGCTCGCAGCTGGATGATGCTGGTGTCTGGTTTAAAAATGATAGTGTCTGGACTTTGCTGGGCAATACGCACAATGATGGATATTTAGAAATTGATCAGGAATTGTCTATACTCACCGGGGATTCGTTAAGGGTGGAAAGAAAGGGATATTCGCCTTTAACAATGCCGGTAACGCCTGAAATTACTGCGGGGAAACTCTATCTCCCTATGTTTGAGAATGTTCAGAGTCCTGCGAAACTGAAAGTGGTATTGAATAATAATGATTTGATTACCTCCAGTCCTTCTGTTGCCATTCATGTGTCGGGACAGAATTTTCTGGGGTATATGATCGGGAAAAACGGTGCTTTTTTTGAAACGCAGGTGTATTCTCCCGTGGATACGCTGGTGAATTTTGCGCCTTTGGATACCGGGCTGAATCTCATTGATTTTGCTTATTTTAATGCCACTGACACTTTTTATATCAACAAGGATGTTTATTATATTCCTACGCTTTCCGGATATACGATAAGCGTTACGCTTAATAATACTTCCTCTGCCAAGGGTATGCTGCTGTTAAACGGACATCCGTTTAAAACGATAACGGGAAGCACTACTTTTACCCTTCCGGCAGAAGTGTATGATTTGACTTTTACGGGATTTGGATATGAGAATGAACGGTTCCTGATTGAAGGGGATACGGTTTTATCCTTAACGGCAATTCCCAGACCGAATTTTACTGTAAGTCATACTTTGCCTTTCTCTGCGGGGGATTCGGTGAAATATATGGGTAGCTGGATGACGGTGAAATATACTGGTACCCAAAGTATCACTGCTATGAGAAGTCCTGCCAGTGTACCCGGAATTTTTAATCCGGTAAGTGAGACTTTTCAGGCGGTAAAGCCAATCCCTGACAATGCGAAACTTCAGCTTGAGGTGATTATTGATAAGTCCTATGTCCCGGCTACCGGTTTTTATGTGCTGATTGAGCGTAACGGCGTAAGCACTGCCTATACTGAAGCGGAGTTTGGGGACAGTATCGTCTATGAACCGGAATATCAAATCCTGAAATTCCTGAAGTTGTACGGGAATGAAAAACTTACGCTCGTTGAGCCGGCAATGCCGTTACCGGTTACTGCTTTGATGGAAATGAATGCTGAGCCGATGGATAATCGATGGATTCTTTTGAATTGGCTGGTGCAGGATTCAGACAATTTAAGTCATTTTGTGGTGCAAAGAAGCCTTGACGGGTCACAGGGTTTCGCAGGTATTGGGCAGGTTCCGTGTCCTCCGAATCATGATATTGCTACTCCGTTTGTGTATGAGGATTATTCTGTAATTCCGGAGGTTACTTATTATTACAGAGTGATTACAACGAATGTTTTTGGGGAAATGGAGTACAGCCCTGTTGTTTCGGCAAGGCTTTCTGCCAGCAAGGCGGGTTTTGTGTCTGTGTATCCCAATCCGGTCAAAGACTGGATGACGATTCAGCTTCATCAGCCGGTAAGCGGAAGTATTTATGCGGAAGTCGTAAATGAGCTCGGTCAGGTTCTGATGAAACCGGTTTTTGTAAGCCCTGATAATCGTCCGGCGTTCTCGCTCAATGTCGAAAAGCTGCCGCCTTCGGTTTATATTATCCGGATAAAAGACGAAAACGGAGGGGTTTTTTCTGAGAAGTTTGTAAAACAATAAGGAACGGGCAAAAAATAACTGGATGGATTCTTGTGTTTAGGGTTTACGCTTACTTATTCCGGATTCTTCTGAGTGTTTTTTGGAGGTTTCTGGTTTTCTCTGTTTCTTTACTGTTCAATTTTTCAATGAGTGTTATTATGTCATCCAAAAACAAAATCAAATTATCGGATAAAAGAGAGTGGGATGCAAAAAGAATGCAGAATCTGAAAAGGCTGGCGGGGGTTTTTATTCTTTTTTTTCTGCTGCTTGCTGCTTATAACAATTGGAAAAAGCAACCGCCCTCCCCTACTCCGCCTCCGGAACACTGCCCGGATCCGGGTACGCTCAAGGGGGAAGAGGCAACCCGTCAGGCGGTGGAGTCCTGCTGGAAATCGTATTTCACTGCTTTTGATACAATGACTACCCAACATTTCCGCTGCCGGCTGAATTGCCGGAAAATCAAAATACAGGATATCTATCATGCTATCGAAAACGGTTCCCTCCAAACCTTGGATTTATACGGCTGCAAAAACCGCTATCAGGATTTTGGCAAAATAGAGCCCTGCCTGAAAATCTCCGGCAAAAATTACGCTAATCAGGAACTTATCGTGGTGTTTACTTTTAGAATGGCCTCCCGCCAAACTAATTTCGTTACTGCTTACCTTAAAAAAGGAGGGGATCAGTGTGAAACGGATTGTGATTTCAGGAAGTAGGGATTGTCTGAATTAGGATTCCGGGGATTTTGGGATGGGAGGATTTTTTTGGGGGGAGTTGGCTGTGAGGGTGCAATAAACGGCTGTT
Organism: Bacteroidia bacterium; assembly: GCA_019695295.1. Classification (GTDB taxonomy): domain Bacteria; phylum Bacteroidota; class Bacteroidia; order J057; family J057; genus JAAFHL01. The sequence continues at coordinate 73 of JAIBAH010000218.1, read as the reverse complement.
TACCCACTTCTGAACACTTCCCCCTGGGTTTACCCACCCCCCTGCCCCCCTCCGAGGGAGGGGGAAAAGGAGG
>JAIBAH010000103.1 GCA_019695295.1 Bacteroidia bacterium | reverse complement strand
CTACACTTTGGGGATGTTTGCGCCCAACTCCACACCAAAACCGGCAAAAAAGTAGTAATCTTAGTAGATGAATACGACCATCCAATTTTACATTATTTAGAAAAAGGAGAGTTAGACAAAGCCGATGAAATGCGGGAAACATTACGGGAGTTTTATTCTGTGATTAAGGGTTTGGATGATCATATCCGCTTCTTTTTTGTAACGGGAATATCCCGTTTTGCAAAGGTATCTTTGTTTTCTGTGCTGAATAATGTGGTGGATATTTCGTTTAATTCCAAATACGGAACGATTTGTGGTTATACGCAAGCAGAATTGGAATCAAATTTTCCTGAGAAAATCGGAGAAATTGCTCAAAAACACAAATTGAGTTACGCTGACTGTGTGGAAAAAATCAAAGTTTGGTACAACGGATATTCCTGGGATGGAGAATCAAAAGTATATGCTCCCTTTTCTACTTTGCTTTTTATGTCCGAAATGACTTACAAAAACCATTGGTTTGCTTCGGGTACGCCTACCCTTTTGATTAAATTGCTTTCAGCGAATGTTCAATATAATTTAGAAAATATCTGGGTAACTGAGGATGTATTTGATGTACCTGACATCAGAAACTTAAATCCCGTACCTCTTTTGTTTCAGACAGGGTATCTTACAGTAAAGGTAAGGCAGGAAAAACGCTATCAGTTGGATTACCCTAACCGGGAAGTAAGAGATTCTTTTTTGCGGTTTTGGGGAGGAGAATATGAACACCAATGACTATATCAATCAATAAACTGGGTTTTTCCCCAACGAAAACCGGGGAATTCAGGATTGGGTGTGGGAGGAAGTGAAGGAAGCATGAAGCTGATTTTTTAACGAAGCATTTTTCGGGAAAATGACAAAAGCATCCCTTTTTATCTCGGACTCATTAAGATGGACTTAGCGATTGAAGACGACCTACAGAGTCTTTCCTGAACCGCTCTTGTAAATACCTCAAAAAAGGATACCCCAACCAGATAAATCCGTAATTGGGTCTGGAAAAAGCCTTTATTTCGTACCAGACATCCCCCTTTTCGTCAACACTTATCATAAACAATTCTTCCCCCTTTTCCGCATGACGGGGCAAAGTTCCGTAAATCACTCCAAATCGATTGGGTTCATCAATGATTTTTACAACCCGGCAGGTATTATAAAAACAGATTCCCAGCGTTTTGACCATCACTACCACCGTTTGCCCTTCATGAGCCGGTTCAGGGGTCAGGATTTTCGTCCAGCCCGTATTAAACTGCTCCCAATGAATCAATTGTTTTTTGAAAAAAAGAAAATCCGGCTCCCCTTTTCCCACCATCGCTTTTTCAATATCCCTATTCCAACCCCTTACAGACTGATTGCTCAGCGTAATAAGCGGAAAAGGATAAGAGAAATCCCTGTGTAACTGTTTTTTTCTAAAAGATTCAATCTTATCGTACTCCCATTGACTAAAAGAGATTTTCATACTTTTCTTAATTGATACAAAGAAAACAGAAAATATCCTGATTAGGTTTTATCGTTAGATTCCGGAATACAAAATCACCTGAATTAAGGATTCAATTCCGGCCTTTCAGGAAGCGTATAAGTTCTTCCCTGATTGGCTTTTTTCAGATAGGCCATAAGAGGGGAGAAGTAATCCATCATCGGTTTTGCACTGAAGTCACTGCCAATGCTAGCCTTCAGATGCTCGCGCCAGTCCACACTTGCGCCGGGGTACATGATTTTCTGGAGAAATTCACCTACCCCTTTATTACCCCAGTAATTCGTGGCGTGCGGGTCTTGTTTCAGAATATTTTTTGCGATATGATCATGAAACTGAAAGAGTAACACATTGGACATAGAGTAGTCATAATACTGAGCGGCATCATCATTGATATGCGTTTTGGTGGCAGCGTCACAATATTCTTCACCCCTTGCAGCAGGAGGCACGATTCCCTGATATTTTTTTACTAAATCCCACCATGCGGTATTAAATTTGTCCTTAGGTAAATTCTGGCTGTAAAGCTGATATTCAAACTCTGTCATAGTGCCACTTCCCCAGGGAATATGCACAACAAAGTCTAATGCTTCCTTCATCATCATCATGGTATCATTGGAGGTTGTATTTCCTTCAATCATTCCCAATCCGTTCAGAAAAGGCTTTTGAAGAGAAGCCAATCCCATCATACTCCCTAAAGCCTCATGATACGCACGGTTTGCGCCCCCTCTCAAAACCACCGGCACATCCTTGTTGCTATACGTCATATAATAATAAATGTGTCCCAGCTCATGCAGTACCGTTCCCCACCATTCCGTATTGGTTTCCACGCTCATCAGCGAACGCACATCTTTGTCGTAGTCAATATGCCATGCAGAAGCGTGTGTATTTTTCTTGTATCCGGCATTTTCCGGAACCGGATAAAGACTGGATTTTTCCCAGAAAGAAGCAGGAAGAGCCGGAAAACCAATACTTTGGTAGAACTCTTCCCCTTTTTTCGTAATCCATTCCGGTTTTTGTTTTTTGAGGAAAGGGTCAATATCCAGTCCTTCCACATTCACCATAGCTGTCCAGTCCTGCCCCCAACGGTTAGGAAGCCAGTCTGCAGGAAGATATTCCGGTACGGGTTGATTGTATTTTTTTGCCAGCTCATACCTCGCCCAGGTGTGTAATTCTCTGTATAATTCCCAGCTGTCGGAAATCATTCCCTGAGTGATTTTGCGCAGTTCAGGAGTAGAAAGATTATATTCAGAAGCCTGATAATCAAAAAAGTCTTTGTAACCGAGTGCCTGTACAGATTGATTTCTCAAATCTCTCAGTTCCACCAATCCGTTTTTTAGCGGTTTACCCACTTCTTTACAGGCCGTCCATGCAGCAGTTCTCTCTTTTAAATCTTTGGACTCCCTGAGAATATCATCTAATTTGTTGGGGGTAACTTCTTTCCCGTTCATCATGAACTTAAATCCGTACATAGCTTCGATTTGTGTATTCTGCTTTGCGATTCTTTTCTTCACCACATCGGCAGCCGTTTCCGGGTTATTGCCTGCGATGAACAAAATCGCTTTAAGTTGCTTTTCCTGCAAGGGTAAAAGGTTTTCTTTTTGTTCCAGGTATTTCCGGGATTTTTCAATGACAGATTTACTTCCGGTAAAAGCTGCGTATGCTTCTTCCGCTTTTTGAGAGGCTATTTTTGCCGAAGAATCTCCCTCCACGATGTGTGTGTTCAGCGTCCATTGGGTTTCGCTCGAAGCCGTAAGCAATTTTTGATACTGCTGATTGTAAGCATCCAGAAAGGACTGCACTTCTTTTTGAAAGGCCTCTTTATTCCCCCCTGTTTTACATCCAGACAAAACCACAATGAGAATACATAAAATGAAATACCGCATAGTTTTTATAATTTAAATCTTTCCGGCAAAATTAATTTTTTTTCTGATTCTTCCTAAGAAAAAAGAGAAATAAATACCGTGAACCTGAGATTTTTGATTAAAAGTGTAAAAATATTTGGTTATATAAAAATTACTTATTTACTTTGCGTAACCCTAATATGAGCCACAGATAATATGTCGTGAGATATGTTTTTTGTGGTTTCTTGTTTTACAGCCGATGTGAAAGGATGAATCCATGTTAATCCGTTTTAAAAACCAAAAAACGATATTCCATAATAGAAATACCGTTTTTTGATAGTAATTATAGTTTATGTTCTACTTCTCATTTTCCGCTACCACAATCAGGTAATCACCCTGAGAAATAGTAACATTCTGATTTTTATCGGGATTTAGCTTAATGCCAAAATGAGATTCAGGGTTGTGAGAGCCTGATCCCAGACGGTATCCCAAACAGATTTCGTCTCTTTGAGAAGCTAACGCTAAAATATCTGCAAACGGAACTGTGGCCGGAAGCGAAGTGAAATATAAATCCGCCGGTTTGATGTAGATTTCGCTGCCTTCTGCCTTGAATAACTCGTCATAGACCCATTTCATTCGGGGCTGTTCACTCAGCTGAGCCAGAATTTTAGTAATCAAACGATTGCTGATAATAAAGTCATCCACATCCGTTTGCTGTATCAGTTCCTGGTTCTCGGAATTTAAAAGCTGAGTAATAATTTTATTCTCATCTTTCGATTTTCCACTTTCTTTGTACAGTTTTCTTAGCAGTAATAAAATCATGAGGGTGTCGGCATCAACTTTTTCGGGGTCGTGATTATGGGAATCCTGAGAAAGAATAATGACGATATCATAAGAAAGCGGATTTACTGCTGTTAAATCCTCCAGATCAAGTGGATTTTTTTCAATCAGCCGGATGTTGAAATGGGCATTTTCAGTCTTCAGGGATTCAATCAGTGCAATGAGTTCCTCGTCAGGACTCGCAATCATTATATCAAAAACCACATCATCCAGATAATCAGATACCTCATTGATATAAATCTCAGATACTTCATGCCACCCCATCATCAGGATTTTTTTATCACTGTTTTTCAGGACTTTATTATTGAGCTCCAGTGTATGAGGATGAACAATGATTTCCGGGTTGAACTTAAGGAGGGAGTCATCCTCGCTCAGGATTAATAATTCATCATTTTTTTGCATTTTCGTGTTTTTATCCGGGCGAATCATGATACATTCGCTATGCGGTTTTCCTTCTTCGGGTCTGAAAATCCCTAACGGAATTCCATTCGGGAAATGATACGCAAGGTCTCTGAAAGCAATATCTCCCCAATCGGCTTTGTAGAAGTAGATTTCACTGCCATCAAACCCGAAAAGCTCATCATAAACAACCTCAAGCCCGCCGGTCAGAGAGGTTTGCACCATGAGTTTACCCAGCATATTCCAGCTGTCAATCGCTACAATCGAATCATCTTCAAAATAGGAAATCAAGGCTCTTTTATCGCTGTTGAATATTTCGGAGATAATCGCAAAGTCAGGGTTAGCCGTTTTAAATGTGCGCAGTGCCATAATGATTTTCAGTACAAGATTATCAGAAAGCTCTTTGTCTTCCTGACTGATATTGCCGGAACACTGAGCCATCACAATAACGGATTTTGCTTTCCCGGCCTGAATTCTTTTCAGCTCGCTGATAGAAGCAGGATAACCGGGAGTCGTAATGACTTTGGTGGTTTTAAAGTCACTAATCCGGCTCTTGATCTCATCATCCATTACCTCTTTATCTATGCCGTTTGCCAATATGATAATACAGGCAGACTTCTGGCTTTCATTGGCAACAATCAGTTCCTGAATGATATCCAGTACTCTTTCATTCCAGCCCAAAATGATCGTATGTCCTTCTTCCCATATTTTCCCCCGGCCTTTTCGTACCTCCATGAGGGTTGTATCTATGCTTGTAGTGATAAAGGCAATCACCATAGAAAACAATACTACTCCTATAATCACCCCTACAAAAGTAACCAGCCGGGAGAGAAAGGATTCGCCGTCACCCAGACTCACATTCCCCGGGTCCATGACTTCCTTTAGTGTTCTCCATGCTCCGGTCATAAAACCGCTGGATTCCTCAGGAAGCAATATTCTGAGCGCAAATACAAAAATATAACCCAACAGAAACAAAATCAGTAAACTCCAGAATATTCCGGAGCCACCTCTTCCGATAAACTGTTCATACGAATATGTAATTTTTTGACGTAGTGTCGGTTTCATATTAAAACTTTTAATATCTTTTTAGTCTGCAAAAGTATTAAATCTTTTTTGGCCGGCAAATTTTTCTGAAACTAAATTTCACTTTCAATATTATCTTTTTCAGACCTGTATGCTCAGTTTTTCCGGAATCAGTGAATAAAGAGAGATTATTTTTTGAGAATTGAAGCAGGAACCATAACTTTGCCGTTTCAGTAGTACTCAATAAGTATAAAACAACTCGCTCAATGAGTCTGATTCAACCGCATCTGATGATTTGTACACAATCCGGGTCCCGTACTCCGGAGTTTGACTTTGTCCATGGAAACCGGCGGATTGGCGGCATACAGTTCCGCAAAAAACGTTCTTTGTATGCAGTGGTATTCACAGAACATATCCGTTGGCATCTTGAACCTTCCAAAGAGTTTGGCAGAAAGGAGTACTCCATTTTTGATTCCATTACAAATGAAGAAATCGGAATGATGGAGTTTTCGTTTTTTGGGCGGAAAATTGATGTCAGATTCCGTTACCTGTATCCCGGGGAAATATTTCATTTCAGGGCAAAAGGGATTTTTCCTTTTGTCAGTTATCAGTGGGAAAATCAGGACGGAGAGGTGTTTTGTGAATCAGACCCGGTAGGATTTTTGAAAAAAGAAGGGAAAATCTCCATGAATCCTGCCTCACTTGCCCGGTACAATCTGGAAATATTTTCGGTACTGAGTGTATATCTGATGAGGGTTATGCGATACAGAAGCCGGAAAAGTAGTCGCTGGTAGGGGATTTACCGCCTGATTTTTATTGATTTTGAAAAAAAACAAAAAATATATTGGATGTTTTGGCGTTATAATTTGCATGCATGCCCGAAAAATATCAATTTTGGGGCTTAATTTATTTTTCAGTTTATGAATAAAACAAAACTTATTCTTTTAGTAATATTAACAGGCTTATTTTTTCCGGGCTTTTCTCAAAGTATCCCCAAAGATCCGGGGGCACTTGATCTTATAAATCTGGGTAAACGGTATATGAAAAACACCAATTATCCACAGGCTCTCAGGATGTTTGAAGACGCAATGATCCGGGATTATTCCCAAACCACTACCATAGCAATTTATATGACCGGATTATCTTATTATAATATGGAAGACTATGCCAATGCCCGTCAGTATTTTGATATTCTCCTGAAAGAATACCCTTTATCCAAATATACCGAAGACGCCCGGTATCATATGGCTCTGCTGGGACTAAAAAGCACTTCAGACAAAGAACTTGTTCAGGCTTGTGTGGATTTATATAAGTTGTATGATGAGTTAATAGACGGAGATGTATCCAAAGAGTGTCATGCTGCGGTACAACACTTTTTGTTCTATAAGGCTACCGGTAAAATCGGTGCTCAGGTTTTTGAGAAGGTGGATGCGAAATACAAGCAGGAAGTGTGCGAAGCTGCCGCTTATCGTTTAGTGCAGGAAGAAAAGAGAGACGAAGCGAAAGTCTTGATTCAAAAACACCTGAAAACCGGCGGAAAAGAATCCGGCTTTCTGAAAGTATTGATGATGGAGAAAAAAACTCCCCCCAAGGCAGTAGAAAAAGATATAGCCAAAGTATGTCTGTTTATGCCTTTGTATATTGATAATACAGATGTGGCATCCCTCAGGGAGGTTCCGATGAAAAGTCAGGTCGCGCTCGAATTCACAGAAGGATTCCTGAAAGCAGTGGACGATCACAATAATGGTTCAGGCAAACAAATCTATCTGAAAATATTTGATACACAGAGAGACAATGAGATTCTGGGAGCACAGTTGGCAGAACTGGAAGACCTGTATCCGGATGTGATTGTGGGAGAAGTATTTAACCGTCAGTCAAGGGTACTTGCAGACTGGGCAGAAAGCAAAGGAGTAGCACAGATTGTTCCGCTGAGCCCTACGATTCAGCTCGCTGATAAAAAAAATCAGGTGGTGCTTGCCCGCCCGGCTGCCGCTACTCACGGGAAAAAAATGGCAGAATATGCTTTCAATATCACAGGGGTAAAAAAAGTGGCTGTCTGGAACGATAAAAAAAGCGTTACCGTGGAGATGGCCAATGCTTTTGAGAAAAGATTCAAGGAACTTGGCGGTCAGGTTGTACCTATGCAGATAGATTCTCTCTATCAGCGTGCCATTGGTCAGATTCCCTATTGTATGAACGGTATCAAAAATCAGGGATGTGATGCGATGTATATCCCCATGAGTAATGAGGAAAGTGTAGGCCTGATTCTGAGTTATCTGGGTGCAAGCAGCATTAAGATTTTTGCATCTCCGGATATTGAGAGCTTTTATACGATGGACAGAGAACTCAAGGAAAGAATCGGAATTTATTTTAGCACTTCTTACCTTCCGGATGAAAACAGCAGAAGTTATGCGGAATTCTACAACGGATTTCTGGCAAAATACGGATTAGCTCCTACCGAAACCAATATCAGAGGGTATGATTTAGGGAAGTTCCTGTTAACCCTTCTGGATGAATACAGTCCTTCCAAAGGAGGCTTTAACGAATTTGTGAAAAATCACCCAAGGGTAAAAGCATTGCATCTGGATTTCGACTTTGGCGGACAATCTGACAATCAGGCGATTCATATCATGCAATATACTCCTTCCGGCGTGTTGAAAAGGAATCTGTAAAACCACTAAACCCATCAGGCCGAATGAAAAATTTTACCATTGAGTCAAAGATTTTTAACAAAAAAGAGTTACAGAATAAAGTAAATATCTGGCGGTTTCTGGGCGATAAAATTGTATTTACCAACGGATGTTTCGATATCCTCCATCCCGGACATATTGCTTATCTGGAACAGGCAAGTAAAGGACGCAGAAAGTTGATAGTAGGTCTCAATTCTGACAACTCAGTGAAAAAACTCAAAGGAGATTCCCGCCCGGTCAATCCCGAAAAAGACAGAGCCTTTATGCTTGCTGCATTAATGAGTGTGGACGCAGTCATTGTTTTTGAGGAAGAAACGGCTTCGGAGATAATCGAATGGCTGAAGCCTGATATTTATACCAAGGGCGGAGATTATGAAGCCAAAGATTTACCCGAATACGAACCAGTAATCCGGAATGGTGGATTAGTAGAAATTCTTCCTTTTGTGGAAGGGTATTCTACTACAAAATGGATTGAAAAATTAAAATAAACAATTTGTTTTCACTCACACTCGAAAATACAGGGAAAAAATTTTACAGAAGGTGGCTTTTCAGAAATGTGGAACTTCGCCTTCAGGAAAGGGATTCCCTTGCGCTTACCGGTACAAACGGGTCAGGAAAATCTACTTTAATGCGGATTATTGCCGGGCAAATGTCGGCTTCCGAAGGCAAATGCTATTATATTCAGAACGAAAAAAAAATACCCTACGAGCAAATGTACCGGCATATCAGCTGGACAGGCCCTCAGATTATGATTTATCCGGATTTTAATCTCAGCGAACACATTAATCTTCATTTTCAATTCAAAAAATGCCTGCTTCCCAATCCTTCGGAAATCATATCGCTCCTGAATCTGGAAGAGCACGCGGATAAAAAACTGAGGTTTTATTCTTCCGGAATGTTGCAAAGGGTAAAACTCGGTCTCGCCTTGTTTTCCCATTCGGATATCCTTTTGCTGGATGAGCCCACTTCCAATATGGACGAAAAAAACGCAATCTTTATGCTCTCTCTGATTGAGGAGTATCGCCAAAACCGGATTCTTATTATTGCTTCCAATCTTGAAAGAGAGATAAAAGGCATGAAAATCCTGAACTTATCGGGACAATAAAACACAAAAAGGCTTTCTCATCTCTCGACGGAAAGCCTTTGTCAAAGGAGGGGGTATATGAACACTACTTTTCTCTGTTAAAAGGGTCAAACCTTTATTATCATCACAGTATAATGAACAGTTAAATTTTTAAGCCTGTATTTTATTCTCCCTGAAGGGGTACAGGGAAAGGTATTGTATGATTCTTTATTCGGGGCATACCATTCTGCGTGCCGGGGTTTTTGGTCAGTATCCGGTTGTGAATAAGTATTTTGCAAGACGGAATCTTTCCAGAGACTTATTTTTGATATAATCCGTAAAATTGTGGAATGCAATCGTTTCTTTGGGAGACATATTGAGTTCTTCGTAAGAATGTATCAGACACACTACTTCCATTCTGGATTGAAAAGACAGATTAAGAGGATATCCTTCCACTACATTCTGAGGATGAATCGTATCAAAATGCAAAAAATAATTGGAGGGTAACTGATGGATTTTCTCCACACAACCCAGCTCAAATCCCTGACAGTTCAAATCCTCCATTTCTCTCAGGAAATCCTCCAGAAAATCCGTTTCAAAAAAATGAGAAAACATTTTCCGGGAATCTTCTCCGTACATTTTCCGGAATTCATACAGCAGGAAACGATAAAAAACCAGAAATTCTTCTTTCAAAAGCCCGGGCGCCAGTTGATAAAATAAATCCCTGCGCTTAAATGTAAGGGAATGCCCGGAACTAATCGGAGTAATTTCCTGATACTCGAGGGCTTTTTCAAACACAAAATCACCCTTGAATTTTTTCTCAAACTCTGCTGCAAGCTCCGGTTTGTCTTCAATGATAATAGAATACGGAAAAGTAATATGCCAATGTTTTGCCATTATTTTGTATTTATTTTGTGCAAATTAAACACTTTTATTTTAATTATACAAACATATTTAGTTTTTTTACGAAAAAAATTAGAAATAGTTACAAAAAAGAAAGAATTTTTTCCAATCATGGGTCTCTCACAGAAGTGCAAAGTCGCTATACTCAAAACGCGATGAGTTGTTAATGTAAAAAAATGTAACTCATTGATTCATAGGATATGCGTTAACGCCTGCCCTACGAATGAGGCGAAAACTTCCTCTCTCTTTGCGACCTCCGTGGTTTGGCGTGAAATAAAAAAAAACCTGCGTGAAAAATAAAAAAAAACACCCTCCGTTGTGTACGGAAGGTGAAGGATGATGCGATAAGGTTGATAATGAAACGATGTTTTTAACTCTCTGATGAAATTAAAAAGGATATGGATTTCTCATAAATATATTGTTTACCGGTATTAATCCAGTACTCTGATTTCGGTAGGCTAATTTCACCCTTAGGAGTTACATTACGGGAGGCTTCTTCAGTGCCGGTATTGCAGACCCATTCTGAAATTCTGATTCCTGCCGCTTCGCCGATAAGTTCTCCTAAAACCGAACCCGCAGAAGAGCCGTTGCCGGCATATTTTCCGATTTTTTCTCCAAGCGACTTTACTCCATTACGGGTAAGTTCGTGACAGGTGCTCTGACTGAAAGCGCACAGGCTGAAAGCAAGAAAAAAAACATACAAAAATACTTTTTTCATATAAATTGATATTGATTTACAGATAAATTGCCTTTTCTGAACTGAGGGCGCAATGAATACCCTTTGACGATTAAAATTTATACAAATATACGGCATATAAAACAAATCAGCCCTGATTAGTCAGGGTGATTTTTATGAATGATATTTGCAGAAGGAGACTAATTAGTCATGACTAATTACGCAATTCCATGGCTTCTGGCGTATTTTGCCAGCTCATCTTTGCCTCTGATACCGAGTTTGTTTTCGATATTACGAACATGGGTAATAATCGTATTGCGAGCAATAAAGGTTTTGTCTGCAATCTGATCGTAGGTCTGTTCGGCATTTTCGCTGATACATTTCAGGATTTCCATTTCTCTTTTGGTGAGTTTTTCCCGCTGAGGAATTTCGGTGGTAATCTCTTCAGTAGCGATAGATTCTTTTTTCACGGCTTCATTCCGGATTGTTTCCTTCAGTACCTGAATTTGTGCCTGCTGGTTTGCGATTTCCGCCGAAAGGGCTGATTTCTGACTTTCAAGATTGCTGATTGTGCGTTCACATTCCTTGATACTTTCCTCCACCACCCAGCTTTGGGCCAGTACAAGCAGCAGGGTAATCAGGGCTACGTTGGAAGACTGGAGCATGACCGCAAAAATATCTTTATGCACGATACTCAGAAAGGGCGAAAAAACGAGTTGAGGGAGAACAGAAAGGACTGTAATCACAATACTCATAATCATAAAGGGCTTTCCGTACTGATGTCTTTTCTGAAAGGAGCGGGTAATTGCATATCCCAGCGCAATAAAGGTCAGGATAGAGTAAAAAACGTCAAAATGTTTTACCAAATAATTTTCCTTTTCGTTTTGTGCCCAGGCCATAGTATAAAGGAGCATGAGCAGGATATTGAAAAGCAGTACAAACAATGCCCAGGTTGTCCCTTTTTTAAAAACGGGAAACAATTTTTTGAGTTTTTCGAAGCCATAATCGAAGTAGGGGAGGGAAGCGATAAAAAAACCATTGTTGAAAGTAGAGAAAAGCTTGGTGATAAGGTCATCCTGTCCTTTATCGATTGCCCTCAGGAATTTATATGCGTCAGCAGCGCACCACATAATCAGTGCAAAGGCTATCAGAACGAGGCCCCAGTCCTGCTCTGTTTTGAAAGTAAGTTTTTGATTCTGATACCATACGAGCATCAGAAATAAAGCCCCGAAAAAACTGGCCATCAGATGCAGTAATCTCAACTGATTGACAGGGTCAATTTCAAATAATTCTAATTCAATCATATATATTGTAATCTGAACTTCGGTAAAGCATTCAGGAAAAAACTATCGCAGTTCATTTTGCAAATATGTACAGATTAAAGCGGGAAATCAAATTTTTGTCAATTGCTGCATATTCAGGTAGAGGCTAACCGTTAGCGTTAACCTCCTTTTGGGGCAATTATTTGTTGTCAGGGTCATCCGGGGTAGAGGAATTCTGAGGCGGTGAAACGGTTTGAGGCATTTTATCTCTTGGGTTTTTGGGACCCGGTGCCGGAGCTGCGGGTTTTGCCTGAGGCTCTTTTGCTTCTTCCCTGATTTTGGCGCGGGGCGGACGTTTCCAGTTTTCGTAGCCCTTTAGCCATTCGTCTTTTTTGGTTACGCCTCTTTTCCCAATGATGATATAAAAGTCCTTATCGGTATGTAATTCTGCGGCGAGGTCTTTGTTTTCGCGGTTATTTTCTTTGGCCGGGACATACAACACATATTTCCCCTTGAATTTTATGGCAGTATAAGCCTTTATTCTCCGCATTTTCTGACTATTATCAAATCTTTGTTGAGCACTTCTCATCCCTGCAGGCCATTTGTTTTCGTTGGCGAGGCCGGAAATAGTACGAAAGAGGGAATCCGGCACCCATCGTTTTTTTATCATGATTTTCCGGTAAACAGACTTCCCGGCGTCATTTCTTTTTTCGAGATTGAGGGTGGAATAAATTTCTCCGGTATCCGTTATTTCAACCATACGATACTTTTTGGGGTTCCATTTAGTGGAACACCCCAACATAAAAACGCTCAGCAGTACAATCAATACCCGGTTTAAATAAGTAATCATATCCATTGTTTTTTTGCAAAAGTAATGCCCTTTACGCCATATACGCAAGGGCAAAAATTTTATCTTAGTGCAAATTTAATGAAATTATTTTGATTTTTCTCCTTTTTCAAAAAATTCTTTTCCCTTAAAGGAAATAATGCCGGGTCGGTCATCATATAAAACCCACAGATATTTGTCATTTTCAACGTATTGGATTTCCTGATACTTAAAAGGCGTAATCGGGCTGCCATCTGAGGCGATTAATGCAAAACGGGTGCCCTGCTGCGCTATGAAAAATCCGTTATTGGTTTCATACAATTCATTATAGGCAGTGCCTAATATCTCTTCGTTGTTTTTTACGAGTCCGAAACGAGCGGCAGAGGATACAATGTATAAATCCGGATTCAGCCGGCAGGTAAAAATAGAATCATATCCGGGTTTGATAATTTCCTTCCCATCCTGACCGCAAAGCCCCCACAAATGATTGCCTCCCTTTACCCAGAATACTTTTTGTAAAGGAAATCTGTCCCGAAACCTCACTTCGGCAGAATCCGGCATTTCCTCAGGATTTTCGTCATTGAGCGGGTGCCATACTGCATTGTACTCAAAAGGAATAGTTACCCTCCCCAAAGAATCTACTGCTCCCCATTTTCCTTTGTACTTTACCGGTACTATTCCTGAAAACCAGTTTCCGGCTGAATCATATTTACAGGGGATAAACATCCTTCCGGTACTATCCATCCAGCCAATTTTGTTGTTTTTTCTTACCTTAAGTCTGCCATTGTACTGCTCGGTGACTTCGGAATACTGTAAATGATTTACCCATTTCCCGCTTGTATTCATGATTCCGTATTCTTCCTTCTCACGAACTACAATCATATTGTTTTTCCAGAAAGTCACAGCGTCAAACATAGCCGGAATCAGAATCTTTTTGTTCTGATAGTCAAACAAACCCGTTTTCTGTCCTGTCTGCAAAAAAGCGTATTGTTGATTGTAATCTTCTATTTCGGTGTACTTCAGGGGAGTAACCGGAATTCCCAGACTATTGATTAATCCATATTTTCCGTTCATGGAAACCTGAAACAAGTCTGGACCTTTGGAGTGTACTTCTTCATAAATACAGGCTACAAGCATATTTCCAAAGGTATCAATCATTCCGTAATCATTCTGAAGCCGGGAGATGATTCTGCCATCAGTATCGGGTTTCAACTCTGTAAAACGACAGAAAATAGTGAATTTTTTCTCTCTTGGGTTATAGATTCCCCATTTCCCGAATTTTTTGACGGTATAATGATTCCCCAGTACATACACGCTGTCAAACTGAAAAGGATATACTTCGTTGAGCATTGTATCCATTATCGCCCACTTATTTTCCTTTTTAGCCGCAAAGAACGGACCTAAAGGGGCTGCCATTTTGGTAAAATCGGTTAGTCTGGAGGTATTTGCATTTTTCCAGTAATAAAAATCAGCATTTTCTGCCACTTCGGAAAGCGCATCTGCGGTAAATTCACATGGCAGTACTTTTTGAGTTTTTTTATGCATCAACCCGTATTTATCCCATTGCCGGAGCCGTAGAAACGTTTCATTAAATGAGGAGATTTCATTGTACTCACATTCCAGTACAATTTCTCCGTAATGTTTGAATAACCCCCATTTTTTATCTTTTTGAATCAGGCGGAAATCTCCGTTCTGAGCTCCGATACTATCATACACAGGCGGGAGTATCTCTTTGGCAAAACCATTGAAGGCCCCCCATTTTCCCTCTTTTTTCCCAAAGTATAAATCACTGTTGATAAAAAGCAGAGACTCATACTCATTTTTTACTTCTTCTTTTCCTTTGGTATCAATGAACCCCCATTTTCCCTTCCATTTTGCCCTCGCGATTCCCTGATTAAAGTTTCCGGCCTGTTCGTATTTCGGTTCGATTGCTTCCTCTCCTTTGGGATTAATATATCCCCATTTCCCCTTCTCATTTATAAAGGCAAGATGGTCATGAAAATATCCAACCGATTTATATTTTGGTTCCAGAATAGTTTTTCCGGAGGCATCTATAATCCCGGTCTCATTTTTAAGTTTTACATAAATCATTCCATTTTCGGGAAAACTGATTCCATCATATTCACACTTGACCACTACTTTGCCGGAAGTATCGGCAAGCCCCCATTTATCTCCCTTACGGTAGGGTATAAGTTCCTGAGCCTCACAAGGATAGAGGAAGAGTAAACTCAATATCAGTAAGATGAATTTCCCGAAATAAGTATCACAAATCTGCATATTTATCAGTATTAAATCACCTGAGTTATCGTGATATCCTCATTAATCAAAAATTATTCCGAATGATTCGGGGTGAAATTTATAATATACAAAGAATCCGAAACAAGGAAGATTGGTTATGAAAATTCAAATTTACTATTTTTTTTCTTTTTCAGTCAAAAGTTTTTTTAGCCGGGGTACCAGAATACCGGAATCCGGGTTCGCCGGAGGATTATACTGAAGATTTTCCGGTTGGCTGCTGATATAAAAAGTTTCTATTGTTTTCCGGCCTTCGATATACTGTACATTCAGACTATCTTTCTTAATAATGCGGGTTCCGTCGTAAAATAAAGTATCGGTTCCGTTTTTTAGTCCGGGAATCAACTGCTGATGAGAACGGATATGGGATTCGTACCAGTGAATCCATTTAAGGGTTTGATTATTTTGGGATAAATGCCTGGGAATTTCAATGCTTTTATTCAGGGAGTCATACCGGAAAAACCGGTCTCTGCTCCAGCCGTCTTCGAAAGCGGTGGAAGTATTAAGGATTCCATTTTTGGGAATAACGAGTTGAAGTGCGCCCTCTTTTTCGGGAAGCGGCGGAATTCCGGGTATATCATACCGGATAGTGACCCAGCCTGTAAACCCCTCAGGGATATAAAAATCCTTGTTTTTTCTTTTCATAAAAAAAGTAAACATCAAAATAAATATTCCGAATCCGGCTACTCCGATTAGAATAATCTTTTCAACTTTTGTAAATTTCCGTTTAAACATTTTTTACGAAGGATTTTTTTGAAAGGAGGAAAAGAGCATTGCTAAAAAATGATTTCATGCTTTTTTTTATCCCTTTTTTAGGTTTTTAAGGAACAAATTAACGAAGAAATTCTGATAATATAGAAAAATAAAAAATATTGATTCTTTAAAAAATGAGATTTAATATCGTAATCAGTCCGGTTTCTGCGGGATAAGTTTTCCCGTTTATAGATAA
>JAIBAH010000102.1 GCA_019695295.1 Bacteroidia bacterium | reverse complement strand
TTCGGAGACCCGGCTTCAGGACAAACGAATAATACCTCCCTGCTGCCGCAACCTTTCCATATTTACAATACCCCCGGAACTTATACCGCTACGCTGATTGTGAATGGAAATCAGGCTCTGTGCAGAGATACTTTTTATCAAACCGTTACCATCTCAGGCCCCGCAACGATTAATGCAGCGGTTTCTGATGATGAGGGTTGCTTTCCTATGCCTCCCGTTTCCTTTACGGGTTCTATCGGTTCTATTTTCCCGGCTAATACCCCGATTACTTCCTGGCAGTGGGATTATGGCGATGGAAACACGGGAAGTGGCCAAACTTCTACACACACCTATACCAACGACGGAGCCCAAAACGTAACGCTTACTGCTACAGACGCAAACGGTTGTATTGCAACCGCTTCTTTTCCGGCTATGGTTACAATCGGAAATCCGGTGGCTTCTTTTGACGCATTATTCCCTGTAAACTGTACAGGAAACCCTGTAGAATTTAACAGCACCTCTACCGATATTCCCGGTACAGGACTTGTATATGACTGGGACTTTGGTCCGGCTTCACAGCAAGCACCCAATCTTACAAACCCCAATTATACTTACACAAGTAATGGCGTTTATGATATACAGTTAGTGATTACTGACAATCTGGGCTGTAAAGACTCTATTACACTGCCCGGCTATATCACAATCACTCCCTTTTCTGCGGACTTTACTGTGGATAATACAGGACTCAACTGCCCACCTCTATTCTCTACTTATTCTCCGGTAGTAAACTCAGGGCATATTGTAGATCCGCTAACTGCATGTCAATGGTATTTTAACCCGGGGGTTTCTTCTCAGTATTCCCCTACTTTCCCCTATTTTGTACCGGGTACATATACGACCACATTATATATTACCTCAGCGGCAGGATGTCAGGATACTATCACCAAAACCGACCTGATTACAATCGGCGGTCCAACGGCTTCCATCAATATTACACCCTCTAGTGCTTGCCCTTTTGAGCCGGTTTCCCTTCAGGCCACAAATACTTCTGCTGATAATATTATAGAATACCGGTGGATTGCCAGTGGAGCAACCCCCAATACAGTAACCGGTCAGAATGCGATGGTTACTTATGCAACTCCAGGAGTATATTATCCTCAGATTCAGGTTAAAAATGACCAGAACTGTACCGTACTCATGCCGCCTTCCGACTCTGTAATTATATGGAATCCTCCTATCCCGGATTTTATAGCGGATGATACCATTGTCTGTGTACCGGGTAGTGTAAATTTTACCAGCTTAACTCAGCCCGGAGATGCTGCAATTACCAATATTCAATGGAATCTCGGCGTTACACCCGGGCTTACGTCTTCTTTTCCGTCTTCTTCCACCGGCGAGACCTATACCTCCACGGGTTTTTATGATATTACACTTATCGCAACCGACGCAAATGGCTGTAAAGACACGCTTACCCGCAATGATTATATTGCTGTAATCGAAAATATACCTCCGGTGCCTGTGGCATTATTGCGTACTTCCGTTGCTTCAGACAATGTAATTAACCTGAATTACGGAAAATATAATAATACTGCCGGAGATTTTGTGAGATACGTATTCTTGAGAGAAACCAATTTTTCAGGCATTTTTGATACAATCGGATACGAAACCAATGTAAATATTGTTAACTACACAGACAATACCGTCAGTGCCTACAACAATAATTATGCGTATTCCATACAGGTTGAAAATGGATGTGGTACACGCTCTGCTCCGGCGACTCCGCACAGGCCGGTGAATGTATCCTCTTCTTCACTCAGCGGTGCTATCAAGCTTACCTGGACTCCTTATGCAGGATGGTCTTCGGGCAATGTAAGCAATTATAAAATATACCGGGTAACGGATTATGATACCACAAATGTCACCCTTCTGGGTACAATTCCTGCGAATGCTCCGGAATTATCCTTTACAGATAGTGTAACAATAAGATGTTATGATCCAAGAACTTACCGTATAGAAGCGATTCAGGCAAGTACCGGACGAAACAGCTGGAGTGATACAACGACCCGTAGCCCTGAAGCGGCAGTGAACCCCCTGATTCACGTTACAACTGCTACCGTCGAAAACAACAATTCCGTGAAAGTGATATGGGCCCGGCCAACCAATCTAAAATATGTATCTCTTTATAATATTGAAAGAGATACATCCGGCCTCGGAACATTTACTCCCCTGAACACCGTTCCGGCAGGCGGACTTACAGAATATATTGATACCGATATTGATGTAAATCAGAACCTGCATCGCTACCGGATTACGGCTTTGGACAGCTGCGGAAATGTAGCGGCGGCGGGCAGAAGCGGTAGAAATATCCTGCTGCAGGCGGTTTCTCTGACCGGTGCTATTACCCTCAACTGGACTCCTTATGAAGAGTGGAAAAACGGAGTTTTAAGATATCGTATTGAATTATTCAACGAGGGTGCTCAGCAATGGGTAACGATTGATAGCGTAAATGCGCTTACCCTGACCTATCTGGATGATGAAGTACGGTTTGCTTCTTCCAAAAACTGCTACAGGGTTATTGCTGTGGAGAAAAACGGAAATAAGGCTATCAGTTTATCGAATGAAGCCTGTGGCGCCCTCGAGCCTTTCATTTTTACCCCTACTGTTTTCACTCCTAACGGAGACAATGTCAACGATGTCTTTTTGATAAAAGGAAGTTTTGCTGATAAATTTAACCTGAAGATTTTTAATCGGGACGGGCAGAAAATATTTGAAAGCAATAATATCAATGAAGGATGGGACGGTAAAACCAAAGGCCTGGATGTTCAGGAAGGAGTATATGTCTTTACTGTGGAAATCATCAGTATCAGCGGCGAAAAGAAAACGAAAACCGCAACGGTAACGTTAATAAGATAAATGATTCGAAGCATTCCGGAAAATAAAAAACCGGAATGCTTCATTAATTTCAATATCGGTAGGTACTATTGCTGGATTCATTTCGTTATAATGAAAAGTTTCTGAGCAATAATGGGAATACAGGAAGAGTGATGGATTCAATATTTAATCCTCATTATTTCCGGAAAATAAAAAATTTCATACTCAGGAAGTGTTGATTACAGATAAAATTGTAATTTTGATTCTTATTTCTGCTGAAAGTTTCTGTTCTATTGATTAATTTTATGTTTTTTTTGATTAAATTCATAAAAAAAAATAAAAAATTTGTTTTTATTGGAATTGTTACATTAAATTTGCAGTCTCAAGTATTTATCTGTTTTAATACTCGAAAAATATAATTGTTATTGAAGGCTGGACTGTTTTTCTTATTCTGCCTTTTGTTTAAGGAAAAAGTAGCTGATTAGTTTTCTCTTCTAAAAAAAGTCAAAAGACATTTTCATTGTATGTGCCTCCGGATAGTATGACAAGAATCATCGGAATCTACTTCGTTTACTGCTGGATTTTTATGCTTCATTGATATTTTAGGGTGTTTGTCGTTATCATTTATGTTTTATCTTTGAGATATTACACCCTCGTCAGAGTGCTTGTACAAAAAGGGAAATTACTGCCAAATACTACACTATTTCCAGTATCCCGGCTTAAATAACAACTCAAACTTCAGGGTTTATTTCAAATTGAATTCTGCTTTCTACATAACAGAATGAATTTCTCAGATATATTTCCTGATTACAGTCTATCAGAAAAGAATATGTATAATATATGTATTTATATTGATATGCCTGAGAGCAATTGGAAAGAGAATCGTTTTCCGGAATAATCGTCAGAAAGAGTTCTCAAAATAATAAACAGGATTATTTAACAAAGTTATATTAAATCCTTTTATTCATAACAGATTAACGCTAAAACAGAAAACCGACATACAGTAGTAAAACTATACTTAATTTATTTTTACTGCTCAATATAAAAAAATATAAAATTGTAATTTATTAAATTTATGGAATACAGCATCGAAGAATTAAATGGTTTTGATACCACAAAACTAAAAGTAATCGCTAAAAAACTCGGGCTTACTGACGTACAAAAACTGACCAAGGAAAAAATCATTGAACATATAACTGAAGCATATACTTCTCCGCTACCTGTGGTTGAGGAAGCACCCAAAGAGAAAAAAACTACCCGTAAACCGCTCGCAGTAAAAGAGCCTTTAGTGAAGAAAACCCCTTCTGTTCAAAAGAAAAAAGAAGAGCCCGCAGTAGTAATCCCAAAAAAAGAAGTTCCTTTCGTCACTCCTCCTGTTTCTATTCCGGTAGTCGCCGAAGAACCGGAAAAAATCAAAGATTTACCCAAACCGGAACCCGAAAAACTGCCCTTGGAAAATAAACCGGAAGAAGAAAAACAGGAAGGAGAAGATAGTTTAAATAAAAGAATCCGCCGCAGGACACTAAGGGTTGACGTACCCACTAATTATGAAGAAAAAGTGCAAAGCGAAAAAGGATTTCACAATAGTCCGCCGCCGCCCAATAAGGAAAATTCCTTTAAACAAAAACCGAACCTGCCGCCGGTTGCTCCTCAGAAAGACATAAGACAGGACAGGGAAAGAATCATCAGCAATAAAAGACGCGATGACGAGCCGCTCACCCTCGAAGAAGGCGCAATCTATAATCAGGGTGTATTGGAAATCACAGAAGGATATGGATTTTTACGCTCCTCCGAATACAATTACCGCCCTTCTCCCGATGATATTTATGTTTCTCCTTCTCAGATTAAGTTGTTTGGGATGAAAACCGGAGATACCGTTTTTGGTCAGATTCGCCCGCCAAAAGATGGAGAACGTTATTTCGCTCTTTTAAAAGTTGAAACAATCAACGGAAGGTCTATTGAAGAAGTTCGCGACCGTATTTTCTTTGATCACCTGACCCCCCTCTTCCCTCAGGAAAAATTCAATATCGTGGATAAAAGCCTGAAAGATGATATGTCATTACGGATTTTGGATTTATTTGCCCCTATCGGAAAAGGTCAAAGAGGGCTGATTGTGGCGCAACCCAAAACCGGTAAAACCATTTTACTCCAAAAAATCGCCAACGCAATCGCAAAAAACCACCCGGAAGTTTATCTTATCATTCTCCTTATTGATGAACGCCCGGAAGAGGTTACCGATATGCAGAGAAGTGTAAACGCAGAAGTAATCGCTTCTACCTTTGACGAACCTGCTGAAAACCACGTACATGTAGCAAATGTAGTACTCGAAAAAGCAAAAAGACTGGTTGAATGTGGTCATGATGTCGTTATCCTTCTGGACTCTATCACCCGTCTTGCCCGTGCACATAATACCGTAACACCTACTTCCAGCAGGGTACTTTCCGGAGGGGTGGACGCAAATGCACTGCATAAACCCAAGCGTTTCTTTGGAGCAGCCAGAAAAATCGAAAAGGGAGGCTCTCTCACTATTCTCGCAACGGCACTCATTGATACCGGTAGTAAAATGGATGAGGTAATTTTTGAAGAGTTTAAGGGTACCGGTAATATGGAACTTCAGCTTGACCGCAGGCTCGCAAACCGCAGAGTATATCCCGCAATTGATGTACAGGCTTCAGGAACCCGCAGAGAAGATTTGCTGATGGATATGAGAGACTTAAAACGACTGTATATTCTCCGTAAATATCTCGCAGATATGAATACCGTTGAAGCAATGGAATTTTTGTTATCCCGACTGCGTAATACAATGGATAATAACGAGTTTCTGCTTTCCATGAATAGCTAATGATTCCGGTATGAATCCGATTTTGAATATATCCCGGAATCATACCGATGTTTCGATAAAAGAAGAATTGAGAAGAATCGCTGACTTTTTCCTCAATTCTTCTTTGTTTTATATTGAAAATGAAGCATTCAGAATCACCGAATTAGAGTGCTATTTCTACTCAGACGCACACCCCGACAGCTATACTCACCGAAACCCGCGTCAGGCACTCAATGGTCTGTGGTATTTTCACCGGCTGAAAAATCCGGAAAAATACAGAAACCTAAAGCAAAAAGGCCTCGATATCACCATCGGAAACATAGGGACAGCCTCATTCGGGGGTATTCTGATCCGGAAAATTTCAAGGTTTCCGGAGGGGGAAAGCTATAACGGCCCCGCCCTGATTATTAATAAAATCATAGATACTATCGGATATGCTGTGCTGAATGATTTGGGAATAGCAGACGCCAGTATCTTTACCCGGGAGAACTCCCTTCATATTGAGCCTTTTGTAATGGAACGCAGATTGGTTTTATCAGGCAAAAGAATCGGGCTGAACAGTCTTCGGTTTCCCGGATATGCCGAGAGAGAGTATCGTTTTTTTACCCGTCCGGATTAAACACCCATATTATCGTTCCGGATTTTCAACCGTTCCGATATACCGCCACCCTTTGAGCAGGATTTCCAGATCCATATCCCATGTAAAATTCTGAGCATAATAATGGTCGAGAATATCCGGATTCAGGCTGCCGGCAAGCGCATTGCGATGCAGCATAGATAATGCCCCGGGCCGGAGCGGAGGCAATGAAGGGGAAGACGGGTGAATGTATCCAACACAGTGGTTTTTGCCGGTAAGGATTGCAAAAAGAGATTTCAATGCTTCCACCGGTTTGCGGTAAGCCCAGAAAGTAAACGGAAACAATATGAGTAAAGCAAAACCTCCGATTCCATCAAATATCCTTTTTTGCATCAGAATTTTGGACTGACTCAGGGGAGAAATGATTTTCCGGATAGAAGCAGCAACCTGAATAAACTGAGAGCCTATCAGAAAATCGCCATCAGGAGGCATGGTTTTAAATTCTATGCCCAGAGCAGAAAGTTTTTCCATCCAGTAAATCATGGTTTTATTCTCTATACTTTTCTGACAAAAAATCACTTCCTGTATATCCATAATCCGGATAATTTCCGGTAACTGCTGCCGTTTTCCCAGGCACTCAACGGTATTGAGCCATTCGTCATTACCGGATTCGCTTACGAAACCCGCTATTTCAACCGGATAATCTGATTCTTTATGGAGAAAACCGGTAATTTTTTCCAGGTTTTCCCGTTCCGCTACAATCGCTACCCTTTTGAGTACGGCTTCCGTAAAGAAGAAGTTTCTTTTTTCTTTCAGATTGATTAATCCCCGGGTAGTAATTGATATCAACAAAGAGCAAACGGAAGAAAGTCCCACAATAGCCCGGGAATAATTGATTTTGGGGAAAATATAACTTACCGTAGCGATAGCAATAAATGCACTGAACATAGCCGTTATCAGCGGCCGAATCCGGAAAGGCCTTTTATAAGCCCCTGCAAGAATCAGAAAAAGCAAAAAAACCACCGTATAAACTGGTGCTGCAACCCAGTCAAACTGAGGGGGATAATAGCCTCCTTCTATATATTTGATATTTTTTTCCCAGTATTCTTTGATATAAAAAATAGAGAGATAAAATAAAATTCCCTCCAGCAATGCAAACCCCAGCTTTTGAAATACCCTGAACCCGACCGCTCCCAGTGCCCTGAGATAAACGGCAAGCTGTATCATCATGATAAAAAGCGTCTGATAACTTCCCTGAAAATGTTTTTTGGCAAAGATTATCATCGCCTGATAAAAAACCTTCACGTAGTTAAGACTCCCTTTTTTGGTACTTTCTCCCTTGTAATGAATGATTTGAGTATCCGAAAGATAGTAGTTTTTATACCCGCCCAAAATAATTCTGTACGACAAATCAATATCTTCACCATACATAAAAAAGGTTTCATCGAGATACCCTACTTCCTCCAGAACAGATTTTCTCATCCACATAAAAGCCCCTGAAAGAATTTCTATTTCGTGGGTTTCGTTTTTGTCGAGGTAAGTCAGATGATATTTCGCAAAACGCTTGTTTTTGGGAAATAAGGCCGAGAATCCAAATATTTTGTAAAAAGAAACCCAGGGTGTGGGTAAAGCCCGCTTGGATTCCGGCAGAAATTTGCCTTTTCCGTCCAGCATTTTTACCCCTAATCCTCCTGCTTCGGGATGAGAGTCCATAAAATCCAGGCACACCTTAAAGGTATCTTCTCCTACAATCGTATCCGGATTCAGCAGTAAAACATATTTTCCTTTTGCAATCCGGATACCCTGATTATTTGCCTTGGAAAAGCCCGGGTTATCTTCATTCGCAATGAGCGTAATATCCTTACCGAATTTTTCTTTCAGCATTTCAACGCTTCCGTCAGTAGAATGATTGTCAACCACAATGATTTCTATATCAAGCCCTTTTTGTGCTTTTAATACAGAAAGAAGGCATTCTTCCAGAAAGTATTTTACATTATAGTTAACGATGATAACCGAAAGCTGCATATTGATTCAGCAAAAAATTAGAAAAGTAAAAGTAGGCTTTTTTTTTGGGTTGACCCGAATCTTTCTCGAAAAAAACGCTTTTATCACATATTTACCGGATTACAGGGAGGATTTATGCTTAAATCCCTCCGTCTATAATTACGCTTTCATCAGAATATAGGTAGCCTGGCGAAAAAAAAGAAGTACTCGCTTATAGGAAACCGCGGTCAGATTCAGGCCGGATTTAGCAAATAATGCTTTCCATTCCTTATCGTTTTTGTTCTGATAAGTCATACTGCTAAACCCCATATTCACAATGGTATCGGTAAAATAAGTCAGATATTGCTGAAAAATATTTTCATAAATATCCTCTATCAAAATCACCTGACTGGATACACGAACGGCCTCCTTCAGCACTGTTTCAGGATTATGCGTATGATGTAAAACCGTCAGCAACAAAGCGGTATGAAAGTGATTATCCGGAAAAGGCAGGTTCTCCCCATCATATACCACAGGCCTGACATCTTCATGAAAGCTCACATCCGCCACATCTGCCGGCGTTACATTCCACCCTTTTTCCCTGAGTGCCCGGGTGATATTCCCGCTTCCGCAGCCAAGGTCCAGGATTGTGGTTCCGGAATCGAGAAACCGAAGTATCCGCTGCACTTTTTCCTCAGTCCATTTTTTTCCAAAAGTAGTCTGAAAAATCCATTTACCGGCTTTTCCAATCAGCACGCCTTTCATTTTTTTATTTTTATGCAAAATAACGGCTTCTTTCCTAATAAAAAAATTATATCAGATATAGAGAACTTACCCCCGGTAGTAAACCGAAATCGAAAACCCTTTTCTAAAAAACGGAGCCTCTTTTTTATATATGAAACGCTCTTTTTCAGAAAAAAGGTTGTATATTTACCCTGATAAAGCAGGGAAATTTCCGTGTCCTAATTCTTTTCTTTTTCATCCCGGTGAAAATCAGACAAATATGGAGCAGGAAAAATTAATGAGAAAAAAAATGTCTATTCATGAGATACTGAAAAAATACTGGGGTTATGACATGTTTCGTCCTTCTCAGGCTGAGATTATTCAAAGTGTAATTGACGGAAAGGATACCTTTGCCCTACTTCCTACCGGAGGAGGCAAGTCCATTTGTTTTCAGGTTCCGGGTATGTATTTTGAAGGAATGAGCCTCGTGATTTCTCCATTGATTGCACTGATGAAAGATCAGGTGGAAAATCTGGAGAAAAGGGGAATTCATGCCACCTACATCAACAGCAGCCTTCCCGATTATGAAATAGACCGAAGGCTACAGGGCGCAATGGACGGAAAATATAAGTTCCTGTATCTGGCCCCGGAAAGACTTACTTCTCAGATTTTTCTTCAGCGTTTACCGGTAATGCCTGTTTCGCTTTTGGTAGTAGATGAAGCCCATTGTATCAGTCAGTGGGGATACGATTTCCGGCCTCCTTATCTGGAGATACACCGAATCCGCACCATAAAGCCCCGGATTCCCGTCATTGCAGTAACCGCTTCCGCCACGCCCGAGGTTCAAAAAGATATTATTCAGCATCTCCATCTGAATAATCCGGTGATTTTTAAACAAAGTTTCAGACGCGAAAATCTGCGCTACTTCGTTGAAGAAGAGCAAAATATCATGCAGCGCATTCTGGAAATTGCCAGAAGAACCTCAGGAACAGGCATAGTTTATGTACGTACCCGGAAGGCTGCCGAGGGAATCGCAAAAATACTGGAAGAAAACAATCTCGCTGCTTCAGCTTATCATGGCGGGCTGACTCACTCCGAGCGTGACAGGATTCAGAATGAGTGGATGAAAAACAGCAAACGCATTATTGTCGCGACCAATGCTTTCGGGATGGGGATTGACAAACCGGATGTTCGTTTTGTATTGCATTACCAACTCTGCGCTGACCTCGAAAACTATTATCAGGAAGCCGGAAGAGGAGGAAGAGACGGGAAAACGGCTTTGGCAATTGCTTTTCATAATCCGGCGGACCTCGCAGAGCTGGAAAGTTGGGTAAAAAACAAGTATCCGGAATGGGAGCAAATGGAAAGTTATTTTAAATCCCTTTGTAATGCCTATAATATTCCTAATGAAGGGGAAGTAAATATTTCTCAGCCTTTTGACGTGGGAAGTTATGCTCAGGAAAACAAACTTTCTCCCCGGATTTTGTATAATGTAATCCATCTTTTACATCAGGAAGGTTTTGTTTACTATAAGGAAGAAAAAGAAGACTACGGTTATATTCAGTCGGCGTGCAGTCCCGAAGATTGGGTGGATTTCCAGAAAAACACTCCTTCCATGAAACTCATTGCCGAAATGATTCTGAGAAATATGGGTGGGGCTATTTTTCAGCACGAAGTGGCTTTTCAGCCCAAAGTGTGGATGCATGCCCTGAAATGGAAGCCGGAACAACTCGAACAGCAACTTCAGCGTCTGGCACAGTTGAAGATGATTTTTTATTCTCCTCCGGTTGACAGCCCAACGATTACCTTTCTGAAACCCCGGCACGCCTTTACCAAAAACAACCTGAAATGGAATAAGTATCTATTCCTCAAACAACAGGCACAAAACCGGTTTGAAAAGATTAAAGAATATATCTCTTCCCAAAAAGATTGCCGGAGCCTGATGATTCAGCGGTATTTTGGAGAGACAGACGCGACAGAATGCGGGAAATGTGATGTGTGTGTAAAAAAACGAAAAAATACTCAATCAGATCCTATGATTCAGGAAATGATGGCTTTTATCCGCAAAAATCCCCGTATTTTATATCGTGATATTATCCATACTTTCCCCCTTGGAAACACCGAAGAAAGAGAGTATATCTTACGCTATCTTCTTGATAAAGATTTGATTAAAACTGACATCAGGGGACATATCACAGTCAAAAACTCCTCATAATTTCTTCTTTTTCAGGGAATCGCTACCGCAAAAACTGATTTTTCGCTTTCGATGAGGAGCCTCTCGCCATCATTACTGATTACTTCACAGGTAAAAGCAAGTGTCAGTTTTTTTATTTTTTGCAGATTTTCTGTTTTGTTTTCCGAACTTACCAGCGCAAAAAAAGCAGTAACCGGTTGCGGGGCATTACGGGAGGAAAAAACTTTGCCGCCTGAATCTTTATATACAATCGTTACCCTTTGATTTTGAGGGGAAACAGGCTGAGAAACCGTAAAATTAACGCCACATCCTCCTACATTTCCTACCGGTATATTTTTGGATATATTACTGTAACAGGCCTGCCCAGTATCTGTCTGAGCAGTGACCGTAAAAACGCCTTTTGACGAGTACAGATGTACAGGTGTCTTTCCATACTCTTCCGGGGAGCCGTCTCCGAAGTCCCAGTATAAATCTTCTGCCGAACTGAACTGAATTTCCCGCTCAAGACTGCCCACCGGATTATAGGTAAAATCGCTTCTGCAATTTATCTTTTCCGGCGTAATCTTTTGTATTATCTCACTGCTGCAAATATTTTGTCCGTTTGTGGTTTGGGAAGTAAGTTTTATGGTATATTCCTGAGCGGGATTCGGAAAAAGATGGGCTACATTCTGGGTTGAACTGAAGGTTCCGTCTCCGAAATCCCATGAGTAGGAAGTAGTTCCTGTAGCGGACACATTCGCTTCCAGTATAACCGGTTCATTACCGGAAGAAGTATTATCCAGTCTGTACAGGAAATCACGGGGCTGAAAAAAGGTGTCCACTGAAGTGGTATTGTGCAAAAGCGGGTTTTCAAAATAGATTTCGATTGCATTACGGTTACTGTCTGAGGGCTTTCTGATTTTTCCAAAAAAAGTCATATCCGGATTAAACGGCGATGAAACCTCATTTACCGACATATAATACGTTTCCTTTCCGGCCTCCCACTTCACTGATTCTCCCTGAATTTTACCCTCAAAATAATACTGAACTTCCCCGTCAATGGGATCCGGCAACACATTTTCTCCGCAGGACGTCAGAAGAAACATCGCAGCAAGAGTAGCGGAGAGAATGAACAGGTTAATTAGTTTCATCTTTTTTAAAATATTATTGGATTAAAACCGGAATAAAACTCCCGCTCTGAGCTGGGCATTTCTGTGAATAACCGTATTTCCAAAAAAATCATTTTGCGTTAAATCCCTGAACCCATAATGAGCAGACATCCTGAATTGCATATTCCTCAGCACAGAAAATCCGTAGCCACCGGAAATTCCCAAATCCCACTTTTCCAGTCCTTGAGTATAGCCTGATACATTTTCGGAGGTGATTCCTTTTTGGCCAAAACTATTGGACTTCACAACCTCCAGCGTTGCTGCAGAATATATCAGACGGGAAGCGTTAATGCCACCAAACAGCTCATTTCTTTGGAAAGGAATGCTAAAGCCAACGCCAGCCTCGGCAAAATGCAGGGATTTTGTGGTCAGAATATAGGCTGTATTTTCAAAACCCAGTCCGTACTGAGTCTGATTTACCTGTTTGGTGATATTCGGGAAGTTCCGGATTACCGCATAATTTATAAACGTAGTAATACCGAACCCTTTTCCTGTCATCCGGCGATAGCCTGCCCCCAATGCGGGTGAAAATGCCAGTGATTGGGGTTGTAAACTTGTACCGGCAAAAATGTAGAAATCTCCGTTCCTGCGTTTACTCTTTCCGGGAATTGCGGAAGGTGCGGTCAGTAGCTCTTTCCCGGACGATAAATCCGGCAATTCTGAATGAATTCCTGTCACATTGAGGGGACGAGGCTTCACACTAACCATAATATTATTTTCTTTTTCTCCGGATTGTCCCCTTAATTCTGCCGTTTTGTCCGGACTAAGACTTGCCTTTCTGTCCAATATTTGTGAGGTAGCTTCTTTAGGAAATACTCCTGGTGAGTTCTGTTCCGTGTTTATGGATTTTCCCTCGTATGAAGACGGAGCATTTGCTGATGCTATCCGATTTTCAACATTCGTATTCATTCCTGATGACAGCGGGATTTCTACTTTCCCGGTTATATTTTCCGGCATTTTCGCTGTGTAGGATTCCACACGGGTATTCTTTTCTTTTTGGGCGGATGGAATACTTTTTTTCTGTATTGGATTCCTGCTGAGCGTTTCCTCCGGCTTTTTTAGTCCTTGCGGAGTAGTTGTACTGGTTTTCGGGATAGTTTCAGCGTACAGCACCTGATTCGGAATGGTTTGAGTTTTAGTTTCTTTTTTGTCCGGAGTAGCTTCAGAAGAAGCCCCTTCTTCTAATCCTGTTTTAACCCCTTTGAGGTCAATATTGTGTTCATTTCCCGGAGTAGCTTCAGAAGAAACCTTTTCTTCCAATCCGTTTCTATCGGTATCAGAATTTATCTTTTCAACGGGGTACTCGCTCCGGATGTCCGTTTTCATGACCGAACTCAACGATTCTGTATTCTGATTACCGGAAAAATATCCATTTTTAAAAACAGAGAAACCAACCACCGAAAGCAAAAGCAAGAGAAATAACCCCATAGCGCCTCTTTTCCACAGAGGCCTGCGGGTATCCGGGCTACTTTGATTGAGTAACCTTTGGGCATTTTCCCAGTGAGCTTCCTGAAAAACCACCTCTTCATTTTCGAGTTTGTCTTTCATCCACTCCTCCCAATTATGGTATTCTTTCATCTTTCACCATTTTTTTTTGAAGGTTCAACATATTTACAAGATGCTTTTTGAGTTCCTGACGCGCATGAGAAACATGCCATTTGGAAGTACCCTCACTGATACCCAGGAGCTGGCTGATTTCCTTATGAGTATATTCATCAAACACAAACAGATTAAAGACTTTTGCAGTTGCTTCAGGCAATAATTTCAATAATTTATGAATGTCTTCCGTACTCAGCAATTGGTCTGCTTCATTTACGTCAACACTATAATCATTATCGGTAAATACACCCGTTTCATTTCGGACAATCAGGTCTTTGTATTTTTTATTTTTCCGGAACTCGTCTATGACACAATTAATCATAATACGCCGGATCCATGCCTCAAAAGGAACGGATTCAGCGTATTTTGAGAGATTCTGAATAATTTTCAGAAAAGCAATGTTTACATATTCTGCCGCCATTCCATCTTCCGTTTCGTACCTCCACCCAATCCGCATGAGTATCGGATAGCAAAGCTTATAGAGAGCAGACTGCGCTTTTTGGTCGCCCTGCATACAAGCCTGTAATAATATGGAAGGAGGAGTAATCAGAATCCCTTTTTATTAAAAATGAAACAGAAAAGTAAACTAAAAATACCTGCGGGCAATACAATTTGTTTACCCGCAGATACCATTTATTTATTGTTTTAAAATCTTCTGAACAAAGTTTCCGTTTTCGGATTTTAGCACAAGGAAATAATAACCCTGAGGTAAAGCAGCGAGAGTGATTTCGTTATTTTTATCGTTAATCACAGTTTCTATCTGGGTTTTACCCATAATATCCAGTATTTGTACAGTAACCTCCTGACGATTGTCATCTTTCAGATTGATATTGAGCAAATTCTGAGCCGGATTCGGATATACTTCAAAATGACTCTGAATATCTGTACTGTAAATTGCTGTGATATAAGTACTATTCACTTCCAGATCTGCATTGGTTACCGCTGAAGAAGCACCACTAATCGTTACAATTAAAGGCGTACAGGTCTTATTGAGTGCATCCACCCAGATTTTATAAGTACCGTAAGCAAGATTCGGGAATTCATACTGACCGTTAATATCTGTTTTTGTATATGCAACAGGACCATCAGTAAAATCAGTCAGTAAAACGGTAAGGTCTGCTATCGGGTCACCCACATCCGTAGTTTTATTGGCCCCCTGAGAGATTAACCCGCCGATGAATCCGGGACCTCCGGGATTTACTCCTGCAAGTAATCCTATATTCACATTGCTGGCATTTTGATTTACACTGACAGACTGATTCCAGAGCAGAACGGAACCATAATAAGTCGGGAGGAAGGATGCATAATCCGGGTCACCGGAAAGAAGCGCCGCTTTTACACGGTAAGTCCCCGCAGAAACGTTGTTGAAAACGTAGTTTCCCATAGAATCGGTCAATACTGTATCCAGTGCGGTTAATGTTCCTGCGGTAGCGTCATATTCTATCAGGTACACTTCTGCATTGGCAGGCATATTTCCCACAGGAGTAGGTTTACTTACATTTCCTGCCACAAAATTAATCAAAGGGCCTCCGCAGTTTACGGTAATCATGGTAGTATCCGCATCACAAACTGCCCCTGTCTGATCGAACAGCATACAAACTACCATATAAGCCCCCGAAGCAGAGTACTGGTGTGTAGGGATAGTATTGGTTCCGCTCTGCCCGCTTCCATCTCCAAAATCCCAGTACAGAGAAGAAAATCCCCCCGTCTGAATCAGGTCAAACTGAAAAGTACAGACAGTATTGGGTGCCGGAAAAGCAGTGAATGCGGCGTCACATGAAGTTCCGGAACCTCCATTAACAATGCTATCACAAAATGTATCTGAACAGCCTGCTGCTGAATCAATTATATTCAGACAAAGCATATACGGATCATTGGGATTAATGGTAAATACAGGATTGGTCAGATAGCTGGTATCGCTTGTACCTCCAGGTACCAAATGAAATAATGACCATATAGACTGAAAACCGCCACCGGGTGACCCGCCTGTGGATAAATTGGTAGCCGTAAGCGTAGAGCCCTGAGTTACATAGGAATAAGCAGCAGTACAACCGCCCGGATTGGAACCACAAATTTGCATGTTGATTGTATGAGTGGCAATTGCTCCGGGAATCGTTGCATAGTTAGAAAAATTAACCACAGAAACTCCGTTACAGTCTGATACCGAAACATACACTACTCCCTGAGAAGAAGGCGGGCCAAAAGTGTCAGTATAAAAACCGCTTGCATTGGTAGTAACGGTATTACTGTAAGGCCCAAAAAAACCACTGGAGTCCGTCATAATATTTACCGAAAGGTTGGGAATTGGCGCACCTGTGCTTTGGTCAGTAATAGTGCCCGAAACATTAATGGCTACCTGCGCAAATGCACCAAACGGAAGCAGCCACAAAAACAGGATTAAAATTTTTTTTGTCATAATTTTAACGTGAATAATGGATTAAGCGACATTTAAATTATTGTAATCCAGATAATTAGTAGCGCCCTTTATAAAGATATGCGGTTTAGTTGGCATAAACTGATAAGCAATTACAGCACTAAGGATAGAG